>CAIKXA010000061.1 GCA_903831295.1 uncultured bacterium | reverse complement strand
TCACAAGATCCGTGTCGTCGCTATGATTCCACCTCCATGTCGACGCAATCGATTCAATTACCGCACGAAGTTCTATCTTCGATCATTCGTTCCAACACCAATTCCACGAGTTACCAACGAACTCGCGAGATGACCATTGACGAGCTGCTGCTCGAAAATCGTGTCGTCTTCTTGATTGGCGAGATTGGACCATCCAGCGCCGCCCGCGTCATGATGCAAATGTTGTATCTCGACAGCCAAAAGCGCGGTCAAGACATCAACTTCTACATTAACACTCCAGGTGGCGATGTGGACGAAACACTGGCCATTTACGACACCATGCAATTTATCTCCAGTGAAGTTTCCACTTACTGCATTGGACGCGCGTACTCAGGCGGCGCGTTGTTGCTGGCCGCTGGCCAAGCCAAGAAGCGCCACATTTTGCCCAACGCCAAGGTCATGATCCATCAACCTTCAGGCGGAGTTGGTGGTCAAACATCCGACATTCAAATTCAAGCGGAGCAAATCATCAAGGACAAGCGCGCCCTGAATGAAATTTTGGCGCGCCATACCGGAAACCCTGTGGAACGAATCGCCAAAGACGGCGAGCGCGACAAGTTCTTCACCGCCACGGAAGCCTTGGCGTACGGACTAGTGGACGAGATTGCAGCGTTCCCCGACAAGTCAAAAAAATAATTGAAGCCGTATTTGCAGATGTGATTGACAAACTGATCTAATTTCCAAAACTCAAACAAACAACGAGATCCCCCGACTATGACACTTGTTCCAATCGTGATTGAAAAAACCGGACGCGGCGAACGCGCGTATGACATTTACAGCCGCCTGCTGAACGACCGAATTATTTTCGTTGGCGGTCAAGTGAGCGACATGATGGCCAACTTGGTCGTGGCGCAATTGCTTTTCTTGGCCAACGAGGATCAGAAGTCGGACATTCATTTGTATGTCAACAGTCCTGGTGGCAGCGTGACCGCCGGTCTGGGCATCGTGGACACCATGAACTTTATTCCGTGCAATATTTGCACCTACATCATTGGTCAAGCGGCCAGCATGGGTTCGGTCATCGCCTGCAGTGGAACAAAGGGCAAGCGATTTGCGCTGCCAAACGCCGAAAATTTGATGCATCAGCCGCTCATCGCGGGCGTGCTTGAAGGCCAAGCCACCGATCTTGAAATTGAGGCGCGCCACATTCTGCGCATGCGCAGTCAGTTGTACGCAATTTATTCCAAGGCCACTGGTCGCAGCGAGGCGCAAATCGCAGAGGACTGTGAACGCAATAATTGGCTCACTTCACCAGAAATGTTGAAGTACGGCTTGATTGACAGCGTGCTGGATAAATTGCAAATTCGTCCGCCCGCGGCCTAATTGCAATTGATCTGAATCATTTTTAAGTGCGTAAGAATCCGTTTTACCAACGGCTCTTTATCCCATGTCCGCGAATGTGCCAGGATGATATTTCCACCAGCACCACTGGACCACAAACGTGCATGTCATTCCCAAAGCAGCGCCAGCAATCACATCCGTGATGTGGTGGTTTTGCGACATGACTCGATTGAGCGCCACAAGCGCCACCAACACCAAAGCCATAGGCAGCAATTTGGGCCAGCGCAACATGCACACAACGGCCACAGCGCCGATCGTGGCGGCGTGACCCGATGGAAATGAAAAACTTCCGCCTTCGGGAATCTGGTCGTGCCAATTTGGTCGAGCGCGCAGGAAAATAAATTTCACAAGATTGGCCACTACGCCGCTGGCCACAATCGAAATGCAAAGAAACACGGCCCATGTGGCGATATCCCTGCGCTTACCAAAAATTCCTATAAGCAAAATCACCGCCGAAAGACAAATCCAAGGCAACGCATCACCTAACAGACCAATCGAGCGCAGGAACACCCACTGCTCCAATTCTTCTTGAGTGAATTGGTTGGCGAATTGCTTGTCGAAAAAAAACCATATCACGCACAACACGGGAATGAACCCCACAAGAATTCCAGCGATCAGCGCCCGACCCCACGCGCTGGCAAGGAGTGGTTCTAAATGCGCCGACTCGCCAGCAAACTCCAGGCTCGACTTCTTTCGTGGATATGTTTGAATGGAAGACATGGTTGCGAGTCAGAACCTCGGGTTAAAGAAACAGTTGCGCAAGCGGATGATCATACAAAATCTACATTTATTCTCCCCTATGATGCGCCCATGAGTGATTCCAAGGATGCGGAGCGCGCCATCGAAATGTTTCGCAATGATTTCGCGCGGGTGAAATCCGAAGTGCTCAAAGTAATTGTTGGCCAAACCAATGTTGTGGATGGCGTGCTTGTCGCCTTGTTTGCGGGCGGCCATGTACTGCTTGAAGGCGTTCCAGGACTGGGAAAAACGCTTCTCATTCGCACGCTCAGTCATGCGCTGCAACTGAAATTTGGCCGCATTCAATTCACCCCCGACCTTATGCCCGCCGATGTCACTGGAACAACGATCGTGGTCGAAGGCGAGCACGGCCGCGACTTTCAATTTCGCAAGGGACCCATCTTCGCGCAAATTCTTTTGGCCGATGAAATAAATCGCGCCACACCCAAGACGCAAAGTTCTCTGCTTGAAGCCATGCAGGAACGCAGCGTGACTGTTGGCGGAGTGACGCACCCGCTTGAGCCACCCTTCCTAGTCATGGCCACGCAAAATCCAATTGAACAAGAGGGAACGTATCCATTGCCAGAGGCGCAGTTGGATCGATTCTTATTCAAGCTACTTGTGGGCTATAGCTCGCGCGCTGAACTCACCACCATTTTGGAGCGCACCACAAGTGGAGTTGAGGCCAAAGTGGAGGCGGTGCTTGGCGCGGAACAAATCATCGCGTATCAAAAGTTGGTGCGCAAAGTGCGCGTGGATGCTGCCGTGCAGGATTACGCGGTGCGCCTTACTTTGGCAACGCATCCCAAGAGTGAATTTGCAACGCCCATGGTGAATCAATTCGTGCGCTTTGGAGCCAGTCCACGCGCCGCTCAGGCGCTTATTTTGGCCGGCAAAGTGAATGCGTTGCTTGCGGGCCGCGCGCACGTCGCCTTTGAAGATGTGCGCCCCGCGTTGCTGCCCGCGATGCGACATCGCATGCTGCTTAACTTTGAGGCGGAGGCCGAGGGCCGTAGCGCCGATAGTATTTTGGAAAATCTTCTTGAAACCACTCCCGCCGATATCCGGTCTGAACGACAAACAGTAGGAAATAAAAAATGATGCGCAAGTATGTTTACATCGCAACCACCGCCCTGCTGACAAGCTCCGCGATCGCGCAAAATATTGGTGGGGACAACAAGCCCGCGCAAAAGACGCCGCCCAAAGTTGCGCCAGCAACTACGGCAACTCAACCACCTGCCACTTCCACGACCCCAGCTACAACACCAACTATAGCACCAGCCACAACCGCGCCAGATGTCGCGGCAGAAACCGCGCCCAATACCGCGGCCGCAACAAATGCCTCCACGCCGACCGCGCCACCAACTGAAAAACCAAACAACAGTTTAAAAATCTCAGCTGGCTACGAGCATCAATTCAATACTTCCATTGAAGGCAGCGGTTCCTACACCGCCGATCGTGCGTTCTTTGGGCTTTCAAGTCGCTACACGCTTTCTGAAACAGTCACGCTTTCCGTTGGAGTTGCCTACGAATATGACTATTACAACTTCACTGGCAACAGCATTTTTGCCGCCACCTCATGGAACAATGTGGAAACGCTTGGCATTCTTCCGCGCTTTGACATTCGCCTAAGCGATCATTGGTCCGTTGGCGCGGCTCCATTGCTGCAAATGTCTGGTGAATCAAATGCCAGTGCCGGCAAGACCATCACTGGTGGAGCTTTGGCAAATTTCCGCTACGCCTTTGATGAAACGCATGTGCTTGGAATTGGCTTGTTGGTGAAAGGCCAGCTGAATAATTCCGTGCTTGCGGTTCCGGTTCCAATTGTTGATTGGGAAATTAAAAAAGGGCTGCGCATTTCCAATGTGCGTGGACCGGAGGCAAATCCATTTGTGGGATTGGAACTTGTGCAGGAACTATCAACGCAGTGCAACGCGGCCCTTGGCGGCGCTTGGGAATATCGAATGTTCCGCCTCAACGACAACGGTTTGTTCGCCAATGGTGCCGGCCTTGAGCAGCAAATCACTTTGTATGGACGGTTTGAATGGAAACCCGCCACGCAATTCCGCGTTGACTTTGTGGCGGGCGCGGCGGTTATGAATCAACTCAAAATTTACGATAGCTCCAACAATTTTGTGGCAAGCGAGGATGGCGGCACGGCGCTTGTGCTTGGCATATTTGCGAGCTACAAATTTTAACGCCCTCGCCCTTGGCGATTGAACGCGAGAAATTTTCAAACGCATCCACGCTCATTGAGGTGTAAATTTCAGCGTTTTATATAAATAAAATTTATTGCTTTGACGGCGCCGCGGTCAACAATGAAAGGCGCCTTCCGGCCTCCTCCACATTCGCGCGCGAATTGAAAGCGCTCACACGCAAAAATCCTTCGCCGCAATTTCCAAAGCCGGCGCCCGGAGTGGTGACCAATTGCGCTTCACGCAGCAACACATCAAAAGCGTCCCAACTTGAAAGACCCGCGGGGCATTTCAGCCACACATACGGCGCGTTCTCGCCACCCCACACTTGAAGTCCTTGCGCCGCGATGGCTTTGCGAAGAATGGCGGCGTTGGCCAAATAGAAATCACACAACGCAGTCATTTGCTTTTGCCCCGCAGGCGTGCACAACGCGGCCACGGCTTTTTGCACCGGCCAACTCACGCCATTGCTGCATGTGCTCCATCGGCGCGACCATAAACCGTGCAATGAAATTCGCTTGTCGTCACGCGTTCGCCCAGTCAATTCTTTGGGCACAACAGTAAATCCACATCGAAGCCCAGTGAATCCACCATTTTTTGAGAAGCTACGAAATTCCACCGCGCATTTTTTTGCGCCTGGAATTTCAAAAATACTTCGCGGCATATCGCCGTCACGAATGTACGCCTCGTACGCGGCATCAAACAAAATCAGCGTGTCGGTGCTCAACGCCCAATTCACCCACTGCGTGAGCGCCGCGCGATTCATGGCCGAACCGGTTGGATTATTGGGTGAACACAAATACGCCACGTCCACCGATTGCGAAGGTGGTTCTGGAACAAATCCATTTTCAGGTGTCGCATCCATGTACACCAAGCCTTCGTAGCGGCCGTCTTGCATCACGCCGGTGTTGCCAGCCATGACATTGGTGTCCACATACACCGGATACACCGGATCAGGAACCGCGATCACATTTCCACCGCCAAGCAATTCCAGAAAATGACTTGCGTCCGGCTTGCTTCCATCGGAAAGAAAAATTTCGTCGTCGGCAATATCGACACCGCGCTCGCGGAACATGCTCTGGGCAATCGCCGCGCGCACAAACTCATGGCCCGTGGGTGGTCCGTAGCCTTGAAAGCGATCACGAATCGCTAAATCTTCAACACCTTCGCGCAAAGCCGCAACGGCGACTTCCGGAAGCGGCTCGGTCACATCGCCAATGCCGCAGCGAATCACCTTGGCCGCAAGTTCTGGATTCGCGTCGCAAAAAACTTTCACGCGCCGCGAAATTTCAGGAAACAAATAGCCCGCGCTTAATTTTAAATAATTTTCATTGATCCACGCCATGAGATCAAATTACCTTATCAATGCTCGTTCAGCGCCAATCGAAGCCGTGGCTTTGCGCAAACGAACCGCAAGCGCTGGTGGAAGATTCGCCATGACCAATTGCTGTCGTCCATCATGCGCCTTGAACAACTCGCGGCGAATTCCACGGATTTCTTTCAACTGCTTCTTTCCCTTGGAGCCAACTAAAGTTCCTTTGATCACGCGCACGCCGGCATATTCAAAGTAAACCAACTCGCCGCCATCAACCAGTAATTCCATCAGGTCCTTGAAGATGGCCCGCACGAGCGTGGGTGGAAAATTATTAAATGGCAAACCGCACACGATCAAGTCGTAGTTGCCATCCAGTTGCGCGTCCTCAATTTTTCCTTGGTGCAACTCAACATGGATTTTGGAATGCGACCTACGAAATGGCGCCAGAATATTTTTCTCCAGGGCATCGCAAAAAAGTTCATTCATTTCCACCACATCAAGATGGTCGCCCGCACGCAAATCTTTCAGTAATTTCTTGGTGAACGGACCAGTACCAGGACCAACCTCAAGCACGCGCCTTTTACCAGTGCGAGCGGAAAGCCCCTTGGTCATAGCACTTGCAAGCGCGGGACTGCTGGGCCACACGCTGCCTGTATTTTTAATATCTCGAAATGCTTCGCGTACAAATTTCAACATGACCAAATGAGTCTACCCAATGCGTCGCCTTTACAATTGCGGAGCGAACACTTCATTTCCTTTGAGACTCAAGGCGAAGCCGGCGAAAATTTCGGCGATCTGCTCCAAATCTTTCAGCGCCGTCATTTCCACCGTTGTGTGCATGTAGCGAATGGGCAAACTCACCAAACCGCTTGCGATTCCGCCGCCATTGATGAAAATAGCGTCCGTATCCGTGCCCGTTCTTCCAGGCGCGCCGCCCCGTTGCACGACAATATTTTTGGCTTTGGCCACCTCAAAGATGCGCGCCGTTACTTCTGGCTGCGCCGCGCCACCCACGGAAACTTTGGGACCGCCACCCAATTTAAAATGCCCGTGTTGCGGATGATTAATGCCAGGACTATCCGTGGCGTGCCCAACGTCTGTCACCAGCGCCACGTTGGGATGAAGCGAACCCGCGATCATGCTGGCGCCATGCAAACCAACTTCCTCTTGCACGGTGCTCACCGCAACCACGCGCACATTTAATTCCGATCGCTTCTCGGCGATCAAACGTAATCCCTCGGCGGCGGCGAATGTTCCAATGCGATTGTCCAAACCGCGCGCCACGATCAGGCCGTCACCCATCAACATGCTTTGATCCATGAACACGCCGGCGTCGCCAATATTCAGCAACGCTTGCGCGGCGGCGAAATCCTTGGCGCCAATATCCACGTACAACTCGTGCAACTTTCGCATTTTGCCTTCGTTGCTTTTGTCTTGCAAATGAATCGCGGTCGCGCCAATCAATCCAACAACGGGCTGCGTCACGCCATCAACCGAACTCATAAATTGAACGCGCTTGCCAACAATGCTTCCCGCGTCAATGCCGCCAATGGATTTGCAATACACAAAACCATTTGGGTCGATGAAGTTCACCATCAAACCAATTTCGTCGGCGTGGCCGCACAGCGCCAAAGTGATAACGTCTTTTCCACTTTTGGCGGGCTCAACGCTTGCAAAACAATTTCCGTATGCGTCGTTCCAACATCGATCGGCGAATGGCCGGACATAGGAAAGCCAAACTTGTTGGCCGGCTCTTTCGTAACCAGAAGGGCTTGGGGTATCAAGTAAAGTACGAAGAAAGGTCAAGGAGTCTGGGCGCATGGGTAGCAGAATGTACACGCTTGGACCTACGCCGTTACTCGATGACCTCCTTCGGACTAAACCTTAGAAGTTTGGTTAACTCGCTTGCCTGCTTGTCAGGCGCGCGAACGCCGCTTCAAAGTCACTCAATGACTTTGAAGTTGCTCGAGGCTTGCCACTGGTTGAAGGAGTTGTGATTGGCTTTGGAAACGCAATATTCTGCGGCACCGCTGCCAAGGCCGGCTTGGTTGTGCGACCCATGCGCTCATCCCGCCGCGCCTCCATAGTTTGCTGAAGCTTTGACAAAATGCCGCGCAAATGCTCCAACTTTGAGTTTGTTGCTCCTGGTTGCATTGCGATTTTTTGAACTTGACCGTTGCTATTTTCCATGACACTCCCTTTCCTTTCATTGGCGCTGCGAATTGCAGTCACCACACCTACGCAATTCAATGTCGAATATGAAATGATGAAATGCAAGAAATCCCATAACTTTTTTGATGAAATTTCCTCTCACGCACCCCGCATGGGGGTAAATTGGTTTTTCAACACTTTCAAAAGGCTCCAAACCATGAAATTCCGCTTGCTTTACACCTCAATTCTGCTTGCCCTGCTTACAAATTCGCTAGCGTCCGCGGCCACGATCAACCTTGCACGCTGGCCATCGATCAGCCCAAACGGGCAAAACATGGTTTTTTCTTGGCAAGGTGATTTGTGGCTTGCTCCAAATTCAGTTGTCAGCAATGCGGTGCGAATCACCAACCATCCAGCGGATGAAACGAGATCCGCATGGAGTCCAGATGGCGCGACAATTGCATTTGAAAGTTCACGCGATGGCTACAGAAATATTTGGACTATGCCGGCGACTGGCGGCGAAGCGACACAAATTACTTTCGGTGAATCTGCTTGTTCGTTGAGCGCGTTCGCAAACAACGACGCGGGAGTGCCAACTATTTATTTTGATTCCGCGCGTGAAGGAGATTTTTATCGAGTGCCCCGCTGCTACTCGGTTCCTGGCGTGGGTGGCAGAATTGAGCGGTTGAACCAAGCCTTTGGAACCAGCGCATCGCCGAATGGTCGCGGACAATATTTAATCGAGCGCGGCGGAAGTTCTTGGGCGCGCCGCGGGTATCGCGGTTCGGATCAGCGCGATGTGTGGTTGTTCGATTCGAAGAAACCACTTGAGCAGGCGTTCACGCGGCTCACTCAATTTGCCGGCAACGATGGGCAGGCGAAATGGTGCGGCCCGAATCAATATCTGATGCTCTCGGAGCGCGATGGCGTGGTCAATCTGTATCGAAGAAATGTGACGGACGCTCCGGAAGCCGCGGGTGAAAAATTAACCAATTTCCCCGACGATATTGCGTCATTTGATGTAGCCGAGGATGGACGCAGCGCTGTGATCGCATCTTGGAACAAGTTGTACAAGCTTGATCTTGCAACAAGCCAAGCGCAGCCTCAACCCATCGCGCTTTCCGCGTCCGTGGATACGGTCGAAGCCGTCGAGGTACGCCGTGTTGGAAAAGATATTTCAGAGGCGGCCTTAAGCCCCGATGGAAAGACAATGGCGTTCGTTGCATACGGGGATGTTTTTGTGCGCAGCATGGATGAGAAGTCGCCTGTGGCGCGCGTCACGTTGCCACCATCGCATGAGCGCGACATTGCATGGAGTGCCGATGGAAGTCGATTGTATTTTGTCAGTGATTTAGATGGCAATGAAAATATTTTTGAAGCCCTCGTGTCGCGTACGCGCGGCGAAGTGCGCAAAGATGCCAAGGCCGCGATGGCGTTGCCGAAAGCAAGCGTGGAAGAACCAACAAGCGTGCAAGAGTCAACGCCAAGCGTGCAAGAGCCAACGCCAAGCGTGGAAGAACCTAAAACCACGCCAGATGCAACACAAGCCAAACCTGAACCTGGGGACGCGCCAAAAACTGACGTTCCAAACACGAATAACACCGAGAAAACCTTGGAAAATCAAGCTGCTGAAAGCGCGGATGCGTCGGACAAAACACCAACCGAGCCCAAGCCGCCAGTGGATTATCGATTGGATCCCGCTCGCTGGACAGAAGCCGTGGCATTTGAAATTCGTCCAGTGGTGAATTCGCAATTACCCGAGCGCGAGCCCTCCCCAAGTCCGGATGGAAAATTACTGGCGTATCGCCAAGGCAATGACTTGATGATTTTAAATTTGTCCACAAACGAAAGCGTGACGCTGCGCGATGGCTGGGATCCGGAACTTGAATTTCAATGGAGCCCGGATTCCAAGTGGATTGCTTTCGCACAAGATGACCGCGATTTCAACCGAGACATTTGGCTTGTGCCAGTGGATGGCTCCAAAACTCCAGTGAATATGACGCGGCATCCAGACAACGACCGCGCGCCTCGCTTCAGCGCTGACGGAAAGTTGCTGGCCTTCCTTTCGGATCGAGTGAACAATGAGTCCGATGTGTTTGTGGTTGCATTGGATAAATCCGTCGATGGATTTTCCGCCGCGGAACAAGAGGCGTATTTCAAAGATGCCGCCGAAACCGTGAAAAAGCGCAAGCCCCCCGCCGCTCCAGGCGCCAAGAAAAAAACTAAGAAGGGCGCGGATGCGAAAGACAAAGCGAGCCCCGAGGATGCGGACAAAAATGATGACACGCAAAAAAGCGACGACAAAGAGAGCGATGATGCGAAGAAGAAATCGCTCGCGTCGGAAGGCGACGATGAGTCCAAGGAAGCAACAAAATATGACTTGGATGACGCGTATTTGCGCGTCCGTAGACTGACCCGCATCACAGGCGAAGAAAGCGGTTTGTTGATCACTCCAACTGGCGAGCGCGTTCTTTTTGCGGGCAATGACGGTGGTCCAGGTGTGTTCAGCGTGAAGTGGGATGGAACGGACCAGAAAAAACTGGCGCCGGCTGGCAAGGTGATTCAGATCAATCTCAACGGCGACAAAATTGTTTTGTTTAACGCTGGAAAATTAAGCACCACTGGCATCGCGGGTGGCGAAACCAAACCCGTTGACTTTGAGACGGACACCTTGATTGATCCAACCACGTGGAATGATCATCGCTTCGACGAGGCCACGCGCGTTGTGGGCGAAATATTTTACGACCCAAACATGAAGGGTCTGGACTGGGACGCCTTGACCGCGCGCTACAAAACTTTGGCGCACTCCGCGCGCACTGACGGTGAATTTGAATGGGTCATGGCTCGACTGTTGGGCGAACTCAACGCTAGTCATCTGGGTGTTTCACTGCCCTCCGACTCCGCCAACACAAGTCGCCAGCCAATTGGCCGTCTGGGCATTCGCACTCGCATGTTGCCGGATGGATTTGAAGTGACCGAAGTGTTCGCAAAAAGTCCGTCGGCGCTCAGTCAAACTCCGATTGTTGTTGGCGATGTGATTGTGGCCATTGGCGGCGAACCACTGGCCACGAATGAAGCGCTTGAGCAACGCCTGCGCGGAAAAGTTGGAGTTGAAACGCTTGTTTCGGTGCGTCGAAATAAATCAGACGGCACGCCGGTAAATGTGGATTGCTTGATCACGCCCTGCGCCGGGGCTCAAGAATCGGATTTGGCGTATCAACATGAAGTGCTTAAAAATGCCGCGTTGGTGCAGGATTGGAGCCACGGTCGAATTGGCTACTTGCATATTCAAAGCATGAATCAAGCCAGTTTGGATGAATTTGAACGCGATCTGTGCGCCGCCGCGCAAGGCAAAGATGGCTTGCTTGTTGATGTCCGCAACAATGGCGGAGGCAGCACGGCGGACCGAGTGTTGGCCAGTTTGATGGCCCCAGTGCATGCGTACACCGTTCCGCGTGGCGCCGATCGTTCGTACACAAACGGATATCCACAAGATCGATTGTTCATTCAACGCTGGACTTTGCCCACCAACATGTTGTGTAACGAGAAAAGTTTTTCCAACGCGGAAATTGTTAGTCACGCGTTTAAAAATCTCAAGCGCGGCAGTCTGGTGGGTGAACAAACCTACGGCGGCGTGATTTCAACTGGCAGCACTTCGCTCACTGATGGAACCACAATCCGTACGCCGTTTCGTGGTTGGTACACATTGGAGGGCAATGACATGGAAAATAATGGAGCCATGCCCAATATCCGCGTGCCCGCCAATCCAATTGATGAATCAAATAATTTCGACGCACAATTACGCGCCGCCGTTGATGATTTAATGAAACGTATTCCAGCGAATGAAAATCAGGCGGGAAACGCTTCGCGATAATCAGCCATTGAAGCTTCCACAACTGTGCGGGCTCGCTCCACTCCGTAGATTACTTTTACTTGCACATTCGACTGTTCGCCTGGACGCATTTTATAGGTAAGAAAATAATGTTGCATGCGCTCCACAAGTCGCGGCGGCAAATCGCTTATGTCGCGGGCTTCGGACCAAATGGCGTCGTCCTTCAGAACGGCCACAATCTTGTCGTCCGCCTGGCCGTTGTCCTCCATTAAAAGCCCACCAAGAACGCGTGTTTCAAGAATCACCTCCACGCGATCAATTGGGCGCTCTGAAAGCACGCAAATATCCAGCGGATCATTGTCACCGCTTTGAATGCCGCCAACTTTTGCCACGCGCGGCCCGCAAAGTGTTTTTGGAATAAATCCGTACAGCGTTGGCGGCGTGCTGCTGGTTCGCTGCGGACGATCCACGCGCAAAAACCCACTGCGCTTATCCACTTCGTATTTCACCAGATCAAACGGCGTGATCTCTATGTAGGCATTCATTAAATCAGGCGGCGAGGCGCCCGCGTCCAGTCCATGCCAAGGATGCGGTCGATAGTGGTAATACGGCGGCTGAATCATGGAGCTCCTTCGTCGATGCGTTGGCGCAATTCGATCACTTTGGCGCGCAGACTGTCCTGCACGCTGGCCAGCAGTCCCACCAAAGGAAATTTTCCGCCAAGCGGACTGGCGCCAAGACGCCGCAAAACCGCGTGCGGAATATGTTCTTGCGCTGGCAACGCTTGAAAGTCGCTCAGCTTTTTTCCGGGCCTCCAAAATTCATTCAAGCAAGATTCCAATGGCGGCAATTTTGCTTTTTGCGAAGGCAACTGCGCGCTCTGATGGCTTTGACTCACGCCCGCGGAATGAACGTTGCGTGCTTCTTGCAAACGTTCAAGCAACTTTGTTCCGGGCAATCCACGCAACGCAAAAACCACCAACGGGTCAACTTCAATTCGTTCCGCCAGCAAATACGTCACGGCCACAATGTGCTTGCAAGGAATTTTTTCTCCGCAATCGCATTCAGTTTTCGCATCCTTCCAAGTGTGCGGCAGCAATTGAACGGCACATTCTTGAAAGACTTCCTCAATGTCCACGGGCATTTCGCCCACCAACAATTTGGCGGCAAACATGGCTTCTTTGGCCATAAGTTGCACCACTTCGGACCATTTCTCTGGCGTGAGGTGCTGCAACGAAATACGCACGGTGTATGGCTTGAAGGCGCGGCCCTGCACCTGCGCCTCCACCAAACCTTCGTCCACGGAAAAACTCGCGAGCTGGCCGCTTAACGCGTACTCCATGCCCAACACTTGCGCGCCAAGAGATGCCTTTTCTTGAATGACTTCCACGAATGCCTGCGCGGTCCACGGCAAATCCGCCAAGCCGTTTTTGCGGCGAAACTTAATTCCATGACGAACACGCCGAGGCGCGTCCGGTTTTTTGGGCTGCCCCGCCGGGGGATTCAAACTCATACGTCCTCCAAGGCGGTGGTGCGAAGAGAAAGAATTTCACGCAATTGACCAGTGCTCAATTCTGTGAGCCATGCTTCGCCACTGGAAATAATCTGCGTCGCCAACTCCATCTTTTGCTGAATCATTTGATCAATGCGCTCTTCGAGCGTTCCGTCTGAAATCATTTTGTGCACATTCACTGTGCGCAATTGTCCAATGCGGAAGGCGCGATCCGTGGCCTGGTTTTCAACCGCGGGATTCCACCAACGGTCGTAATGAAACACGTGGTTGGCGGCCGTAAGATTTAAACCAACTCCACCGGCCTTCAAACTCAGAACAAAAATCGGCGCCGTTCCTTGCGGATCTTGGAAGCGATCAACAAATTGATCGCGCTTGGCTTGCGGCGTTCCACCGTGCAAGAACAATGATTCAGTGTCCAACTCGCGGCGAATCATGGTCACAAGAAGGTGTCCCATTTGTCGGTACTGCGTGAAAATAAGCGCGCGGTCACCCGCCGCCACCACTTCCTCCAACATTTCAATAAGACGCGTGCTCTTGCCGCTTCGACTTGAAAGCGACCTGTCGCCGCGGCTTTCTGGAATGGCCAGCGCGGTGTCCAGCGAATCGTCGGACTCGCCAATGTTCTTCAGCGCGTCCTCGGTGGCAATGTCAGGCAGTTGCGTCTGGCGCAAGAAGTGCAGCGGATGATTGCAGATTTGTTTCAACTTCACCAACGCGCTCAACACCAAACCGCGGCGACGCAAACCTTCGGCACGATCAACCTTGGAAAGCATCTCCTCCACCACTTGGTCGTACAAGGTGATTTGCTCGTTGGTCAACGGAACATGTTCGCGCGACTCAATCAACGGAGGCAAATCGCTGATGACATTCAAGTCAGTCTTCAAACGGCGCAACACAAACGGCCGCACCAAATTGCGCAACTTCTCGGCGCGATTGCGATCGCGATGGCGCTCGATTGGAACAGCGAAGCGGCGCTTGAAATCCGCCAGCGTTCCAAGGTAACCAGGCGTGCAGAATTCCATGATCGACCACAATTCGGTCAGGCGATTTTCAACCGGCGTACCTGTGAGCGCAATGCGATGATCCGATTGAATGGCGCGAATTGCCGCGGTTTGCTTGGTTGGTGGATTCTTAATGTGTTGCGCCTCGTCTAGAGCCACGCGGCGCCACGCGATCTTCTCCAAATCTTCCTGATCACGCGCAACCAAGGCGTATGTTGTGATCACCACATCGGATTTCTCCGCCACTTCCTTGAGCTTTTCGCCTTGGGGACGATCAAGTCCGTGATGGATGTGCACCGTGAGTTCTGGAGCGAAGCGAGTGAGTTCACGATTCCAATTTCCAAGCACGCTCATTGGCGCCACCAACAATGTAGGACCAACGCGCTCGCCCTCAGGCGAGTCTTGACGCTCAATCTGAAGCAACGCGATCAACTGAATTGTTTTTCCAAGACCCATGTCATCCGCAAGACACGCGCCAAGTCCGTAACGACCCAGGAACGCAAGCCATCGAAGACCTGACAATTGATATGGTCGCAACGAACCTTGAAATAATTTTGGCTGCTCAAGTTGAGGCATGCGATCGATCGCGTCGATTGGACCAAACACTTCCGCGACCCAACCCTTGGCGTCCATTCCCACAACTGGAATTCCATTTGCATCATCGCCAGCGCCGTGCGCCAAACGCAACGCCTCCAGCAAGGACATTTGTCCACCTGGATGTTGCTTCAAGAATTTCAGGCCCGCCTCAAGATCTTCCTTGCGCATTTCAACCCAACGATTGTTGATGCGCACCAACGGCGAACCTTTGCGCGCCAACGCTTCAAAGGCCTCCATGGTGAGCGGCTGATCTCCCAGCGCGATTTGCCAGGAATAATTCACCACACTGTGCAATCCAAATCCGCCTTTTCGCCCAGCAACCATTGAGTTTGTGAGCATTTCAGGGCTTGGACCATCGCCTTCGATAAACAACTTCGCGCCAATGCGAGTGCTTGAAGCGCCCCACCAATCAGGAACCGCGCACTGCACGCCGCTCTCCTCAAGCAGTGGCTTGATGTCGCGTAAGAACACATAGGCCTCCGCTGTTGTCAGATCAAGTCCGGTTGGAGAAGTTTCTTCAAGCGCGTCTTCAAACTTTGGCCACAAACGCGAGACACGCGCGAGTTCGCCCAACAGCAGCTCGGCGGTTTTTTCCGCGGCTTGATTTGCGCCACCACGGCCGGATGCTTGCGCCCAAATTGTTTCGGCTTCTAAAATCGTTGGCGGGTCCTCGTTCGTGATCAATTGAAATGAAAGTCTCCACGCATGCTTGTCCTCTTCGCCCTCTTGCTTGGTGAAGAGCGCGCTGGATGGTTCATCCAGTTGCAACAGAAGATGCATAGGACGACCTTCGCCAATGTCCTCAAGAATGGCCAACCATTGACGCACGCCGCGCACCAAACTGACATCGCCCACCGCGAGATTTTTCACCTCGATGTTGTTGCCAAGAAGACCGCCAAGCCACGCCACATGTGGATCCACCGTGGGGTCGCGGTCTTCAATCGCCTCGACATAATTTTCCGCCAGCATCACTTGGCGCAGGAATGAATCCACGCACGCGTTTAGAAATGACTCCAACACAAGCCAACCTTCACCATCATGCGCATCGGTCACAGCCCTGCAAATCGGCGGCATTCCCGCTAAAAGCGTGGCGGCGCGCTCGGCGATGGCGGCGTCATGCAGCCAAGGACGCCAATGCGCCTTGACCACGCCGCTGCGATCTTGCTGCACGGTTGGAACCACGCGCTGATCCTCCATCAACTCCAAACCAAATCGCGCGGCGGCGCACCAAAATTGAAATTCATGGCCGGTGTGCTCGTGATTCAGTCCGCCAGCTATTTCAAACGCGAGAAGTTTTTCCTGCACTTCATTCACCGGAATGACGAGTGTTGAAACTTGCACCGTCTCCAAATGAAGATCCGCGCCATTGTCCACATCGGTATCCATGGCCACGGCGAGTCGATCGCTCGGCGCAGGATTTTTGTGGTCAAATGGAAGCAGAAGTTGCATGGAACTGCTTGTCGCATTTTCCGCGACAGCAAATCCAACACGCGCCGCAAGTTCACGCAGTTCCGCTTCCGCGCATGCGAATGGATGATTCGCGATCACTTCTGATTTTGAATCGTCTGTCGCCGCGACAATTTTTTCGTGGGCGCCGGCTTGCGACAACTTTTGAAAGAGGGAACTTGACTCGCCCCAAATGTGGAGTTGATCACCGTGCCAATTTGCGTGAAGTACAAACATCAGGGATACGGATTCTTTTTTAAAATGCGCCGAACACGAATGATTGCGCTGGGACTCGAACCCAGAACATGCTGGTTAAAAGCCGGCTGCTCTACCAATTGAGCTACGCAATCAAGAACGAACAATGGTACAGACATCTGCCCTTTAATTTATGCCGTTTTTTTTGAAATATTCTAGGACTTTACTAAAGTCCGAGAATAGACTCTTCCGATTATTAGTTATGGATCTTTTGAACTTCGAGCAAAGAAACGTCCATAAATCTGTGTATTTGAATTTGCAGTACTAGTGTTTGTATCGGACTATGTTTCTAGACCCGTTTCAACTTGTCTGGATGAGATTTCTGAAAGCATTTGAAACAAATTTAATTAGGAGTGAAAGCCATGCATGTAAATATTCCAATTGTTGATCGTTTCGTAGCGTACTTGGCGGATGAGAGGCACTTCAGCCCTTACACCGGTCGTTGTTACGCCATGGACTTAAGTCAGTATGCCGATTCGCTATGCACCACCGGAAAAATAACGTTGGACATGGCTGCGGAAATGGCCGCGATGGAATCGCGCAAGGCAAACATTGACGGTCGCAGCGTGACCGCGCGCATGTTGGCTTGCGATGTTGAAACCATTCGTGGTTTCTTGGCGGAGCTGAGCGATAAGAAATATTCGCTTGCCACCATGGCCCGAAAAATTGCCACGCTCCGTTCCTTCCACAAATGGATGGAAAAAACTGGTTTCACTAAGAACAATCCAATGACCATGATTCGCTCGCCAAAGCAAGCCAAGCGCTTGCCCAAGGCGATCACCGTGGATCAAATCGAGCGCTTGCTCGCGGCTCCCGATGCTGAGGAACTTCTTGGAGCGCGTGACCGCGCCATTCTTGAATCACTTTATGCAACCGGCATGCGCGTGAGCGAAGTGGTTGGTTTGAATCGCGGCGATGTGGTCTTTGATGCGGGATCGGAAAGTGTGAGCCTTCGTGGCAAGGGCAAACGCGAACGAGTTGTTCCGCTGAATCCCAAGGCTGTTGAATCCGTGCAGCATTATCTTGCCAAACTTGATGCCGAGCGGAATGTTGCAAAAACCCCGAGTTCTCCGCTGTTTGTCAACAAAAATGGAACTCGCTTAAGCACACGCTCGGTGCGCCGAAAGGTTGCCAAGTATTTAGTGCAAGCTGGTTTGGATCCAGACATCAGCCCACACACCATTCGACATTCATTCGCAACACATCTGTTGATGAGTGACGGCGTGAATTTGCGCGAAGTGCAAGAGTTGCTTGGCCATCAAAGTTTAAGCAGCACGCAGATCTACACCCATCTCACTTCATCGCGCACGCGCGAGGTATATGACAAGGCGCATCCTCGGGCCGAAGCCAGCTGAACTGAACAATGAGTCAACCGTTCAAGACGCTCTCCGCAAGGCGGGGAGCGTTTTCACCAACGGCTGTGATGTGCCCCAGCTTGCGTCCAGGCCGCGGCGACTTGCCGTAAATGTGCGCGGTCACATTTTGATTTTGTTCAGGCGTATCAACGACCACCGTGCGGGCCACGGTCGCCCCGCCAATGGCTTCTTTCACAAGCAAGTGTGCGTTGATATTTTGTGGCGCCTCAAGGGACAAAGGAATTGTTCCAACAAGATTGATCATCACGGCCTTGGCATGCGTGGCGGTTGAACCAAGTGGCTGGCGCGTGATGGCCAGAATGTGATTTGTAAATTGACTTGTCACGGCGCCTTCAATGGACCAATGTCCACTGTTGTGAACGCGTGGAGCCATTTCATTGGCGATCAATTGCTGCCCCGCGGGCGTGTTGCTCACGAAGAACTCGACGCACAAAATGCCTTCATAATCAAGTGTTTCCATCATCTTTGCAACCGCCGCCTGGGTGTGCTCAAGAAGTTCGGGCAAAACACCTTCGGCTGGAACGGATGTCTTGTGAAGAATGCCGTTGACGTGTTGATTGAGACACGGCGGATAAAAATAAATTGTGGCCGCTGAAGGTGCGTTCGGTATGGCGGACTTGGTTGTTGCGCCCAAGGCAGTCGCGCCAAGTTGATACCCGCGCACGGCGATCAAACTGATTTCAAAATCAAATGCAACGAACGACTCAAGAATGCAAGGAACGTTTGCGAGTTGCTCAAACGCCTCCAATGCGCGCGCGGGATCCGTAATGCGACGCTGGCCCTTGCCGTCATAGCCCTGACCGCGCGTTTTCAACATGGCGGGCGTCCCAACATGCTCCAACGCCGCCGCAAGATCCGACTCGCAAGAAACTGCAGCAAATTTTTGCACATTCAACCCAGCCGCTTGAAAAAACTTTTTCTCTTGAATGCGATCTTTGGCAACTTTCGCGCATTTTGGCGAAGGGCGCATAGGCGCGAAACCGGAAAGCGCATCAAGAGTGGCTTGCGGCACATTTTCCCATTCATAGGTGAATACATCCACGCCGCTGGCAAATTCTCTGAGCAACTTTGTATCCGTAAAATCCCCGCGAATCACTTCACCTAATGCTTCAACGCAACACTCGCCCTTGGGAACAAGAAACTTGAATGAATGCCCGAGTTTCAAGCCAGCATACGCCAACATTTGTCCAAGTTGACCGCCGCCAACAATTCCTATGTTCACCGAGTAACGTCCTTTGTGCCGGCCAGTGATGGATCAGGATTGCTAAGAACAATAAGCGCGCGAGCGGCGCGGTCCGCCGCCAACGCCGCGCGAATATGTGGATGATCATGCGCAATGATTGACGCCGCAAGCAAGCCCGCGTTCTCCGCGCCAGCGCGGCCAATGGCCAGCGTGCCCACGGGAATTCCTGCGGGCATTTGAATGATGGACAACAACGAATCCACTCCTTGCAACGCGGTGGTGTTCACGGGAACACCAAGCACGGGCAAAATTGTTTTACTGGCGCACATGCCGGGCAAGTGCGCGGCGCCTCCAGCCCCCGCGATAATCACGCGCAATCCTCGCGCGGCCGCCGTGGACGCATATTCAAACAACAGATCTGGCGTGCGATGCGCGCTCACCACGCGGCACTCATGCGCAACCCCAAGCTTGGTGAGCATGGATGAAGCGTGCGCCATGGTTTCCCAGTCGCTTTGACTTCCCATGATCACGCCAACAAGTGGATTGGTATGCGATGTCATATCCATTGCAGCTATGCTACGAAATGAAATTCACTCGCCAAAGCCCTGCTTTTTAAGGTATTCGCGCATGGAAATGGCGAACCGCCCGTTCGCAACCACGGCCGCAGTGTCATGCGTCGCGTCGGGAAGGATCTCTATAAATCCATCGCCCTTTACGGGCGCAACACCGGCGCGCCGATCGGCCTCTTGCAGCGCGGCAATTTTCTTTTGAAGATTCATAACCGCGCGCTCCAAATAAAATGAGTCGCGCCCGCCAACAAGCAAGTGCACCTTGGTCGCGAACACGGGAGCGAGTTCCTTCCAGTTGCGCGTGACGAGACGAACAATGTCGTACTTGCTCCAATACTTTTCAATCAAGTTATGGTTGATCTTTCCGGTTGTGGGATCAAACGCCCGCTGCGGAAGATCTTGCCGAATTCCTGGCGGACCAAAACACGCGGCCCAAGAATCCCACTGCTCGCCCGAGCCGCCATCTGGATCTAGAGCGCGCTCCATTCCAACTTCTTGCGCAACAGTCATAAGAACTTTTTCATCAACGGGGCCGATTGATTTGCGATACGAACCCTGAAAGTTTCCCTGGGCATCCGTGAAAATAGTTTCATCGCGATACAGATCGCTTAATTGAAATGCGCTGAAGTCAACCGGATCCGGCGAACTGGACCAACAGCCGCCGAAATCGTTGGGATGCGTCAACAGCAGCCACAAACTGCTCCATCCGCCGCTTGAATGGCCGGTTAACAACCGTGCGGCGGGATTGCGAATTAGGCGAAATCGCTCCTCAAGAAGTGGAATAAATTCTTGCACAAACGCGTTGGCGCGCGGTCCATTCAGTTGTGAATTGGCAAACGCGTGATGCCCCAGCGGTGATTCTGGATCCAGAATTACCCAGACCGCTTGCGGAACCGCGCCAGAACTTGGCGCACGCAACATGCGAATGGTGGAATCAATATCGGTGAAGCGTCCGCCGAAACCAGGAATGACATACACAGTTGGCCAAACTCTACGAGGAAAGTTGATGTTGTTGTATTCCTTGGGCAACACAACTGCGGCACGTTGGCGCGTTGCTTTTCCGGTGGCCAGAGAGAGCATGGGACTGGCTTCGTTAATCCACACCACATTCTCTATCGTGGGCAATTCCATTTCTGGAAGAGACTCGGTGAGCTCGATCACATTTGTGTCGCGCGCGATTGGATCAAACATGATTGTCACTGGCTTGGAAAATAAATTTCCGGGACTATGATGCCCGCGTTCGCTGTGGTGATTGTCGAACACCGCCTGCACTTGGTACTCGCCAGAAAGTTGATCCAAGGGAACTGGCCACCCCGCCGCGGAGGAATCAATCACGATGGGCTTTCCGGGCTTGAGCGATTGAACAAAAACGCTATAGATTGGCTGTGGATCTTCAAAAAAGGGACCGTCCGCGGGGTCGCCGTGATTCTTGGAACGCGTGCTATTTAAAAACAATTTAAGCCGGCCAGCGGCGACTCCCTTGTTCACAAGTTCTTGGGATTGATTTGGAAGAACAACTTCAATCCGATCAGATTCCGCGCCAAACGCGGGGACAACCGTGGCGCCAATCGAAACGGCAAATGAAACGCCAAGAACATACCTGAAGAGATAGAGGGCTAGCGAAGAGTGCATTCACATCCATGCTATCGGTAGACTCCGATTGTGCCTTCGCTCAAGACTCCCATCTTTGTATCACTTGCGGTCGCTCTGCTTGCATCTTGCAATGGTGGCAGCAGCACGGAACGAATGGCAAACCGCGTGATCAACGGAATGAGCGATGGAATTTCTGGCGCGGTGGACAAGCCCATTGATCTTGTCTTTGCTGATTCAGAGGATGTGCTTGATGTGCATATAAAAAATGCTTCAGGCGATGTTGTGATCCGCGGCAAGACCAAAGATGCCACGGGCGACTCGCTTGTGCGCATTGAGCCGCGGATTGAAATTCGCTCCGCCAACGATCCTAAAATGCAGTTGGAGAAAATCAAATGGTCGGCGCATATTGACGCGAATGAATCCGGCGGCCACACATTGATGATCGAGGTTTTAAGCACGGACCCTGACGCCTGGTTTGTTGGCTCTGATATTGAGGTGGATGTTGCGAGATTGGGCGCCGTAACCGTGAACACGCGGCGCGGGAAAATTATTGTGGATGACAATCGTGGCCCAGTTGACCTCAGCACAACGGGTGGTGAAATTCGTGTGCGAACCCCATGGCCCATGGATCAACCTTGCGCCATGGTGAACAAAGATGCGGATATTAGTTGGAGCACGCGTGGCGAAAGCGCGGGCGAATTTGATTGCGAAACCGTGGGCGGAAATATTATTTCTTATTGCCGCTACGGAAGGTGGATCATGGTGGATAAACGCAATGATCAAAACTCGCTGCATGCCAATTTAAATGGTGGAAAGAATCCAATTGTGATGCGCAACGTGGATGGAGATATCCGCATCACTATTGTGGAGGATCCGCACAGCACTGGAACATTTCATTGGCCTTGAACCGCGGACCAACCACAAGAAATACTCATCATGAAAGAAGTCCAAGACCATTGGTTTCGTAAAGCCAAAGAAGATGGCTATCGCGCGCGCAGTGCCTACAAATTGTTGGCGATCGACGAGCGCTTTCGAATTTTAAAACGCGGCATGCGCGTGCTTGACGCCGGCGCCGCCCCTGGATCGTGGACTCAGGTGGCCTCTAAAATAGTTGGCGAACGCGGCGAAATTGTGAGCGTGGATTTAAAGCCAATTGATCCACGAGGACTTCCCAAAAATGTGCGCTTGATGTGCGGTGATTTGCGCCAAATTTCATTGGCCGATTTTGGCGGCTATTTCGACGTGATTCTTTCCGATATGGCGCCGGACACCACGGGCGTGCCAATGGCCGACGCCGCAATCAGCGTGCGGCTTTGCCATGCACTGCTTGATTTGTCCAAAGAAGTGCTGAAAGTTGGCGGCGATTTGGCCATGAAAGTATTTGAAGGCGGTGAATATTTGGAATTGTTGGCGCGCGCTAAAAATATATTTTGCGAGGCGCAAGGATATAAGCCCACTTCAAGCCGCGCCGAAAGCGTGGAAATGTTCATCGTGTGCAGCGGATACAAAGGACGTAAATTTGATCAAGCGACCACGACCACGCGTGTGAAGCCGCCCCCTGGACCAGGTTGGAAAAGCGGCGGATGAACGTGGACATGGCATCTATGATGTGTATGCCATGTCAACGCACGACACATCCAAGCAACACACCGCTCGCTTTGAACCGGTGATTGCCGTCACCATGGGCGACCCCATGGGAATTGGTCCCGAGGTGGTTGCGAAAGCGTTGTGTGATCCAGCGATTTTGCGGCTGGGAAAATTTGTTGTGTACGGGCAAAATCAACCGCTTGTTGACGCGGCGGATCGCGCTGGCATGCAGCCATTTTGGTTTCGGATTGCGAAGGAAAATATTCCCGCCACGCGCGGCGTTGCCGCAGAACCTGTGGTGATTGATTATGGTCACGAAGATTCACTGCCGCAAACTCATGCGCCGAGCCGGGTTGGCGGATTGCTTTCCAAAGCGTTTGTAGAAGATGCGATCGCAGACGCGCTTCGACCAATTGGCGATGCGCGGCGCGTTGACGCGGTGGTGACGGCGCCAATCTCAAAAGAAAGTTGGTCGGTGGCCGGTTTCAAATGGCCGGGTCACACGGAATTATTCGCGGCGCGTTGCAAGGCCACACGCCACACGATGTTGTTTGAAAGTCCGCGGTTGCGGGTGGCGCTTGCCACGGCGCATGTGCCGTTGATGGACATTCGCAACATGCTCACCATTGGCCGAGTCTTTGATCCGATTGATCTGGGTTACAACTATTGCCGACAACTTGGAATTGAAAAACCAAAAATCGCGGTGTGCGGCTTGAATCCGCACGCGGGTGAAAATGGATTGTTTGGCGATGAGGAGGAGCGCGTGATCGCGCCCGCGATCGAGATAGCGCGGCGCAACGGCATTGATGTGCGCGGACCATTTCCAGGCGACACCATTTTCATAGACGCCGCCGCTGGTAAATGGGATTTAGTGGTGGCCATGTACCACGATCAAGGTTTGATTCCGGTGAAGTTGCTGGGATTTGACCGCGCTGTGAACACAACGATTGGTTTGTCCATTGTTCGCACAAGTCCAGACCACGGCACCGCGTTTAATATTTCCGGCAAAAATACCGCCAGCCCCAACAGCATGAAGGCCGCGATTGAATTGGCGGTGAAATTAGCGCACGCCAAATTTGCCCAAGCCGCGCAGGCCAAAGACGATCCGAAGGACCATGCGATGAAAGATCAAGCCGCAAAAGACGCCGCGCTTGACGCGCTTGGCTTTGAAGACACCGAAGCGGAATAAAATACGCCGGTCGGCGATTCCATCTTTGCTCGCTTCGATGTCTTCAAGTGGGCGCCCGCGTGTTTCTTACGCCAACATGAAAGTGCCCACCAAGCCTAGAACGTACGCGCCCATCCCGGTCACCTTGCTGAATTCACTTTGTCTTTCTCGTGATCTTTTTAGCGCGAATTTTTACGGGCACGGGTTCCGCGGCGGGCGCGCTTGCTGGCAGCGGGCTTGCTGGCGGCGCGACTGCTTGTTTATCAGCGCTGGTTTCATTTGTGCGTGCGCCTCGGCGAGCGCCGGCAATAACGGCTGCCCCCGCGGCGGCGATTGCACCAGGCGCAGGAACAAGACTTCCATCCACGCGCAGGTTGTCAATGCGCGCGTTGCCGCTGGAACTTGTCGCTCCAGAGAACTGCACCCGCAATCGAAGCGATCCGTTGTCAGCGAATGTGCAAGAAGAAAGATCCATGGAATGGATTTGCCACTGCGTGGTGCTGGCGGAAATTACGCCGACATCATTCCAGAGTTGACCGTTCCAAACTTGCACAAGCATGTTTGAAAATCCGCTGGCACTGCGCCGCGCGGCCACGCTGAACTGCAATCGATTCATCCCCTGCGTGTCCACATCGATCACAAGCGACTTTGTGTTTTGCGAAAGGCCCGTGACCGTGAGCGCTTGTCCCGCAAGAACTCCACTAACGGCATTGAAATCTGTTCCAACCAACGGGCTTAGTCCGCCTGTGAAATCGGCCAACGAAAGTCCGCCGTGCCCGTTGTCTGCCGTGAACATGGATGGGACTGGGTCAACCAATGCGTTGAAATTCCAAGCGGCCACCACATCCGCCAACGCGTTTTGAGCGCAGAACAACACCGCCGCCATGAAGGCGAACCATTTCTTGCTTACTGACATTTTCCAACTCCTTTATATATAGATTTTTTGGCCGACAAGATTTTTGAAATTGATCCCAGAAACTATTTCTAGAACACAATCACCCGATCATTTTCGCGTGGTTGACTTGTACGACACAATCCAGGAGCTATTTAATTTTGTCGCCTTTTTTCCAGAGGATTTTTGTGATTTATTTTCTTGTCAAGTGCTTTTCAAGAAACTCTTGTCAAGCCAACTGAAATTACAAACCGCGGAAGTGGTTTGGATCGATGAGCCAAAGCCAATCATCGAACAAGAATTCCACGCGCGCGGCCAACAGCGCAATGCGGCCCATGACGGTGAAACCAAATGAGGCGCCGAAGGTGATCATGAGATACCAAATGCCCACGCGCGCGGCGCCGCCGACCACGCCCTTGTGCTCAACGCTGAAGAAGAAATATGTAAGACAGCAAATCACGCCCGTCACCAACAACACATTCGCCACGCTTGCCCACCAACTGTCCCACATATTTGTTGCGCCCGACGCGTCCGTGACCGAAACAACCAGCGGCTTCATGGTGGCCGCGGCCTGCGCCATTAAATCGCTTTCAACATGGCTGACGATTTTCAATCCCGCGGTAACGCCAACAATAAACGCGAGCGGCCACGCGCTAATCCAACCTCCGCGCGGCAGCAATCGCCACAACATCATCACGCCAAGAATCAGCGCGAAGACCATGCTGATTTGCTGAAGCCTTTCTGGTGCAACAAGCGATGGCTGCACCAAACTTTTCACAAGCCCCGGCGTGAGCGCACCGAACATTTTGGGAACCAGCGTGTCCCAAAAACCAATCACTCCCCAGTACGCCGCGCTCACTCCAACCACAAGGGATTCCGCGATTTTGTAGAACGGATTATCCGCATACAAGAAACTAAATATCGCCAACGTGAAGAATGCGGCAAGCCACAGACCAATAGTGCGCGGCCACGACAGTGCGATTTCTGTTTGCGCGGGATTTGCCTTTTGCGCGGCGATAAATTCCAGTGGCGGAACTTGTTTCCACTCTTGCCATGAAATTGTTGAAGCACTTGTTGCGGAAGTTGTCCCGCTTGAGGGAGCTCCAGTTACTTGCGTTGAGGCGGCAGATGGTGACACGTTTATTGACTCATTGGCTGAAGCGCTTGGCGCCCCCGCCGCCGCCGCATCCGGCAATGTCACCGTGACATCGGTGCGCTTCACATACACGCGACCAAGACCTTGACCAATCATGCCACGCACGACAATCAACGCCACAAAGACCGCGCCAATGATCAACCATGTTTTTGCCTGGCGCGTCATGCGGCACCTCTGCGCTTGCGTGCGAAGAAAATAACGTTGCCAACAATAATCAATCCCACCATGAGCAAGTGCGCCACCAACTGCGGGCCCATGCGCCGCTGCGCCTGCAAATATTTGGGCGCCGTGGCTACGCCATCAACCGCAAGCGACTCGTTGACCATGGATTCATATTCCGCCGCGCCTTTAATGGCACCTAACAATCCAGCGATTTGCTGCGGGAAATATGGATACAACTGCGGCGCGCTGACGCCAGTGCAGCCCGTGACAAAATTCATTTTCTCGTTGTAGGCGCTAATGACATATTGCACCCACTCCTTGCTGCCCGGATAGCCAGCGCTGACGCTGATGAGCAGTGGAAACTGCGAAACCATTTTCACGTCCTTCAATATTGGAATATTGCTGGTGGCCTCGCCGCGCGAATCTTTTGGAAACGCTTTTGCAAAATCCGTGAGCAACAATTTCATCACGGCCTCGTTGCCCGCTTGATAGCCCATGTTCACAAAATCATCGCCCTCTTTTAGCGCAGGATAATCATCGCGAATTACATCTTGAATAGTTTGCTGCGCCACTTGACTACCCAGTGGCCAGAGCGCGATGAACACCATACGAAGATTTTTGGCGGCGCACTGGCGCACCAAACTAGTCGCCATAGGCTGCAACTCGCCGGCGCTGGCTGGATCGTAATCAAATGAAATCAGCACCAAACTGCGCGCTGGCAATTGATTGATCTCTTGAAAGACCGCGCGCGCGGCAAGCGTTGGCGCCTCGGGCAAAGTTTTTCCAGTCACGCCAATCCACAAAATGGGTCCCGACACGGCAAGGAACATAAGCAGGAAAATCCAGCGGCGGTCAACGCGATCCAGCCGCTCAAACCACGGACGCGCCGACGCGTTTGTACTGTTGACATTTCCACCACTCACGCGTCACCCCCGCCAAGCCAACTGCGATCAATGCCGAAAAGAATTCGCAAGCCCGTGGCCGCAACGCCCAGCGCAATTCCAATCATGATGGCGCGATTACCCGCGGTATTGAACACTTGCATGACATAGATGCTGAGATTTTCCAAACGCAAACCCGACGCCCAATCAGGAAACCAACCCGTCAGCACTACGCCCGCAAATGTGCGACCGAGCAACACAATGAACGCCGTGACCAAAAGCAAAATGGCTTCGGTGTTCTTGGCGCGAAACGCGCGGAACGCGGCGCTGGCCACAAAGAACGCCAACAACGCAAACATGGTGCTGGTGAGCGGCGTGATCATGTATTCATAAATCCAACTCCACGCGGAGCCCTCGGCATCATTGCTACCGCTGTAGGCCGCTTGGGGAAAACTTGGATTGGGATGAATACCAATCTTCAACAAGCCAATGAATAGCGTGATCAAAAAACTTCCAAGCGTGATGATGCTGTATCCCCAACCCGCGTCGCGCCTGCTGAGTTTTTCCAAATGTTGCTTGGCCAAACTTCCGGCGCCAAGCACAAACGCGATCGCCGCGACCACGTTGAAAACATCCGCGAACATTTCGCCCGCGCTCTCAGCCAGCGGAACAAATGAACTCAGCATCATGGCGAAGCCGCCAATGATTGCGATCCACATTGGAATGATGCGCTTCATGTGTTAGCCACCCAACACTTTCTGCAAGATGTCAAAAAACCAGACAACGGGCGCGGAATTGGGTGTCACGATAAGAATGGTGGACGCTAGCGCACCCAATACGATCAACACGCCCACGGCGAATTTGCCAACATCTTGGCCGCGCAAAGTTCCAAGTTGCGCAGGCTCGCCGCTTAAATAAGCGCTGGCCGCGAAAAATTCCTCGCCGATCAATGTGTAGTCGCAGGCCGCGACAAAGAATGGAAGCTGGCTGCTTTCCGCGGTGCCGGCGATTTGAATTGCGCCAATGGCGTTGCCAGTTTCGGCAAAAATTAAACTCTCCGCAAAGAAGCAGCCCATGTAAAAACAAGTCGCGGGCTTCTCGCGCACCATGGAGCCGACCACGTGCGCCACATATCCAAATTGATCGTCGGTGATGTAGGTGATGCGGTCGGCGGAGAAACCGTCGGCGCGACCAGCGGAAAGATAACTGGCGCGCACCGTGTCGCGCGCGGCTTCCATGACAAGCGAGCGGCACGTGGGCACTTCAATGGTTGCGTCATATTCGGCGGCGGTCTTTGCAACGCGGCCAAGCATGGTCAAGCCGGCGACCGTTTGAATGTTGTCCATATCTTGAATGCCGGGCACGAACAAAATAGATCGACCCATTTCCGTGGCGCGGCCCACGGCGTTGTCCACGGCTTCAAGCGCGGCAATGCGGCGAATACGAATGGGTCGACCACTTTTGGCCAGCCACACTGACACGGTAACGGCGGCGCCAATGAACACAATCCAAAGTAAAAGCGCGGTTTTTTCGCTGTTAAACAAAGGGCGCGCGGGCGTTGCGCTGACTGCAACTGGCGTCGATGTGGCGGACTCCTGCGGCGGCGTGCTTGTATTTTGCGCGACAACAATTCGCGCGGTTGGCGCTATTGGCACGCTGCCATCGCCGCGAGTTTCAAATGCGAACGCACCAGCGTAACACATCAACATAAATACAAAGGCGGCAACGCGCTTGCACGATTGATTCGTAACGATCCTGCGTGGGATCTTGTGCGTGATGCGCATACTGACAATGTAACCAATATTTTATGTGGCGATGCGTTCAACATTGGCGCGTGGTACGGTCACAACGCCGCCACGCTCAAGCGCAACTTCCAACACGCGCGCCTTGCCGCCGGAGTCAAGCATCGCTGGCTTTTCGGGCAGAGCTGTAATGGCGCCGATCAAACCAAAATGTGGATCTCGAATAATCCGCACCACCACTCCAGCAGCCAATTCCCCGCCGGAATCCTGCGCATTTTCAATTGCTGAAGTAGTGGCGTCATCAAGTGGCACAACAATTTCTGGCCGCATCACGCCAGCGCGAATTTGCGTTGCGCCATTCACGCTGCACTCGCGCCCTTGATGGCCCGCGAGCAAATCAAATGTGCGACGCGCCATGGCGATTTCGCCGAAACCCTCGGTCAAGATCAGCGTGAGCCCGCACTTCTCGCTGCCAGTGATGGCCACGCCCAAGTCGTAACCAAGAAAGTCGCGCAGGTCGGCGTCATCCATGCCGCCAGAAACAATCGCCGCCACGCCAAGTGATTTCGCCTTGGCGATTGCAGTCGCCGTCATGCGCGCGCCGCCAATCACAACGCAAGCTTTCATCTCGGGGCGAATCAAATCTTCGTGCAACTCCTCGTCCGCCGCGCGACACGCCAGCGCAATCGGTCCGCGCGCCTCGCCGCCCACTCCAAAAATTCCTTGCACAAGCGCGGCGCTGGCTTCGATCACGGCGCCTTCACTCGGCAACACTTCAACAACGCGCCCAGGCACGTGCGCCAAAATTTCAATCGGTTGCGGAGCGCCGCGCAAAAAAACCATGCCACTGGAATCGCTCACGCTTTCAATAGTGCCGGTGCCAGTGGCTTTCACTTCTGTCTTCATCATGCCAAACACGCCTTTGCTGCGCGCGATCACTTCGCCAGCGGTCACAGCCTCGCCAACTTTTTTCAACATCAATGCAGGCAAATCTTTTGGCGGACACGCAAGCAAACTCGCCACTTTCATTGGCGTGATATCGCCATCCAAATGCGTGAATGCGATCACGGTTGCGCCTTGCACGCGGTCGCCTAAAGCCACTTGAACCTTGCCCGCCGTTGGCAAAGCGCGGCGCGTGCGATAGATGCAACGGGCGCTCACGCGGAGACCTGGTGTGTATGCCTTAGCCATGGCTTGAAGGTATCAGGGCATTAACTGCTGCGGCTTATGGGGTTATGAAGTGCATTGAGTCATAATTGCGTCATCGACGCGATGCATTCTTACCAATTTAGTGTTTGTTGATTTATATTTTAAATGAATAAAATCAATACTAAAATTTGCATTTATTAGGTATTCATCTAGAGTTATGGAAATTAGGGTTATTTTTCGGCGGTTTACCCTAACAATTTAGTAAAGCGAAGTATCAGACCTGACGTGCAGCAGAGGATTATCTTTTGCGCGCATATTTGGGTTCAGCGGAAGTTGCGTGAGAGTTTTCCTTACGAACTAGTGGTGGCTTTCGGGATGAAATTTTGTAAAAAATTCAATACAGGAAATGCGATGAACAACACACTCAAGATGGGCTTCGTGGCGGCATTTACAGTTTTCACTCTCGCAATTATGTCCGCGCAGGCTGGCGGCGAAGCTCCTCCAATTAAAGGCGGCATCGCTGACCTTCGATATATAAAAACAAAAATGACTGTCAACGTGAGCGCCAGTAATAACACCACGGCGCGCAATGCGGACGAAGGAAGCGCTACCACGGGTGACACGACAACTGGAACCACTTCGGGCGAAGTGTCGACAGCTGGAACAGCCACTTGCGATTTCAGTGGCTTCGCGCAAAATGATGTGATTCATAATGCTTACGCCGGCGGCGCAAGTTTGACGGGCGTAGTCAAACCCAACATTCACATTGGATATTTCGACGCAAGAGTGCTCAATGCATATTTTGGCGCGAACGAGCCAAATCCTGGAATTGCATACACCAATACTGGCTCGATTTTAGTCTCACTACAAAATATTACAGGAACCAACTTCGCATTTTCCTACACCTGCGCAGTCAAGCTCACTGTTCGAACGTTCAGTTCCGTTGACGGTTCTGGTACCGCTCTGAGTACTTATACGCTGGCGAAAAATTTACCCGGCACTGTGGGTCCATACAACGTGTGGACAAACTTTTCGCAACCCATAGACCCCACTGTGCGTTCCATTTTGATCTCGGGCGATGCTGCGCGTTGGGGTATGGATCAGGTGGTTGTGCAGATTATGACTGATTGCAACAACAACGGCATTGCCGATGCAACCGACATCAACAATGGAACTGCTCAAGATTGCAACGGCAATGGTATTCCCGATTTATGTGATATTGACAGCGGCTTTGCGAAGGATTGCAACAACAACCACATTCCAGATTCATGCGACTTGTCTGGACAGCAAACTATTACCTCTATTTCTTTTGAGGAGTTTCGCGGGGTTAATAAAACTGTCATCACTAACCAGTACCCGGGGTTGGTCTTCGAGACTAGTCCTAATGGCAGCAAGTGGACAGCCAACGATGTCACTAAAGGGGATTGGAATGCTGTTGGTTGGGACTGCGAGACTGAGACCGCGACAGGCCTCGCTACAAATTACCCAAATTATTGGCTCTGTGGGCAAGTTTGGTGCTACCCCCAAGACCCTTATGGTGGTTCGGGGACTATTCGCCTTCTTGGCAACGGTGCAAGCTTCTTCCAGCTTAGGTATTGCGCGGGATCAAATCTCTACCTTATCGCATACGACTCAGATGGGGCACAAATTGACATCGATGTAAAGCCCGCAAATCGTCGATTAAATGAAGGGAATTACTCAGGACCTGGCACTCTTCGTGTCGAAGCGCCTGCAGGCAAACGAATCGCTTCAGTTGTGGTTCATGACTCAGGGAACTTCTGGGTGATCGACGGAATCTCAACTGATGTGGGAGTAATTGCGCCGCTACCAGACTGCAACGATAACGGCATTCCCGATTCATGCGAACTTGCTGACGGCTCCGCGGTGGATCAAAACGGAAACGGCGTTCCAGATTCGTGTGATCCATTTCCAGTGCTTCGGCTGACAACCAACGCGGCTGATTGCAATACGGTTGGAAGCACAGTGACCGTTGATGCAACCTTAAGCGGCGTGTTGAACAATGTGGTCGCTGGACAACTGCTGTTGACTTGGGATGTTTCCAAGTTGAGTTTTGCGACAGTGTTGCCCGGAGACGCTCCATATACCACCGCGTACGCTTTGAACGAACAATCTGGCACCATCATGATTTTGGCGTCCACAACAGCGGGCGGTACTGGCACTACGGCGGCTTCAGCCGTGGTCTCGCGTATTCAATTCACCGTGATCGGTGGTTCATGTAGTGGCACCGGCAACGAAGTTGATTTCTTCACATTTGGGCCAATGGAAACTGAATTTACGGATGGTTATGGTGGAGCAACAGTACCCACCCTGTTGGCGTCCGCCGGCTTTGTTGTTGACGACGGCGCGCCAGTGCTGAGCAATGTGCCCGCGAATTTCACGGTTCAAGCGGAAGCTGGCATGGGCTCATTTGCCAATGTTGCGCTGACTGCGCCAACCGCAACTGATGCGTGCGCGCCTGGTCTGACGGCAAGTTCTTCACGCAGTGACGGCGCGTCTTTAGGCGCGGCGTTCCCTGTTGGAGAAACAACTGTGACTTGGTCCGCCACTGATCCGTGCGGCAACGTAACGCGTGCAATAACCTCCGTGACTGTGAACAACTACAACACCGGCACGTTCGGGGTGTCCTACACCAACAGCGGTAGTTACGCGGCAAATAGCGCGCGACTTCTCACGCTGAACATTCACGGCGCCAACGGTTACACGCTCAAGGCGTCGCAACCTATCACGCTTGTGAATGGTGCTGGAACCATCTCGCTCACTGATCTCGCGGTCGACAACTACGACTGCGTTGCTATTGAGGAGCAAGGTCGTTCTCTGCGACGCGTTGCAACTACGAGTGATGCGGGTTTGATTTGGTCATCCACCGCAACACTTGTCGCTGGTGATTTGATCGACGACGAAGTCATCGACGTTCTAGATTGGGGCGCCTACATCGTGGGCAATCCAAACGCGGACTTAGATGGCAACAGCGTGATCAACGCAGTGGACGGCAACATCATCATTGCCAACTTTGGCCTTCGGGGCGAGACCGGTTGCGGTACTTCGTTCATGGGCCCACCCGATCCGATCAGCGCGATCTCTGTGGCTGAACTTGTTAATCGCGGCCTAACCGATTTAATCGGCGCCGATCTCAACAATGATGGCTGGCTTGACATGGAAGATGTTCGCTTGGCAAATTGATGTTGTTTACAATTTGGAATTGACGAAGGCGGTCACCGTTTCATTCTGGTGACCGTCTTCTTTTTTACCCGCAGATTTACAGGTTCAATGCCACTGATTTACCCATACACGCGCAAAGCTTTGATCCATTTGTTCAAGCATGCGCGGCGCTCGGCCAAATCGGTGGGCAAAGCAAGCGGCCTTCCGCGCGCGTCAAAGATCACGCCAAGCGGACCGCCGCGAACTTTGCGCGTGACGGGTTTGCCTGAACCCGCGCCAAAATCAAATCCGCGTTCGGGGCGAACTTCTATCTCCGCCTCCGCGCCTGGTGAAAGCGCGACTTGCGCAATGTCGCCGCACAACAATGTTCCGCTTGCGTCGGCATCTTTATGTTGCGCCATTGCATTGCCGCCAACAGAATTGTGCGCCGCATTCCCCTGCTGTGCATCGCCTGCTTTTGTGATCTTCATGGACCACGTAAAGCACGGCTTGGACATTTTCCCTTGTCCCTTGGCACTGACCGCGCTACCCAACACGATCAAGCAATCCTTCTCCACAACTTCAAGCGCGGCCTGCGAATGAACACTTGCGAACACGCCCAAGTGCGGCATCATGAAAATGCTGTCCTTGGCCAATTCGGTGAAACCTTCGGGCTCGAAACTATCCAGCAACATCGCGGCGGTTTGCTCCAGGCGCGGCGCGTGACTAAGCACGCCGCCAGAAGCCACCAGCAAATCCATGCGCATACGGTCAACAAGGCTGGCACTCGCGTCTTGCTGCGTAAATACATCGCCCACCGTGCGCTGCTGTTGCACGCCTTTTAGATTTGTGGCGAAAGATCGATGCTGCACAAACGCAAGTCGAAGCGCCTCGCGCGCAACGGCTTGCTCAAAGATGAGCGCCTCAAGCGTTTGCGGAATCGTGGTTGGTCGCACCATTTTATTTTTCACGCGGTTGCGTAGTTCGCGCTCATCCATGTCCACGTGCACCCAACGCAACACGTTGTCCATGCCGGCCTCGGCGCAAACATTTGAAATGGAATAACTCATTCCCAAATTCGCGCTGACCGTGCGATTGAACACCCCGTCGTACACGCTGAACACGTCCGTGGTTGCGCCGCCAATGTCAACACACACCGCGTTGATGCCGCGGCGCTTTGCAATGTCCTGCAGAATGTCGCCCACGGCGCCAGGCGTTGGCATGATGGGCGCGTCGGACCAACTGATCAGACGGTCGTAGCCAGGCGCGTGCGCCATAACGTGCTCTAGAAACACATCGTGAATTTTCTCACGCGCTGGACCAAGATTTTCGCGCTCTAGCGTTGGGCGCAAATTTTCCACAACAGACAAATCAAAGCCAGGCGCGTCAAACACTTTGCGAATGGCTGCCACGGCTTCGCGATTTCCAGCATAAATAAGCGGCAATTGATACTCGCCGCCAAAACGCGGGCGCGGCTTGGCGGGCGCGATCAACTCGGCGATTTCAACAACCTTGCGCTGATCGCCGCCGTCAGTTCCGCCGGAAATCAACACCATGTCGGGGCGCAATTCACGGATGCGTTGAATTTGCTCATGCGGTTTGCGCCGATCATTGCCCGCGATGGTGTCCATCACAATCGCGCCCGCGCCCAACGCCGCGCGCTTGGCACTTTCAGCGGTCATTTCTTTCACCACGCCAGCCACCATCATTTGCAAACCGCCACCCGCGCTTGATGTGCTGACATACGCGTCGCAACCAATTGGATCGCTGCGCGAAGTGCGGCGAATTATTTTTCCATCGTCATCAATCAGGCGGCGGCCAGAAAGTTCTTGCAATTCCATCACGGCGTTGGTGACGCCCATAGTCACGTCGGCCAGGGGTTCTTCCACAGTGGTTGGCGCTTCGCCACGAAAAGTTTGGCGCCAGTGTCCATCTTTTTTTTCCAACATGATGGCCTTGGTGGTGGTACTGCCGCAATCGGTGGCAACCACAATTTCAAGAGTGTCTTTATTTAATGTGTTTGCGGCGCCGCTCATGATGATTTGGCAAGCCTACACGCACGAAGGTGGCGCTTGCACCTGTGTTCAAGTGTAAATGCAGTTTCACTAGCGGAAAAAAGGATCATTTTTTGTTTCACGCTTGTTTCACACTTGTTTCACTTTGGCGGCGCATGTGGTCGCTCAGTGTTCTTATTCGCGCGCAACTTGTCTTCGCGTTGTGTTTCCAATTCGTCCATGCGCTGCAACATCCATGCAATCGCGCCGCGCTTATCCAAATAATCCGCCACTTCTTTCCACGCGTTTGGGTCAAGGAGAATTCCAGCGAACGGCGACAACGCTTGCATGCCTTGACCAGTCAACACGCCAAGCGGTCGCCAACTTTCCAGAAAAATTCCGGCTGGTTGCGCCATGCCACGCTCCACAATTTTGCCAAGCAACATTTCAACAACCACACGCTGTGAATCAGTGGGCTCGGCGGGTCCTGGCGCGTCCACCGCAAAGGCATGGCGGAATTTTTCGCGCCATGACATTGAAGCCTTTATTGAAGTCTTGTTTGAAGCCTTGATTAAAGTCTTGTCATGTGGACCATCACTCATGGAGAAACTTTACCCGCCCCACCACATCTACACCTTGAATAGATTTTTGTGGGAACGCCGCGCATGCTTGTGCGACTAAATGGATTGATCCGCATGGGACTGAATCAATTTGAATCGCTGCCACAAATCCTCGATAGCGCGCTTGCGCTTGTGCGCAAGATCGCCACGGCCAAGAGGCGCTTGCATGCGACCATGCCGCGATCTCCGCGCGGATTGCTGAATGAACAACAACGCGTCGCCGCCATCCTTGCAAAGTTGGATGGAATCCCAACGCATGCTGCGCACACGCAGTGGTTCGCGCACAATAATTTTATCGCTGCTCAGCAAAACATCCGTTGGTAAAAAGAAGCCAATCAGAGCCATAAACATGCCCATCAAAGTGAGCGTGCCCCACATCCAATCGCCCGTGGCGAGCAACACGGACCAGGCCAAAAGTAGGATCAGCGCGCACGCCAACAAGCCCGCGAGTGGCCTTTCGCGCGCCGGCCAGCAACGCCATTGTTGCGGCAAATCTTTTGGGGTGAAGTCGATCATTTCGATCAAGCCCACTCATAATAAAAATGAGCGCAAAAAACTATTTCAAATTTGCGGCAACGCTTTGGCATGCACAAATACTAATCCCATGCCATAAAAATGTATTTTTATGGATTGGCAAGAAAAAGTTGCAAAGAATTAAATATTGAAAAATAAAAAGGAATAAAAATATATGTTTTAAAATTATTGAAGGAAATGAAAAGAAAAAATATTTTAAAAAATTCGAGATTGCCCCATGAAATTGCTTTTATTACCCTTGGACTTCTGTTTACGATGGATTCATGAGCCTTCGCCTCCGACAGACCTTTCAACTGTGCGCGATCGCGGCGCTTGCTGGTTGTCAAAGCGCGTGGAAAACAACACTGCTTATGCCGCCGCCACCGGCCGCGATCGCGGTGACCAATGACAAGATCAACGAGTCGCTTCTCAAGGCGGGCAAAAATCAATGGCAAATTGAGCGCTTTCTAAACGACGCCGCCCAAAGTAAAGACGACGAGAAGTTGGCGGCGGCGCGTTGGCTTGTGGCAAATATGGCTGGTCAAGGTTTTGCACGCTACGAACTTGTGACCAAGGACCTGAAGCCGATTCCATTTGACGCGGTGTCTTGTGAAAACTTGGCCGCGGCGCAAGCCATCTTGGCTCAATTGGAAAAGGAACATGGCGAATTGGATTTCAAAGTAACGCAATTCATCGAGGATCTCAGCGTGGCGCAGGCGGATTTTCTCACCACAAATCTTGACCTGAGCCTGAACGCATGGCGCACAAATCCTTGGTGCAAAAATATTTCATTCCAAACATATTGCGAGCGCATACTTCCATATCGTGGCACCAATGAGCCGCTTTGCTCTTGGCGCGGCGATGTACTGGCGCGCTTGGAACCCCTGCGTGAACATTGGATCAGCGAAAATTCTCCGCCCCAAAGTGTGGGGCAAAGCGCCATGAGTGCGGCCACTGCTTGGGTTGCGTTCAAGGATATTTATTACATGCATCCGCAAGACCAAGGATGGAGCGAGTTGTGTCAAACCAAAGCTGGTCGCTGCGAGGACATCAGCAATGTCACCACGTACGCGCTGCATGCGGCGGGCGTTGCGGCGGCCAGTGATTACGTTCCCGCGTGGGCCGACCGCGACAACAATCACACTTGGGATGTATTGCTTGATGGAAATGGAAAAGGTTCCACCGGACTTTTTAATCGCACGCTCAAGGTATATCGAAAGAATTTTTCACCGCAACCAGATTCGCTTGGCAGCGCTCGCGCCAAGGATGAACCCGCCGCGCCAGGTTGGCTTCGCGGCGACACATATTCCGACGTGACGGAGCAATATGGCGACACGGTTGAACTTGACCGCACGCTTGAAGCCGCGCCGTCGGGACATCGCTTTGCGTATTTGTGCGTGTTCAATGGTGGCGACTGGACGCCTCTTGCGTGGACTCAAGTTGATAAAGATGGCAAGGTGCGCTTCACCAAATTGCGCGCCAATGTCCTGGCTTTGCCCGCATATTTTGTTGACGGCAAAGTGAAGCCCGCGGGTCCGCCAGTTCTTGTGCGGGATAAGAGCGAGCATTCATGGCTTGATGGCGCCGCGGCGCCAGCTGAGAAAAAAGAAATTGAGATTGAAATTGCCGCGGTTCGACCCGACACGCCAGATCACGACACATTGGTCACGCGGCCTCGATTGCCAGTGAAAGCTGGCACTGAATACACATTGCATGCGTGGAGTGATGGTGCTTGGAAAGAAGTTGGCAAAGCTGCGGCGCCAGAAGATGGCAGCGCGGTGGCGTTTGCCCATGTGCCCGCGAATGAATTGTTGTGGCTCACCACTCCCGACGGCAAAAAACTTGAGCGACCATTCACGGTTGAAAATGGCAAGCAAGTTTTTTGGTGATGCGTTGATTCACAATTTGCATGTGTGCTTGTGAACATGCATCTTCATGCTGGCTCACAAAGCATTGCGCGCGACTGCATTTGAAATCATAGCCGCGTTCAATTCTTGTGAACCAAAGGCGCGCGCCAAACCAAGCGCCAACAATGGTCACTGCACTTTCAGTTTGCCATTCATCATGCGCCAATGTCCGGGGTAAGTGCAGACCAACGGATATGTGCCGGTCTTGGCAGGCGCAATGAACCACAACACGCCGGTGGCGTTTGGCGCGGTAAGGCCCATGATTTCAAGCACTTTTGGCGAATCGGGAACATATTGGCGCTGCTTTCCAATAGCGCCCTCGCCAAGCTTGTCGGCGGCCACGCCAATTTCACTCAGCGAACCTGGGCTACACACCAACATGTTGTGCTGCATGGAATCTGGGTTGCTCATTTCTATCGCAACGATTGAATTTGGAGACACGATGAATTCTTTTGGATCCCACGACATTTTTCCCGGCACGGCTGTGGTCTTCAATGTGACTGGCTTCCAAGCCGCGGCCTCGATGGGTCGCTCGTTTTCTGGAAGCGCGAAGATGGCGCGCACGCATGCGGCTTTCACAAAGCGACTCGCAGATGTATTTGCGGCATCTTTGGTGGAATCTTTTGCGGATTCAATAGCCTTGCTCACAAGAGTTGGTGCAAGCGCCTTTAAATCCGCGGCGGGTTGAACCGCAAGAATGGTGGCAAGATCATTGCGAGCAAGGCACGCGTCGCACGCTTCAATTTCCGACAGGGTTGCCGCGGCTATGGAGATGGAAGCGCTCTTTGCGATCGCAGAAAGCGCCGCCACACGCTCGGTTTGCACAACGCCCGCATCACGCAGTGGATCTGTCTTTGGCGCATCACTCACGGCGGTAGAAGTTGCTTGATTATGCGAGTGATTTGCAGTTTCTGAAGCGTTTTGAGCGTGGGAATGTTTGGAGGCAATCAGAAGCGCGCCAATGCACAATGCATAAGGAATAAATTTCATTCGTTCACGATAGCGCAGCGAACGCTTGTTTGCGAAGCGGGCATTTCATGAATTGAAATGAATGTGCTGAGAGCTTTAAAAAATAGTCCCACATAAAATTTACGAATCACCTTTCAGAGATTCCCAAAACAGTTGCCAGAAATTCGAAAGCCATTACTGCGGGCGCGTAACTTCAATTTCATAAATCGTGACATTGCCGCTGCCTTCATTGCAAACAACAAGTAAAGGCTTGCCATTTGGGCTTTGCTCTGGCGCGATATATAAAATTCCCTCGGGGGCGATGTCGCCAGCCTCCAGTGCGTTGTCGGGCTTGCCATCTTTGTCCGTGTCAATGTCCAAATCAACATTCGGATCGCGCGGATTCACATACGCCAAAAACTTTGGATGTGACGGATCGGAAATATTCCACGACATAATTCCACCAGCGCGCTCAAGCACGCAAAACAGAATTCGCACACCATTGATCGTGGCCACAATTGGCGTCTCGGGCTCGGGACCTTTGGAATTGCTGCGCGCGTCGCGGCTTGGACTTTTCACGCTGTCCATATTGAAAGCCTTGGGCATTTGCAGCGAAATCACGCGCTCAATTTCATCGCCGGAATCCCAGGCTTGCGCGATAGAACCATCCGCTGAAACTTTCCAAATGCTCACGGAACGGCCTCCAAAACAGAACACACGATCAAAGTCGCCGTCGCCATCGTCGTCGCCACGCAACGAACTTACTTTCAAGCGACCCATATTTTCTGGCTTCGACAAATCTTGTACGCGCATTGTGTTGTCCGCGCCAAGCTGCTTGGCGAAAGATTCCTCATCAATGGCGGAACTTTTTTTACCGCCCTTGCTTTGCGCGTTCTTCAATTTTCCAAATTGCACCGCCTCCGTAAAATCATCGCGCTCGCGGTCCTCTCCCTCATTGGCCGTGACTAAATAACGCGCGCCATCACTTTCAAAACATGCCACACCATCTGGTTGGTACAAGCCAAACACTGGAAGATTTTGAATGCGATTCGCGCCATCTTTATCGCTGGCGTCAAGCCCGCAACCGGGCTTCATAAAATTTTTAAACCCCAGCGGTTCGATACGTTCCACCCGCTCATGCCCAGGCGCAAGATCAATCACCGCGATGGCATTATTTTCTTGCAGCGTGGCGTAGGCCTTGGTGTCGTCGCCTGCAATCGCCATGTATTCAGGCTCAATTTCCTGGGAAAACCCTGCGTTTGGCGTGACCATGTGCATACCTCGCTTGGCCAAATCCGCCTTCTGATTTTCAAACGCGTCAAAGCCGCAATCGCGAAAAACAGGCTTGTCTGCACCGCCAGAAATATCCACAACTCCAATCGAACCAACAGGATCGATGTGACCGTCGATGGGCGCCTCGCCTTCATTGACAACAAGCACTCGCTTGCCATCGTGCGTAAATTTAATCATGTCGGGATTGAAACCAACTTCCACTTTGGAAATTTTATTTCCGTCGAGATCAAAAAAAGTCACCGAGCCACGCGCATCCTTGCTTCGTGGCTGGCTTGCAATCGCAATCGTATTGCCGCTCACCGCAACGCTGTTGAGTCCGTATTGCCGAATGGTTTTAAATTGCTCGGGCTTGGTTGGATCGACAATACTGATGCATTCCAATCCTTCCGCGTTGTTGGTGAACCACAATCTTTTATTCACAGGGTCATACGCGGGAATTTCCGCGCCAGACATGTTCCACCAATCAGTTTTAAATCGACTGATGTTCCGCAAACTCAACATGCAGTCGGACACGGCTGCCGATGAAGTGGGCGCGGTTGGTGGCGGCGAGTCCGTTGACACAACAGGCGCGGATGCGGGGGCAGCGACACTCTGAGTGGCGGTCGATTCCGGCGGCGCTCCAGCATTCATGGCGCAAATCGATATAAGAATCGCGTTGATCATGGCGGCATTGTGCGCTATTTAACGCCAGTTGTTTGGTGCACAAAGCTCCTTCATACAATATTTATAAATCCAAATCGCACGGCGGCTCAAGGCTATTTTCAAACCTACTCTTACAACTTATGAACGCGCCCCCGCATGATGCAGATAAAAATCCAAATGTAAATACACAATTGGATTCGGCTTGGTCTACGCCGTGCGACGTCGTATTTCAGCATCGCGTGTGGTGGAGCAATCACGTGCTGGCACCCGGCAACGCGGCGTTTGAGGCCGCTCTTGCGCAGGTGCATGGCCATTGCGTGGCGTTCATTGATTCTGGAGTGGCCCAAAGTTGGCCCGAACTTGCGCCTCAACTTATGGGCGCGTTCGCCGCGTTGCACCCCTCGCATGAAGAAACAACTTCACACGAACAACACCGCACTGCCTCGGCAACATCGCCATCATTGGCGCATGTCGAAATAATTCCTGGGGGCGAAACATGCAAAGAAGGCTTGAAGTACACGGAGCGTGTGGCGAAAATATGTTTTGATCATGGCGTAAGTCGCCATGGCGCCGTGATTGCCATTGGTGGCGGCGCCGTGCTTGACGCCGTTGGTTTTGGCGCTGCAATTGCCCACCGCGGCGTGCGCATGATTCGCATTCCAACCACCACGCTTGCTCAAGATGATTCCGCCATGGGCGTGAAATGCGGAGTGAACATGTTCGAACAGAAAAATGCTCTGGGTTGCTTCGCGGCGCCGTGGGCCGTTTTGTGCGACGAGCATTTTCTTTCGACGCTGCCAATCGAACATTGGCTTGGCGGCTTCAGTGAAGTTGTGAAGATCGCGCTGCTGAAAGATCCTCATCTGTTTGAGCAACTTGAATCGCACGCCATGGGCATCACCTCGCGCGATTTAAAAATTGCTTCGCCCATTCTGCGCCGCAGCGCGTGGCTTCACCGTGAACATATTTTGCGCGGCGGTGATCCATTTGAAGTTGGCTCCGCGCGTCCTCTTGATCACGGCCACTGGAGCGCGCACCGTCTGGAGGCGCTGAGCCATTTCGCGGTACCGCACGGCCAAGCCGTCAGCATTGGCATTGCGCTAGACGCTTTCCTGGCGGTTGAAATGCGTTTACTCGACGCGTCGGTGGCAACGCGCATCATTCAACTGCTTCGCTCGCTGCAACTTCCAATTTGGCATCCATTGCTTGAAGCGGGCGAGGAACTCTTCGCGGGCCTAGAGCAATTTCGCCGACATTTAGGCGGAAATTTCGCTATTCCACTGCTCACGTCAATTGGCGCAAGCCGTGAAGTCACGCGAATCAAGGCGGAAGATTTCCGCAAAGCTGTCACCACTCTTCGTACACTTGCCTCATGACCACGCCCACCGGCAAGCCGCCACTGGATCGCAAGACATTGATCGACCTTGGCTTCATTGAAGCACGCGCAAAAGTTCTTGATGTCGCCGCATTTCTTGATCGACTGGACCGCGCGCCCGCGACCAATGTCATGACGGACTTTCGCGTTGACGCAATTCGCGCCGCGCTTGTAATTGCGCTTGATGCTTCGCCCGCGCGCGCCGAGCGCATTCTCAATTCTTGGAGCGATCCAAGCACACAACCAGTTGCACACGCCGATGGCAAGGCCGCGCGTGGAGCGCACTTGCCACGCTAGTTCTAAAAATTTCAGTACAAATCTTACGCGCGCACGTGCCGTCACAAGCATCACATACACAACTTCTCGCAAATCAACTCTCCTCTTTATGTATATAGACCCCCACATTCACATGGTGAGCCGTACCACGGACGACTACGCGCGCATGGCCGCCGCGGGTTGCGTGGCCGTGACCGAACCCGCATTCTGGGCGGGCTTTGATCGCAGCAGCGCCGCCGGATTTCAAGATTATTTTCGCCAGCTCACTGAAAGCGAACCGCGCCGCGCCGCCGCATATGGCATTGCGCACCACGCGTGGATTTGCATCAACCCCAAAGAAGCGGAAGACCACGGATTTGCGCGCGAAGTAATGAGCATGATTCCAGCGTTCTTGTCGCGGCCCAATGTGCTTGGTGTTGGCGAGATTGGTTTAAACCGCAACAGCAAAACAGAACTCGCTGTCTTTGAGGAGCATTTGGAAATCGCCGCGCAACACAATTCGCTGGTGCTGATCCACACGCCCCACTTGGAGGACAAACTCAAGGGCACTCGACTTATCTTGGACGCCATCGCCGCGCATGGAAAAATAAATCCCGCGCGCATTTTGGTAGACCATGTTGAGGAGCACACCGTGCGCATGGTTCTTGATCGCGGAATGTGGGCCGGCATGACGCTGTATCCCGATACAAAGTGCACGGCGGCGCGCGCCATCGACATCATGGAAATGCACGGAACAGAGCGTATTTGGATCAATTCCGCGGGCGATTGGGGGCACAGCGATCCGCTTGCTGTTCCCAAGGCTGTCGTCAGCATGCGCGCGCGCGGCCACACCGCTGCGGATATTCACAAAATCAGCTTTGACAATCCGCGCGCCTTCCTTTCACAAAGTGAAAACTTCAGCGTGAACGCGCCGCGACCAACTATTTCATGAACACGCTCGCACACTCTCATCCAATCAATCCGCGCAAGTGGCTCACGCTATTTGCAATGACTGGAAGTTTGTGCATGATTCTTCTTGACACGACAGTGGTGGGCGTGGCGTTGCCCGCTATTCAAACTGACCTTGCAATCACGCCGCTTCAATTGCAGTGGGTTATCAACGCTTATGTGCTTGTGCTTGCCAGTTTTGTTGCAGTTGGTGGACGCGCGGCCGACGCGTTTGGTCGGGTTCCAGTTTTTCTTGCGGGTGTGACGCTGTTCGCTCTTGCAAGTGTGTGGTGCGGGCTGGCCAACAGCGGCGCACAACTTGTCGCCGCGCGCGTTTTGCAAGGTCTTGGCGCGGCCATCATGCAACCCGCCAGCGCCAGTTTGGTTGTGAACAGTTTTGCGCCAGGCGAACGTGGCAAAGCCATGGCTGTTTATGCGGGAATTCCAATGCTTTTTCTGGCGGCGGGCCCAGTGATTGGCGGCGCCATCACGCAGTACGCCAACTGGCGATGGAACTTTTGGCTGAACATTCCCATCGCGCTTGTTTCAATTGCGCTCACATGGATCGCGCGGCCAGTTGATGCGCGCGCCCCCAAGCGGGGAAATGATTTCGTTGGCGCCCTACTTCTTCTTACAAGTCTGCCACTCTTCGTGTGGGGTCTCATGGAAGGCAGCGAGCGCGGTTGGAATAGTCCAGCGATCACCGGCGCGCTATTGATCGGATCAATTCTTCTGCCAATATTTGTATGGTGGGAAAAAAAACATCCATCACCGTTGTTGGCGGTGAACTTGTTCGCCGACCCCGCGATTGCAATCGACGCCGCAATTTTGTTCGCCACTCAATTCGCAATGACGGGCTTGGTGATTTACGGAAGCATTTACGCGCAAAGTGTTTTGCTCTTTGATCCACTCAAAGCCGGCGCCAGCCTACTGCCAATGCTTGCGCCCATCATCATTGTGATTCATTTCGCGGGCCGGTTGTACGACCGCGTGGGTGTGCGCAAGCCAGCCATTATTGGCACGTTTTTGTGTGTCATTGGCATGGCGTTGCAAGCCATCGCGGCGGAGTTGGCCAACTATCCACTGTTGGCCACGGGCATGTTGATTCTTGGAACAGGAATTGGATTTGTCATGAGCCCGGTGAACACTGATTCCATGAGCCGCGTGCCGCCAGCGCAACGCGGGCAAGTGAGCGGCTTGGTTCAAACGCTGCGTCAGATTGGCGGATCACTTGGCGTGGCCGTGGTGGGCTCCGCGATTCTGTTGTCGCATGATGGCGCAATTGAACAACGCGTGCAGCAAGTATTGCCACAAGAACAACGCGCTGCAGCACGCGAACTTTTGCAACAAGCGTCCAAAGGAAATCACGCTGCCATTGCCGAACTCGCCAATAATTCTCAATTGCAAATTATTGAGCGCGAAGTTTTGTCGCACAGCGTGGCCAATGGCTGGTGGCTTTGCACCGCGGCGCTCGCTGGCGCGTTCATTGCCGCCACAAGATTGCGCTCAATGGCGCACTCGGCGCATATTCAGGCGCGCTCATAAATCCACCACTTGAAATTATCCAACCCGCGGCAACTTCCCGCCGCCACGCCCGCAAGCCAACTGCGTAAACTACGGCAATGCCGCGGCCAATCATTGGAATTTCCTGCAATGTCAAAGAAGAAAATGGAAAGACTTTTTACATCTTGCACAACGCATATGTCAACAGTGTCAAGGATGCGGGAGGCGTTCCACTTTTAATTCCACACCACACCAACCTGGCCGATGAAACACTCGACGCGCTTGATGGCGTTCTGCTCACTGGCGGCGACGACATTGACGTGCGCCAATTCGGCCAACATCTTCACGACAAAGCGGACCTGATGCCCGCCCTACGCCAACAAGGCGAGTTCGCCCTTCTCGCGGCGCTTGATGATCGACCCAATCTTCCGGTGCTTGGCATTTGCCTTGGCATGCAACTCATGGGCGTGCATCACGGCTGTCCACTCATTCAACATTTGCACGACGTGATTCCAAACGGCGACCGTCATGTGGGAAATAAAATTCATCCCATCACGGGTTCCATTGGCTCTGGTCCGGTGACCAGCAGCCATCACCAAGCGCTTGCAAGCGCGGGTCCGTTTGAAACACTCGCGCTGAGCGATGACGGCGTGCTTGAGGCGATTCGCCTTGCCAACCGCGCTTTCTATGTAGGCGTGCAATGGCACCCCGAACGCACCAGCGATACCAATCTCGGGCTTGGCATTATTCAAAAACTCGTGAATGCAGCAAAAATATAGGCGTTTTCCTCAGCGCACTGTTCGCCGTGAGTCCAAGAATTCCATCCATCCGTCATCGCGCCTTCGTGCAACAAGCAAGCGCTGTTACGATTTGCCCAAGGAGATTTCCATGCCGCTCGCCACACTTCTTTCAATTCTTATTTCATTCAACGCCACCGCCGCCAATCATCAAGCGCAAACGCTGAGCGAGGCCATGCCCACTCCTTCTCTCACCGTTGATACATGGGTGAAAGGCGAAGAAGTAAAATCTTTCGATCCAGAAAAAGTGTACGTGATTGAATTTTGGGCCACGTGGTGCGGCCCATGTCTTACATCCATACCTCACCTTACAAAAATACAAAAAGAACACCCCGATGATTTGGTTGTGATTGGAGTTGCGGCATCTGAAAGACCGGATAGGCAAACACCTTCTGGGGGAAATTCCCAAGACCCAGTCGATCCAAATGTGATCAAACAAAACATGCTGGCGAAAGTTCAATCATTTACCACAAGTCAAGGCGATCAAATGAATTACCGCGTGGCGTTTGACTTTGACGCGAGCATGGCGCGCGACTGGATGATTGCGGCCAAGCAAAGGTCAATTCCTTGCGCGTTTCTAGTGGGAAAAGGCGCAAAAATTCTTTGGGTGGGGCATCCCAAATTCATCGATGAACCACTTGCAAAAGCCTTGGCTCAAAAATCACCAATCGCAAAACCAGCTGACGAAATCAAACCCGTAGACAACACAATACTTTCGCCCACCACTGAGCCAAGCGCCCCCACGCCACCCGCGGATAAAAAACCAGCGGCGTGATTCCATTGAAGTCTCCACGAATTTAAAAATGAAACCCATCGGCTACTGCGCCAATGTGCACCCCGGTCGAAACGTGGCGCAGTTGCGTGAATCTTTGTCGGGACCAATGGCAAGCGTTGCGCGCGGCCTTGGTCAAAGCACGCTTGCGGTTTCGCTGTGGCTCTCCGCCGAAACAATTCGAGAACTCTCCGCTGAACCTAGCTTGGCAACTCGCCTGCGCGACGAAGCCGCTGAAATTGGAATTTCATTCGTTGCCATCAACGCGTTTCCCTATGGAAATTTCCACGCGCAGCGCGTGAAGCAAGCCGTGTATGAACCCAACTGGACCGATGGACGCCGCACGCACTACACGCTCGCGGTGGCGGAACTTTTACCGCTGCTTGTCGCCGACGGCACCGATCACATCAGTATCAGCACGCTGCCACTTGGTTGGCGCGCAAATTTTTCCGCAAGTGGCAGCGGCGCCTCGGTTGGAATTGCCTCCACCGCGCTTGAACAAATCGCCTCGCGCCTGCACGCAATTGAGCAATCCACTGGCCTGCACATCACGCTCGACATCGAGCCCGAGCCAGGTTGCGCAATTGAGACCAGCGAGGAACTGGTTGGATTTTTCTCGCATTGCCTTCCCGCAACAACCCGCGCATCGGTTGACCTGCGCCGCTATATCGGCGCGTGCGTTGATGTATGCCACGGCGCCGTCATGGGCGAGCCGCCGTATGAATTTTTTGAGCGGTGCGTAAAAGCGGGCGTGTCCATCAATCGCGTTCAACTTTCCAGCGCCATCAAGGGAACAAATTCCGCGCACGACTTGGCCGCGCTCGCTCAGTTTGACGAGCCGCGTTACTTACATCAAGTGGTGACTGGCTTCGGCGCGGCGCGGCGCATGTGGGACGACATTCCAAATTTTCTTGTGGACGCCAACGCCAACACAAACGATCAACACTGGCGCTGTCATTGGCATGTGCCCATTCATCACGCCATGATCAACGGACTTGAAACAACTTCAAGCGCAATCACGGGCACGCTTGAAGCGGCCATGCGCTTGCCCAACGCGCCCTTGATCGAAGTTGAAACCTACGCATGGACGCAACTTCCGCATTTGGATCGCATGTCCACTCAAGATGAAATTGACGCGGGAATTGTGCAGGAAATTCGCTACGCTCAAGCTTGCGCGCAGGCCGCGCAAACCACCAGCGACCTTGGATGAGTCATCTAGAAAATGTTGTACCGCAACGCGCGCGAATGCTAGAGAATGAACAACAGAACAAACCAATCCGCAATCACCCGCGCCAAAATGTCAGCATGAGCAATCCATCATCGCCATCCCTTGCAACGCCAGCCGCCCCATCGGCGCGCAACAGCTTTGGCGCGCTCATGAAACTGTTGCGCATTTCCAACACCCCCACCGTCATCACCAACGCCTTCGTGGGCGCCTCTTGCGCGGCGGCTATCGAACCCGGTTCATTTCCAAAATCCACGCATCTCATTGCCGTCACCGTGGGCGTTGTGTTGATCTACATCGCCGGCATGGCCATCAACGATTATTTTGATCAAGTGGTCGACGCGCAAGAACGCCCCACGCGCCCCATTCCAGCGGGACAGATTTCCGCGGGCGCCGCACTGCTGATCGGCTCATCATTCTTGTTGGCCGGCATGACCATATGTGCGATCGTTTCACTTGATGTATTGCCGTGGGTCATGTTGCTGGGCAGCGCGGTGCTGGCATACAACATGTTGCATCTAGCAAAATTTGTTGGACCGTTTCTCATGGCCGTCTGCCGCGCACTTGTTCCAATTGTGGTGGCGATATCGCTTTCGCCCGCCCACGCGCCGGCATGGAATATCTTGATGTTCTTCGCTTTGCCGCTGGGACTTGCAACATTTGCCATTTCATTGGCGGCGCGAAATGAAATGCAACTTCAACGCACGCCCGAGCAAACTTTGCGGCCACGCCGAACCATGCGCACCATGATCGCCACCGCGTTCATGGGCATCGCCGCGCTCGCGCCAATGGGTGCCATCGCCACGCGCACGCTAGATCCAATGGAGCAATTGATGGCGCTCACCTATGTGTTATGTATCACGCTCGCGGGCGTAGCCATTTTTCGCGGGCTCGCTCTCATCACCTCCGCGCGCGCCACCCACATTGGCGTGATGCACTGGATCGCCGCGCTTTCACTGCTCGACGCCGCCAGTTTGTGCATATTGAATCAACCCATCTTGGCGTACGCGGCCATCGGTTGCTTTATTGTCACAACGCTTTTGCAGCGGCGCATCGCTGGCAGTTGAAACCTTCGGCCGCGTTTTCGTACTCTTACACACATGCCTCCCGCCACTTCAACCAATCACGCCTCTGGCTGCGCGCGCACCGTGGTGATCAATGTGGTCGGACTTTCCGCGCGTCATATTGGCGTGAACACGCCGCGCCTGCGTGAACTTGCGCGCTCTCTTGGTGGAGCGCGCGCACTGCGCCCAGATTTTCCCGCCGTCACATGCACTTCTCAATCCAGCATGCTCACTGGTATTTCGCCGCGTCAACATGGCGTGATCGCCAACGGTTGGTTTGACCGCGAGCAAGGCGAGGCGCGCTTGTGGCGCCAATCAAACGCGCTGGTGCGCGGCGAAAAAGTGTGGGACAAGGCAAAGGCGCGCAACAGCCAATGCACCACGGCGAATTTATTTTGGTGGTTCAACATGAATTCCACCTGCGACTTCACGGTCACGCCGCGGCCCATCTACACCCACGATGGCCGCAAAATTCCAGACATTTCCACGCAGCCCGCCGCGTTGCGCGACGCGCTGCAAAATAATCTTGGCGCGTTTCCGCTGTTTGATTTCTGGGGCCCGCGCGCCGGCATCCGCAGCAGCGACTGGATCGCCCGCGCCGCGATTCAAGTGATGCGCGAACACGATCCCGCGCTCACGCTGATTTATATTCCGCACCTTGACTACGTGTTGCAGCGCGAAGGTCCCAACTCACCCAATCTTGCGGCAGAGCTTCGCGAAGTGGATCGCATTGTTGGCGGCTTGATTGACGAATGTCGCGCGCGCAACGCGCGTCCAATTGTGCTGAGTGAATATGGAATTGAAGCCGCAACTCAGCCGGTGTATGTGAATCGCGCCTTGCGTGAAGCTGGACTTCTTACGGTGCGCGATGAACTTGGCCGCGACGCGCTCGAGCCCATGATGTCGCCGGCCTTCGCCGTGTGCGACCATCAGATTGCGCATGTGTATGTGCGCGACACCACAGGTACGCCGCAACACGATCACGTTCATGCCCAATCAAATTCGCCAACGCATGCGTCGCGCGTGCAACACGTCGAATCAATTTCGCCAACGCATGCGTCGCACATTCAACGCGTTGCCAAAGTGCTCGCCGCGCTTCCTGGCGTTGAAAGCGTGCTTGATCGCGCCGCGCAAGCCGCGCTGCAAATAGATCACCAACGCAGCGGCGACTTAGTTGTCACGGCTCAACCAGGCGCGTGGTTCGCCTATCCGTGGTGGCTTGACGACGCGCGCGCGCCGGACTTCGCGCGCTGCGTGGACATTCACAAGAAGCCCGGCTACGACCCGTGCGAATTGCTCATCGACCCCGCCATCACGCTGCCGGCGCTACACGTTGCCAAATTTAAAATCGCGCGCGCCCTAGGCTTTCGCGCCTCGCTGCACCTTACGCCACTCAATGCGTCGCTTGTCAAAGGCACGCATGGCCGCGCCCAACTTGCGCCCGGCTTTGAGCCCGTGGTGTTGGCGGAAAATGTATTCCTCCCCGAAAAAGATTTCGTTTCATGCCAAGATATTTCCGACATCATTCTGCGGCATCTCTTCAACGACCAACCATAAATCGCGATCTGTATGAAAATTTTCTCATCCATTCTTGTGATTGCCATCATTGCGGGAGCCGCCGCGCTTCTGTGGCCGCGTAGCCAAAATAAATCCAACACGGAATTTTCACTCAACGACACCATAGAAACAAAAATCGCTCCAGCTCCGCAAGCGGTACAAATCAATCCGCCAACACCCACCACCGCATCTACGCAGTCCATACCGCCGCAACAAACGCAGACCGCCACCACAACTCCCGCGCCACCCACCACGCTGACGCGCGGCAGCAACAATCAAATTGAAGTTGACGGTCGATACACAATTCTTGGCTCTGGCACGGAACTTGATCCATACCGCATCACCTGGGAACTTCTCAAAAGCGCCTACGAAACCATGGACTTGAACGGCGAACGCGTCGCGCCGCCCAAACGCGTGGAAATGCTCAACGGTACCTATGTGCAAATCAGCGGATATATGGCGCCACCTCTGTGGGGTCAAGAAACCAAGGAACTGCTTGTCATGTTCAATAAGTGGGACGGTTGTTGCATTGGCTTGCCGCCAACTCCATTTGATTGCATCGAGGCGCAACTTGCCGCGCCCATCAAACTTGGCGCCGCGCACACAATTAGTTACGGCGCCATTCGCGGTAAATTTATTGTTGAGCCGTTTAAAGCCGGAAAATTTCTAATCGGCTTGTACCGTTTGGAAGAAGCGCAAACCGATGACACCAAATCAAGAAATTAAAAACACATACACCGGCATTCAAGCGCTGCGATTTGTGGCCGCAATGTTGGTGGTGCTGGCCCACTCCACCGCCATGGTGAATGAACGCATGCACCTTGACATGTTCAAGTGGCGCGCGGGTTGGTCGGGCGTGGACATCTTCTTTGTCATCTCTGGTTTCGTCATGGCCATTTCGTCCCGCACCCTTTTGCAACGCGCCAACGGCTGGAAAATATTCATCACGCGCCGCCTCATCCGCATTGTGCCGCTGTATTGGGTCGCCACCACGCTCAAACTTGCCACCATCATCGCGCTGCCCGCGCTGGCGCTGGACTCGCCACTTGAATTGTGGAACACCATTGCGTCGTACTTGTTCATTCCAACATTCGACGACACATCACTGCTCGCCGCGCCGCTTCTGAAAGTGGGCTGGACGCTGAACTATGAAATGTTCTTCTACGCCATCTTCACGCTGGCGCTATTTCTAGGCAAATCACCGCTCAAATTCACCGCCGCCATCTTTGCCCTCGCCGTGGCAGTGAATCTTTTCTCAACACCCAAATTCCCCTACGCCTACGGATTTCTTGAGCCCATCTTGATGGAGTTTGTCATGGGCATGTTGGTGGCCAAGCTTTGCATGCGCGTGAACAACATCAACGCTGGCATAAACACCGGCTTAAACATTGGCGCAAAAAATTTCATTGACAAGCTCCTTCAATACATTTCAACCACCAAAGCCGGCGCCATCATTGGCGCCGTCGCCGTTGTGATTTCTTTCGCCATCATGTTCAATTGCGCAGAGCAACCCATGTGGTGGCGCTGGGCCTATTGGGGCATTCCATCCATGGTCATTGTCATGGTGGTCGCGCTAGCCGAACCAGCCCTGCGCAAAGTCCTGCCAAAAATTCTCGCCACGCTTGGCGACTCCTCGTACTCGCTGTATTTATTCCACACATTCACCGTGCCGTTACTTGGCACGCTCATGCTTAAACTAAAATTGGCGCAACCCACGCTTGCGCTTGCCGCATGCATTGTGATTTCACCGCTGGTGTGCCTGGCTATTTACGCATGGTTTGAATTGCCCATGACAACTCGGCTGAAACGCTTTGCGCGATTTGAAAAATGAATGCATGCGAGTGTGGCGCTCAGATAACTCGCGATGCATGAAAGAGTTTGCCACGGGTGGGTCAAGCAACTAGCGCAAGAAAGTGAAACGCTTTGCAGAAAGGGTGGCACCAGTCGCTCAGACAACGCACCCCACGCGAGCGGGGCTCGCGTGGGTGCTAAACTCGCTTGTGGTGCCACCCTTTCTGCGACGCGGGAATTTGTGGGGGTTGCGCGGTTGCGAAACTCGCTTGTGGTAGAAGCCATGATCACTACGCGCGAACTACTTGCGCCTTACGAGCTCGGTTTTTACTTCGCGGGACAATTTTTTGCTTGCCCATTTTGTGGCAAACTCTTTTATTTCACGGGACAATTTCGGGCGGGATTTTTTCCCAAAACTACTTCCGCAGTTTTGGCGGAGAGAAGTAAAAGTGAAATGGAAAAAGTAAAATAGAAGCTGATTCCGCGGACTCCCCCGCAGCTACGCTGCGGATTCGTTTAAAACACCGCGGACTCAGCAAGGGTAAAGGGAATTACGGAGTCCTCGCGACACGGAAGCCGATGTAGTCGGTGCGGGTGGCGGGATCGTTGTCGTAACGGGCCGACGAGCGGCAGTAGTAGGAGCTGATGCCCCAGCTGCCGCCGCGCAGCACGCGGGACGTACCTGTCGAAGGTCCTGCTGGGTCCGTCGCGGCGCCCGCGGAGTAACTTCCAAACCAATCATTGCACCACTCCATCACATTGCCTGACATGTCGTAAAAGCCAAACCCATTGGGGTCTTTGCCGCCAACGTTGTGGGTACGAGCACCAGCATTCCCCCCAAACCAAGCAATATTATAAGCATAAATAGAGCTGTTGCTGCCGTTGGGGTGTTGCCTCGACGTGTAGTGTATCGCCCTGGTTGTTCCCGCGCGGCAGGAGTACTCCCACTCCGCTTCGGTTGGCAAGCGGAAACCTGTTGCAGTGTTAAAGCCTGCAACGTTATCCCAACTTACTCTCTCAACTGGTCTGTTGGGGTTATTCCTGCTGAAATAGCTTGGATTGTTGCCCATCCTGGCTTGCCACTGCGCCTGCGTTACTTCGTACCTACCCAAATAGAACGCTCTGGTGAGCGTGACTTGGTGTCTGGGAGACTCCCAAGTAGAGCATGTACCAAGGTCAAACGCATTGCAACCCATTGTGAATGTTCCAGGGGGAACCAGCAACAATTCTATTCCTGTGCCTATGTCGCGCACGCGCCATGGAAATCCGGTTGCAATGATATTCGCGCGCACGGTGGCATTTGGCACCACGGCGGCGCTGGGGTTTTGCTCAAGAACGGTGTACCACGATGAATCAAAGTATCTAAACGCACCCGCAAGTGTGGCAGTACCGCCCGCGGTGGTCACTGTCACAGTCGCCAAGCCCACCGCGCCAGATGGCGTAACCGCGGTCAAGGATGTTCCGGCACTATTCACTTGCACGCGTGTAGCGGCAACTCCGCCAACCATCACGCTTGCGCCAGTGAAGTTTGTTCCAGTAATTGTAATTGGCATGCCGCCCGAAGTTGGTTGGGGCATACGAGGATTGACCGAGGTAATAGTTGGCGCAGCAACTGGACAATTTCCGTAAGCGTCTAAAACAATAAACACATCGTTGATATTCACCACGCGGTCACCGTTCAAATCTGCGGGGCAACTTGCTGGACTTGCTGGACAATTTCCAAACGCATTCATCACAATCATCGTGTCTGCGCCATTCACTACGCGGTCAAAGTTCAAATCTTCGGGGCAACTTGATTGCGCAAGCGCGTGCGTTGGCAGCGCAAAGCATGCCGCGGCCAGCGTGGCAAGGCGCAAGATATTGTTCAGGCGTGTTGTAAAACATACGAATTGGAAATTGAATTTTTTGTTCATTGTGGGGTACAAATGCTTGAGAATGATGGACATGAGAATTGCTAAAAATAGCGGCTAAACGCATAAAAGCAAGCAAAAAATTATGAACTAAATGTGGGGGCACGAGATATGGGCGCAAGCCGGCACCTGTTGCGTTCTGCAGATTTTATGGGCGCTTCAGCGGTGACTTGAAGCGTTTGAGCAACCGCGCAAGCAACCCAAATTCCCGCGTCGCAGAAAGGGTGGCACCACAAGCGAGTTTAGCACCCGCGCAAGCCCCGCTTGCGTGGGGTGCGTTGTCTGAGCGACTGGTGCCACCCTTTCTGCAAAGCGTTTCACTTGCCTGCATTTTTAAAATTTGCACACTGAAGCCGCAATGAACAACCATTCCCCTGTTGCGCACGCGCAAATCCAGGCTTACTTTTTCCTAAACCTACTTCCGCAATTTTGGCGGAGAGAGGTACAAGTGAAATGGAAAAAGTAAAAGAGAAGCTGATTCCGCGGACTCACCCGCAGCTACGCTGCGGATTCGTTTAAAACACCGCGGACTCAGCAAGGGTAAAGGGAATTACGGAGTCCTCGCGACACGGAAGCCGTTGCCGTTGAAGCGGAAGTCGGGATCGTTGCGGCCACGGATCGACGAACGGCAGTTGTCGGAGTTGCTGACCCAGCCGCCGCCGCGCAGCACGCGGCGAGTACCTGTCGAAGGTCCGGTTGGGTCCGTCGCGGCGCCCACGGAGTAACTTCCAAACCGATCATTGACCCACTCATACACATTGCCTGACATGTCGTAAAATCCAAACCCATTGGGGTCTTTGCCGCCAACGGCGTGGGTGCGCTCACCAGCATTCCCGAGAAACCAAGCAATATTATAAAGATACACAGTGCTGTTGCTGCCGTTGGGGCGTGGCCGCGACTGGTGTATCGCCATTGTTGTTCCCGCTCGGCAGGAGTACTCCCACTCCGCTTCAGTTGGCAAGCGCAATCCTGTTGCGGTACTAAAGCCAACAATATCATTCCAACTTACTTGCTCAACTGGTCTGTTGGGGTTGCCTCTGAATGAGCTTGGATTGTTGCCCATCCTGGCTTGCCACTGCGCCTGCGTTACTTCGTACCTACCCAAATAGAACGCTCTGGTGAGCGTGACTTGGTGTCTGGGAGACTCATTAGAATGGCATCTACCAAGGTCAAACGCATTGCAACCCATTGTGAATGTTCCAGGGGGAACCAGCAACATTTCAATCTGGGAAGAATTGTCACGCACGTGCCATGGAAATCCAGTTGCAATGATATTCTGACGCACGGTGGCATTTGGGGAGATGGTGGGGAATTCATTAATAACCGTGTACCACGATGAATCAAAGTATCTGAAGGCACCCACACGTGTGGCAGTACCGCCCGCTGTGGTCACTGTCACAGTTGCCAAGCCCACCGCGCCAGGGGGCGTAATCGCGGTTACGTATGTGTGGTTGATAAATTGAAAGCCAGTTGCATTGATGCCACCCACTTGCACTCTGCTTGTGCTAGTGAAGTTTGTTCCGGTAATAAAAATTGGCCTGCCACCCGAAGTTGGTTGATTAGGAGGGCTAACCGAGGTAATAGTTGTCACAGGACCTGGACAATTTCCGTAAGCATCTAAAACAATAAAAACATCGTTGACATTCACCACGCGGTCACCGTTCAAATCTGCGGGGCAACTTGCTGGACTTGCTGGACAATTTCCAAACGCATTCATCACAATCATCGTGTCTGCGCCATTCACAACACGGTCAAAGTTCAAATCTTCGGGGCAACTTGATTGCGCAAGCGCGTGTGTTGGCAGCGCAAGGAATGCCGCGGCCAGCGTGGCAAGGCGCAAGATATTGTTCAGACGAGTGGTGGCGCTTAGGAATTGGAAATTAAAAAAAAATTTCATTGTGGTGCACAAATACTTGGAAATTATGGACATAAGAATTGCCAAAAATAGCGGCTAAACGCATAAAATCAAGCAAAAAATTATGAATTAAATGTGGTGCACGAGATTTAGGCGCAAGCCGGCACCTGTTGCGTTCTGCGAATTTTATGGGCGTTTCAGCAGTGGTTAAGACCTTTGAGCAACCGCGTAACCGCAGACCAAATTCCCGCGTCGCAGAAAGGGTGGCACCACAAGCGAGTTTAGCACCCGCGCAAGCCCCGCTTGCGCGGGGTGCGTTGTCTGAGCGACTGGTGCCACCCTTTCTGCAAAGCGTTTCACTGTCTTGCAAAGGTGCGTTATCGGAGCGCCTAGTGCCACCCTTTCTGCAAAGCGTTTCACTCTTATATAAGAATGCGTTATCTCAGCGCCAAAGCCCGGTATTTACGCAGCGCAAATTGCCTGACCCCCACTCGCTTAAAAACTTTCGTCACGGAGTCCGCGCCACGCGAAACCCGCTGAACAATCCGCGGTAATCCGCCGTGCGACTGCCACGACACCACGCACGACAAAGATCGGTCTCGGCACCGTAGTACTCGTCACCGCCGCGCAACACCCGCTTGGTTCCAGTCGCTGGACCTTGTGGATCAACCACGAGTGTGCTTGGATACGGGCCCAACCAATCAGCGCACCACTCCCAAACATTTCCAGCCGAATCAAATAAACCAAAGTCATTTGGTTTCAGCATTCCAACGGGCCATCCTTTGCTTTGTGAATTGGCTTGATACCAAGCGTATTTTCCCAGCAATTCGGGCGCGTCTCCAAAATAATAATCGGTCGCTGAGTTGGCGCGAACCGCAAACTCCATTTCAGCTTCCGTGGGCAATCGATAGCCCTTGAGATTCTGATAGTTGGGTTTGATTTGCACATCATTTTCATTATTGCCAATTTCAAAACACCACTGGTCCTTGGCAATCCCCTCTTGTTGACTCAACCAATTGCAATATCGAGCCGCCATAAACCAATTCAAAGCCACCACTGGAATATCTCCCGATCTCACATTCCATCCTTTCTCATTCGGATCATTTAAATAATCGGGACTCATACGGCGATATTCCGCCAGCGTGATTTCCATGGCGCCCATCACAAATGAATGGGAAATTTTCACTGGATGTTGAGTCTCGGCAGAAGTGCCACCGACTTTTTCGCTGGAACCCATCATGAATTGAACGGGACCAAAGATCACAACCTCGGTTTGACCTTGCGTGTTCATAATCCAGCGCGGCGCGAAAATATTCGCCGCATCTTTGCTGGATTCAGACGCTAATTTTAATGTCGCAATTCTCTGCGCCTGCGTTTGCGGATTGTCGCGCATGACGGCGCGAGTGGTGTCCAGCCATTTCTTTTCGCCCCACTGTTGCAACAACCACTGTGCGCTGGCATGCAACCCAGCATCTGGATCAGTCTGAAAAATATCTTTCGCGCGCTTCGTCACGGCTTCACGCAAGTCCGCTGGAATTTGCTCAAGTGGATATTCACCCAGCGCCAACAAAATCGCGCAATGAATGGAGACATCTTTCGCCACGGCCTCCTGCGCAACAAGAAGGGCTGGATCCACGCCAAAACTAGCCAAACGGTCAATAATGTAACTGCGCAAACTTGGATCCTGCGAGTGCTTTAAGAGAGGCCAAATCTTGGCCGCGTAATCAAGTTGCACAAGCGCCACCGCGGCGCTGGCTTGTTGCTTGGCTCGCTCGTCTCTTTGCGCAGCAAGCGCGTTGGGTGGCGATTGCACATCGAGTTTGTCCAAAAGAAGTTGAATTACTTTTTCCTTATGCGGCATCAAAACCGAAAGCACTTCATGAAATTGCTCCTTGTCCGCGCTCAACAACAGGTCGAACAACACAGGCACGTTGTCCGCGGAAAAATCCAACAATAAACTGGTCGCCACAGTTCGTTGATTGGAGTGATCATTGTCGTGCTGATTAAAAACTGCTACGAGGGGTTTCAAAAGCGGCTCCCTCACAGAATAAAGCGCCTTGCTCCATGCGCCAATAAATATGGAATTTTCCTGAACAAGGTCACTCACAACAACTGTGTTCATTTCATTCCAGCGCGGATCATGCGGCGCATATTTGGCAAGCGCCGCCGCCGCACGCAAGCGTTCGCTGTGTTTAGTAGCGGCTTGCGATCCAAGAACTTTCCAAAGCTTATCTACGTGCCGCTCTTGGGTTTCCACCAGCGCGTCGCGAATCACCTCAAACTCGCCGGGATCGGCGCGCAACATCACGTCGCAAAGTTCGGTCGCATGCGAAGAATCAGACGGGAGCAACGCCAACTGATACAACATCTGCTTGCTTTTCTTGCCTTCGATCTGCGCCAAATTTAATTTTTCAGCAAGTGACAAGCTGAGCCATTTTTGATAATCCGCCATTTCGCCCAAGATTTTCGGCACTTCATCTATTTTGGCGGTGCTTAATTTTTCCATAAGCGTTTGCGCGCGTGTATGTAAATAGAACTCACGTGAACCGTATACCAATGCGATGAGCAACACCATATTGATTGCAAATCGCACCGCGTATTTCTTTCCAGCAGTTCGCATCATGAGGCGTTGTGATTGCGTCCAAGTTGAGCGCGAAGTTTGCAGCCGAATTTGTAGCCATTGAAATCGCGAGGGAAGTTGTCGTTGATCTTGCCGTTGTTGCCAGTTGTTCGCCTGCTCAATCAATAACAACCTCGCGCGCCCTTTGGCGGTTTCTTTCTGCTTGCTCGTTAGCCAATCGCGCAGAGAGGAAACTAAATAATCATGCGCGAGTTGGTAGTACCCATCCGAGGTAGCGACCGTTGCTTTGCCATCACTTGTGATTGCCAAATCCACCGGCGTGATCAAGCGCAACTCGCGATCAAGTATTTGAATCAGCTCCTCAAAGTCGCGCGGCTTGTTTTCATCACCCGCCACCAACTGCAACTGCATGCGTGAACGCATGTGGCCTTTAATATCAACTCCAGATTCCGGCAACAGCGCGCGCAGCACGGCTTGCGCGGCAACACGTTGCGCCCGACGCGCTGGCAGCGCTGAACGTTCGCTGAAATTTTCCTCCAAAAATGCCGCGCCAACACCCTCTGTTCCACCAATATCGCGCAGCGTATTTGAATCCCACCGTTTCCCTTTAAACATCTCCGCAAACAGCGTTAAGCGCACCGAAATTACCTTGCCATCTTGCGCCAAACCAGCCACTACGTCTTCGATAAATTTCTGCTGCGGCTTTGAAAGTTCGCCAGTCGCCGGCAATTCTCCATACGCGCGCCCAAAGGCAGTCAATACGCGTTGAGCGTGTCGCAAAGGAAACAAATCCACCGCGGCGGAATTCACTCCATCCAAAATTGGAATTTCCAACTCGCGCATAAAGCGCGTGGCCGCCATCCAAAAATCGTCGCGCACCATAATGATCGCCTGCAAGCGCGAGCCATCGCATTGACGCAACGCTTGAACCAATTCCGTGTCATTTTTTGCGCCATTGCCGTGCAGCCATTGCTCAAATTGATCAAGCACCAGCAAAACCTTCTCATCGCCACGCTGCGCCTTGCCTTGGCGAATCGCGTTGAGCGAGTCCGCAAGTGAAAGCGTTTGCGATAATTCTGGAAATCGCCGTTGCAGCATCTTCAGCAATGTGGTTTCAGTCTTGTCGGATGATGTCTCTACATAAATCACCTTCACCGATGGATCAATGCGCGGCAGAAGTCCCGCCTTCACCAACGATGTTTTGCCGCAACCCGATGGCCCGTAAATCATTCCAACCGCGAAGCCCTCATCGGGATTTCGCGTTTCAATGCGTGACTTCCAGAAGCGAATACTTTCCGGAAGTCCATCGCGTCCGTGGGGACCAGGCAACAAGTCCAGAAAAAATTCACTGTCCGATGCGTCGAATGACCGCAAGCCTTTGGGCACAATCTGATTCGCAGCGCTGTTTTTGGGTTGGGTTCCTGTCGACGCCACGGTCTTGGATTCCGTCAATAATTCCAGTGACGGTGGCGTTGCCTCGTTGCCCGCATTCGTCAAAGCGCCCGATTTTGCCTGAGAATCAGCCAAATACGCCCGCAAATCATTGGCCATGTCATTGGCCACCGAATATCGATCCGCCGCGCGTTTGGACATTGCTTTCGAGCAAATTCGCTCAAGCTCTTTGGAAATATTTTCATCAATCGATCGCATCGGCCGCGGATCTAGGTTGCGAACCTGTTCAAGAACTTCCTCTTGTGTTGTTCCAGTAAATGGACGACGTCCTGTCAGCAACACGTACATCACAACACCCAAACTAAAAATGTCGGCGCGACCATCAACGCGGTGCGCCTCGCCGCGCGCCTGTTCCGGCGACATATACGAAGGCGTACCCGCAAGCCTGGCGCCTGTGCCCAGATCTTGCTCGCGCAATACCAAACCAAAGTCGGCAATCATGGGCCGATCATCTTCATTGTCAATCAATACATTTCCAGGCTTGATGTCTCGATGCACCATTCCTTGCTTGTGCGCGTAATGCAACGCCTCCGCCACCGTCGCCACAATCTCCACGCTCTTCATCATCGAAAGCGTCTGAGTTTGAATTCGGACTTCCAAATCAAACCCTTCGATAAATTTCGAAACCACAAAACACGGGCAACTGTCACTGCTGCCAACATCAAACACAGGAACAATATTTGGATGATTCAGCTTGGCGGCGGCGCGCGCCTCGTGCAAAAATTCTTCCATGCTCGCTGGATCCATAACCAAGGTGTTGCGCGGAACCTTGATCGCAACGTCGCGCATGAGTTGATCATCATGGGCTAAATACACACGCCCAAAACTTCCCACACCAAGCAACCGCTCTACACGGTAGCGCCCAATTGTTTCAGGCATTGGCTCGGGCATCGGTGAAACACTTGAAGCCTTGGCCAATTCACCCAGAAGTTCCAAAGGATTTTTCTGTCCCGAGCGCGCGTTCAAGCCCACAATTGTTGGCAAGTCCGACTCATTCGCTTGCGGCGATGGGTCTGGTGGATCCGTGGAATCAAGTGCGCCAGTATCCATGAGTCAATCAACATATCAGGTGAACGCCTCACTCGAGTGCAAATGCATTCCAACTCCCCGCGCATTCCCAACGCATTCCCCGCGCATTTTTATTCCGCGCCGTAAAGCAATAGACTCCCATCATGCTTCGCATTGGCGCACTCACACTTCAAACTCCCATGTTGCTTGCGCCCATGGCCGGCCACTGCGATCTTGCATTTCGCATTCTCTGCCGCGAGCAAGGCGGCGTTGGACTTGCCAGCACTGATCTATTAAATAGCCACGCGCTTTTGCGCGGTGCGCGCCGCTCGCTTGAACTTGCGCAAACCAATGAGTTCGATCAACCCTGCGGCATGCAGTTGTACGGCAATTGGACCGATCCACTTCCGGAGGCCGCAATCTGGGCGGTTGATCACGGCGCAAAGTTAATCGACATAAATATGGGTTGCCCCGTTGACAAAGTCGCCAAAAAACACGGTGGTTCGCTGCTGTTGTGCCACGTGTGCGACACGGTGCAATTAGCCAAGCGCATTGTTGACGCGGTGGCCAAGCACACCAACGGCCGCGTGCCTGTCACCGCAAAAGTTCGCCTGGGTTGGGACCCCGATCGCTTTGTGGCCCCTGACCTTGCGCGCCAACTTGAAGATGTCGGCATTGCCGCCGTCACCGTGCATGGTCGCTACACATGTCAAATGTTCAGTGGTCACGCCGATTGGAATCGCATTGGCGAAGTTGTTGCGGCAGTAAAAAACATTCCCATCATTGGCAACGGCGATGTGACCGAGCCCGAGCACGCGGTGCAAATCATGAAACAGACCGGGTGCAAGGGCGTCATGGTTGGCCGCGGTTCACTGCGCACGCCGTGGCTATTTAAGCGCGCTAGTCACTTAATCGCAACGGGCGAATTGCTGCCCGAACCAACGCCCGATCAAAAGTGCCAAGTGATTGATCGGCACATTCAACTGCTTGAGCAATACAGCCCCGGCTCAAGCGCCGTGGAATGCATGCGCAAACGCATTAGTTGGTACGGAAAAAATATGGGTCATGTAAAGCCGCTCAAAGAAGGCATTCGAACCTCCAACACCACAACGCAAATGCGCCAAGTGATTGCGGATTGGCGCGCCCGCTCTGTAGAGTCAATTCCAATCCAACCGATTCCCGCAGTTCCAGCGCAATCCTTTTTCTCTTAAAGGGTTGCCCTTCCAAGCACTCTGTTGGTGGCGGAAATCCCGAAGGAATCCAAAGCCGAAGCTCTACACCATGAAACGAAGTGAAGTACTTGTATTTACGTCTGCAAAATTAAGTTGTGTGCATCGCACACCAAATAAATAGATTTTTTTTCCGAATTCGTATAACGCCTTAGTTTGTGGCGAATTTATTTGCGTCGACGCTTTGAAATGAGTCCAGCAACTCCCATCAATAAAAGTGGTCCAGGCGATGGCACCATTGATGAAGTAAATGTCGCGCCAACCATGTCGCTTTGGTCAATTCCTAGTGAAATTCCGCTGAAATTCACGCGGTAGAGTTGCGTGCCGCCTGGCGGCAATAGTGACATATCCGCGCTACCTATAACGCCAGGGGTTATGTACATAGCTCCAAGGGACGTGCCTTGATCTGCGCTGAAGCGCATGCCCGCTAACACTTGGTTTGGATTGCTCAATAACACAATCGACCAAGTCTCATATTTATCAGGCGAAATCGATGTGTAATTCCATTGCACTGTGACACTTTGGCTATCAGTCAACGCAAAGTCGGCCCAGCCATCAAATGGTTTTGAAACAGTTCCATCACTTCGGTTGCCCCTGCCAGAGCCACCACTAAAACCAAATGCGCTATTGGGTTGATCCGTTGCAAGCGGAGCAAAACCGTTAGCGCTATAAATTGTGAGGGGTTGCATTTGGCTTTGCAATTGCAAATCGGTGGATTCAGGCGGAGTTGGTCCACCCATATATCCCGCTTGAAGTACACCTGTAAATGCCCCCACGACAACCACGCCAAGGAGCGCGTTGAGTTGTTTGGAACTTGCCCGGCCAGTGGACTGCAAGTTGGCCCCGGGGTTGATTCTTAACGTTGATTTAGATGTTGCGTCTGCCCTTTTCTGTCCCATTGCTTGTCCCTCTTGAAAGCCCCCAAAATTCATGTCTACTGCGAACCACATACGCAGCGAGATGCCAATTAGTGAGAATCTGTATTTTGCAGGTAATTACTTTAATCTTGGCGTTGAAAAGGCGGATTAAAACTCACAAGGCGATGCTAATTTTGCGTCTTATAACCAAAATAACGCCCTACTATCTACATTTTTGCTTGCGCAATTCAATTTGGATTTGATTGTTGCCCTGGATGAAGGAGCAATTTGGTCATGGGATCCAAATACAAGCCGTGAATTTGCTTGTGAAACCCAAATCCTTTGGGAATTTTTATTTAACGCAACACTTCACGTTGGCGGTGCGTAATCATCTTTGAAGAGGTATTCGCTTAGCGCAAGCTGGCGGATTGTAGGTTGAGGGAGTGTGCGCTGTTCGCGGCGTCAAATGCTTGAAAAACTAGAGAACTGAGGAAAAGGAAAAGTTATGAATTTACAAATAGGGATTGGAAGAGGATTTGCTATGTCGTTGTTTGCGACCACGCTTATTGCAAGTGCCGCAAACGCCGCCATGGTGTCGTTTTCGACTGTATTCACAAACAACACTGCGGCCGATAAGGTCTTTGACGTAAGCAATTTTCTTACGCTTTCACACTCTTTAGGAAACACTGGCGGATCCGGATCGCTCGCAATTGTGGTATCCGATATCCGCGGTGGTGGCGCATATTTAAAGGGAGTTGGATCTTCGCCTGTCTTCTCAACGTTTGTGCAGAGCACGAAAGTGGGAGAATTAGCGAGTACGAACTCTTTTGCACCGTTTGCAGTTATGGCAGGAACATTCGGCCAAATGTCGTATTCCGATAATTTTGCACGGGAATATTTTGGTGCCGTAGCAAACGTGAATGACGTTCTACAAACCCAATTAAAATTTATTCTTTCCGCGGGTGATCAAGCGGTTGTCTCTGGAACCTTTGTTGTTGTTTCGGCTGTTCCCGCACCGGGCGCGTTTGCATTGATTTGCATAGCTGGGGGGGTTGGTCTGCGCGGGCGAAGGCGAATGAATTACTGAGCAATTTACAAAATTGATCAAATCCCATTTTGACAATGGGAAATTTGAAATGCATGGTTAAATCACGTGTTGGAAATATTGAAATTACAAGTCTTGTTTTTTAAGAATTGAATATTTAGAGAGGACTGGAAAATGCGCAAATTTACATTTATTTTGGGGGTTGCAACTGCCATCTCTGGGTCAGCATTTGCTGGACCAATTCTTAATATCAAGTTTGATGTGGACGGCAAAAGAACATCCGTTGGACAAGAAGGCGAACTCACTCCGTTCAATGATTTCAGTTATGTAGGATCAATTGGAGATGGATACCCAAGCGCGAGTTGGGTTGTGGGTTGGAATCTTGCCTCCAATTTCGCAGCAACATCATTTGTGACCAATGGATTCACAATTGCAAACCTAAGCGCGAGCACCAAGCGATTTAATATCACTCTCGAAATTCCAAATCCACTCCCGAGTGGAGGCGGAGCTGCATCTTGGCAATTCTTTGGAAATCTCGGCGGAACTTTAGCGAGCGATACTGACGCGAGTTCCACGCTTTCTTCCTATGGAACAAATCCACTTTGGCAAGGTCTTCGCGGCGGCACCTCGCCTGGACCTAATTCAGAATTATTGCGCGACTTTACTTTCTCAAGTCCTGGCGGAACCAGCGCCACTATTCCGCAGGCCAATATCACGCCGTACACCGTTGCAGGTGGGTTGGGCTCAAGTCTTGGTTACCAGTTTCAATTTGATCTTTCAGGTGGTTCAACCGCGTCGTTCGGTGGTGTTTGGGGCGCAAATGTAGTTCCTGCTCCAAGTGCGCTTGCGTTGGTTGGTCTTTCTGGTGTCAATCTTCTCGTTCGTCGTCGTCGGATGACCTAAACATTCACAAATATTGCGGTCGCGCCGTGAGATTTTTCCGGCAATCCCGCTCAAATCACTCCCCCGTTTGCGTTACGAGTCCTTCAAACAGGACTCGTTTCGTTTTTATACCGTGCGCATAAATCGCTTATCGTATGCATATAATTTTCCGTCTATGGCAGATTGATAGACATGATTCAAGAGCGTCAGATTTGAATATGTGTGAAGCGTGATCAGCCGGCGGGATTGCGAAGCTCGCGCGCTTGCGGCAAATCTTCAATGCGTGAAATGCCAAAGACCCGCAAGAACTCGCTGGTGGTTCCGTACAACATGGGGCGGCCTAGCTCCTCGGCGCGGCCAGTGATGCGCACCAATCGTCGCTCCATCAAGCCACGCAACACGTCCCCGCACGCCACGCCGCGTACGGCTTCCAGTTCGGAGCGCAATGTGGGCTGGCGATATGCAATGATGGCAAGAGTGTCTAGCGAAGCCGGCGTGAGACGCCCTTGCAACTTTGCTCCATGCACGCGCGTCATTAACGGCGCGAATTTGCTTAACGTGAGTAGTTGCCAACCGCCGGCCAATCGTTCAATGCGAAATGCCCTGCCAGATTGCGCGTATTCCGCGTTCAGGTGGTCAATCGCTTGCTTCACCATGGTGGCGGGCATTTTGTCCTTGGAGTTCAGCGCGCCTAGACCAAGAAATTCCACCAATTTAGTTTCACTCACGGGCCGACTTATAGAAAGCAAAATGGCTTCCACGCGCGACTCGATCGACTGATCGGCGCAGGGTGTTTCATCGGGCGCGTTCTTGAAGGGTGAGGCTTGAGATTGTTCCGTGGCTTCTTGCTGTTCCATGCATCACCTTTGTACCGCGAATTTCCATGTCCGTGCGGCGTCTAACTTGTTCGCGGAAATAAATTACGCGCGCTGACCCACTCGTCGACCAGCGGCATTGACTTTGGCTTGAGCCACGCGTTGAGCGCGCTCGATTGATTCGCGGGCGGCTGGCGTAGTGGCGCCGGGCTCAACCGCTTTTTGATTGGCTTGCAACAGAAGCGCCTCCGCCTGCTTGGCGTCGATGCTTGAAATATCCACAGTGCTGTCGGCGAGCAGAGTTAAATTGTCGCCTTGCATTTGCGCGAAACCGCCGTCGGTTAAAATCTGCTTGATTGATCCTGTCTCGCTTGTCACCGTGAGCACGCCAGTTCCAAGGCGCGTGAGAAACGGACTTGCTCCTGGCATCACGCCAACCTGGCCATCCCAAGCTTCAAATGAAACATAGGTGGCCTTTTCTTCAAGGCTGATTGCGTTTGGGGTGACGACGGTGCAGTGGATTGGTGTGGCCATGTGTTGAACTCCGAGGGCGGTGATCTTAGCAAGGATTCGAGCGATTATTCAGGGATTATTTGGGGATTATTTCGGCAAGCCACGCACTGCCAAAGCGTGATTTCTATATCGAGGATCACTTGAAACTTCACGATCAATTTCCGCGGCGAGCCAATGTGGAAATTCGCACGCCGCATGCTCGCTTGGAAGTTCAACTTCCACCATCACCAAAGGCAGATCAAGAAATTGATCCACTTCCCAAGTCAAACCCGCCTCGCTCACGCGGTGGCGCACTTTGCGAATGCGCTGGTTTAGCGTCTGCGGCCAAAGTTTTTCAAAGGTCGCCTGGTCCAGTGCGTGCTCGGTTTCTTGGCGCACCACTCCTTGGCCTTGCTTGATGGTGTGAAAATATTCAGCGTGACCATTGGCAAGTTCAACACTTCGAATGCGGCCCTCGCGGAAGGATTGGTCGTTGACGGAATGCTCCGGCAGATACCCCTGCTGGATTTTCCAGATCACGGCGCCCGCAGGAATCTTTGGCATGGCGCGCAAAATCCAAACGCGTTCAATTTCTTGCGTGGTGCTCATGGATTTTTCACCGCTGCGAAACTGGCGCGCACGCGTTGCTCCACGCCGCCACAAGCGATGACATGACCAGTTTTAAATTCACGTTGGCGCGCACGGCTTCCTCGAATGTGTCCAACGTGCGCATGGCGCGTTGAATGGCGTCAAGAGCATCGCGATCATTGGCGGCGGCGGCGTTCATCAATCGTTGGCGAAGATGCAATCCAGCGATGCGCACCAACATGGCCACGCCCTGTCGATTGGCGGCGTCCTTGCTGGCGCTTTCATTTTCTTTGACCAACTGCTCGGCGTATTGCTCCGCATATTTGGTCATTTCCTCGGCTAAAGAAGGCGGAAAATTGCCTTGATCCAATTGCTTGAATTGTGGTTGCAGCGTCTGCCACCATTGATATAAACCAAACTTGGAACCCACCAACGCAAGGCCTGGACTTCCCTCCGCGAATTGAAGCAACCACGCGCGCTCCGCATTGGAAACTTGCCAATCATGTTGTGTGGCCCACTGTTGCATGGCGTTCTCCGAAAGCGGACCAAACGCCACGCGATGGCAGCGACTGCGAATGGTTGGCAGCAATCGATCCTCTCGCGAAGTGACCAAGAAAAGATACGTTCCGAGAGGCGGCTCCTCCAATGTTTTCAAGAGCGCATTTTGCGCTTCGCTCTCCAGTAATTCGGCCTCATCAATCACGAACACTTTGGCGCGGCCGCGCGCCGGCGTGCGATGCACGGCGGAATCCAACATGCGCCCCTCGCCGTCCACGCCGCCAATCAAAGTTTCACGCAGCAAGTCAACGGGAATATTCAGCTGCTTTTTGTCGCGCAGTTCACGGCTCTGGCTTACCGCCGCCAACTCCTTGCGGATCACAATAAAGTCTGGATGCGAACCCGCGTTGATCAACGCGGCGTCCTCTGTGTTAAGCGGCGGAGCGAATGCGGCAATGTCGGCTGGCGTTGTTTCGGGATCAAGCACCAAGCCCGCGAACAATTTTGCGGCGAGCAATTTGCCCACGCCCATGGAGCCATGCAAGATCCACGCGTGATGCAAGCGTTCGCTGGCGAACGCGTTGGTCAACGCGCGGATGGCTTTTGGCTGCCCAAGCAACGGGCTTTGAGTGGCGTGGCTCATCGAGGAATTTCTATTAAAATACAGGGTTTTGCAGTGGGTTTTGCATTTTGCAATCCGCGCGGCGGCGGCTCTAAAAGCGGTTCGCCATTCACAAGGAGCACGGGAAACTTTTTTAGAATTTTTTCAACATCAGGGTGAAACAATGTTGTGCGTGCGTCATACGCGGTGGAATCAAACACGCCAATCGTGACTGTGCTTGATCGATCATCAGCGTCGTTCTTTACGTAGGCCTCAAAGCCCTGCAAGCGAAGCTTAGAGCAATACGCCTCGGCCTTGGTCTGAATTTCCGCGAACGGAATTTCATCGCTTTTAAAATCACTCCATGTTGCAACCTTCACCGTGAACAGCGGAACCACGTTTGGAAATCGCACGCGCACTTTGGACAAGTCATAGGGACCTTGCTTGATGTTGTTGGATGTGGTCTGCAACCGGATTAAATACGAGCGCGCGAATGGACGCACTCCATTCTCCTCTATGTCCTTCACCATTTTGATCGCGGGCTTTGCCTTGGGATCATCAAGGCCAACAAAACTTCCGTACACAATCACGCTGCCGCTCTCGAGCGAGCGCACGCGCGCCGCCGAAAGCATGGGATAGCGCTTCACAATCGCTTCGCGCATTGTGGCGGCAGCGGCGGCGTGACCTTGTTCGGTGAATGACGCCAACCACACAGACCACTCAGGTTTTTGTTCGCCCGTTGACGTGCTGTTTTTTTCTTGGGACTTTGAAGGAGTGGCGGGCGCGGAATTCGCTCCACTGTTTTGTGTGGCGTTTTTATTTTTGCCCTTGCCTTGGCCAGTGACGTTGCCGTCCACCTCATCGCCCTCATTCATCAAGTCATTATTTGGGTCAGGCTTAGCTGTGTTGCCTTTGGCCGCCTCCGAAGAATTTCCAGAAGCCCCACCGGATGTCGCGCCAGAGGTGCCACTGGGAGAGGGCGACGGCGAACTTTGCGCCAAGACATTCGCGCAGAAACACCAGAGGGCGGCGGCGCACAAAATGCCTGCCATTTTGACGCTTAAATTCGCTTTGAAACAGCGACTCAATGGCTTACTCTGTGGGAAGTTAAAGATTTTATTTTGCATAACAATTTGCTCAAGGTTGGAGTGTGAAGTGGTCGATCTTATCCTCACGGAAGCGAATTGCCGCGACCTTATTTAAGACGCAGGATGCGTTTGTTACACCTGTTTGAATCGACCCAAAGGATTGGGCCGAAGATGACAAGGAGTTTTTTATGCCTGATATATCACCGATCAATAGTCTTCAAGGCAGTTCCGTCCCCGCTTCAATTCAGCGAACGCAAGTTGACGCCCCCGCTTCAACGGCCAACACGCCAAAGCATTCGGAAATTCAGGACCGCGTGGAAATTTCTGAACACGCGCGCCACCTTGAAAAACTCCGCCAGTCGCCAGATATTCGCCAAACTAAAATTGACGCCGCACGCTCTGAAATTGCCCAGGGAACCTACGAAACTCCCGATCGGCTTCGCGCGGCTCTTTTGCGTTTACTTGATGAAATTGACCCAAGCTAAAGCGTCTTTCGGGCACAACCACATTTAGTTCTAGGCTTGCAAATTCACGGATTTGCATTTTTGTTTGAGGTCGTGGCGAACTTTACCCATCAAAATTTTCGGCAACTTCCCTAGCTCAAAATTGGGTTGCCCCCTCTACCATCATGGACCTCAAAGGAGTCTCCATGAACCGAGTCTTGATTGCGTTTGGATTTCTATCGCTCAGTTGCGTTGCCACGATTTACGCGCAAAATCCGCCGCCAGTGGCCATGCGCCCAGCTCAGGTTCGCCGCGACTTAATCGAACACGCCACCGTTGTTGTGAAGCCTGGAGAACGCATTGAAGATGGCGCGGTGTTGGTTGAGGATGGATGGATCACCGCGGTTGGAAAAAGTGGGGCCGTGATTGCGCCAGCCGGAACAAATGTGATCGACGCGAAGGGATTGACGCTGTATCCCGGACTGATCGACGCGGGCCTGATGATTGACAGCGCGGCCGAGTCGCGCGCGGCCCATGCTGATGCGACCCACTATTGGAATGACAAGGTGACCCCGCAGGTTCGTGTGAGCAACATGGCAACTTTGGCTCCGGGTGTTAGAAAAGAGTTGCGCGACTTGGGATTCACTGTTGCAGCGGCGCACCCGAACACTGGAATTTTTCGTGGCGAAAGCGCGGTGCTGTTGCTTTCCAATGACGATCAAAAAGTGGAGCAACTGATCCCCAATGCGGGACAAAATATTTCATTCACGCATGTGGGCGACGATGGTCCAGATGACAGTCGCTATCCATCCGCGCTCATGGGAACGATGGCGTTGATTCGCCAAGGCCTGTTGGATGCGAAGTGGCTTTCACAATCCAACGCGGTGTGGAAAGCGCATCCCCAGGGCAATGATCCGCCAAAGGCGTCGGCGGCGTTGGCGGCGCTTGAATCATCAATACAAGGCAAAAACACGGTGATTTTTGATTGCAACAATGAGCAAGATGTTTTGCGCGCGGCTGGTTTGGCCCAAGAATTTGGATTGAAGGCGCGCGTGATTGGTTGTGGAAATGAATTCCGCAGGCTGAATGAAATCGCCGCGACCCACTTGCCAATTGTTGAAACATTTGAGTTTCCAAAAACTCCAGAAGTAAGTGATCCACGAAAAGATGAGTCGGTTTCTTTGCGCGACTTGGAGACTTGGGCGTTGGCCCCGCGCAACGTGAAGCAGCTTATTGACGCTGGCGTGGATGTGAGCGTGAGCACCGTGAAGTTGAAAAGCCGCGCGGATTTTCCGGCGCGAGCGCGGCGCGCAATGTTGAGCGGTTTGTCCGAGGATGAATTGCTTTCATGCCTGACCACGCGTCCCGCGAAACAGCTTGGTTTGAGTTTGGTTGCGGGAACGATTGAGGTTGGTCGCATGGCCAACATGGTGTTGCTTGATGGACCGCTATTTGGCGAGAAGACCCACGTGATGGCGACCATCGTGGCGGGCGATCGCGTGAACGTGTACGAGCCTGTGATTTTTGGTTTTAAAGGTACGTGCACATTGAAGAGCGATGCGATCGAATTGGCGGGAACATTTGATCCAGAGACCAAGGCCATTCATTTTGAGACAATTGCTCCAGTGATTGCGGCGGCGCCGGTTGTTGCGCCAGCCGCTGCTCCAGTGGTTGCGCCTGCGACTTCGACGGCGGTTGCGGACGCCCCCGTTGTTGCAGCAAAACCGTTTGAACCCAAGAAATACGCAGCGGGAAACGTTGATTTTGATCTTGATCGCGTGGGTTTCACGTTGCCAGGCGAGGCGCTTGCCAGCGAAGGCTTACTGCGTTGCACCGCGGTACGAATGGGTGATCGTGTTGAAGGTGTAGCCCAAACCCGTGATGGAAAATCAATTGCGTTTGTGTTGACAAAGCGTGAAGTAACTCCGCCAGTCGATGCGAAAGTCGCAGACGCAAAAGTTGCGGATGCAAAAGTCGCAGATGCGAAAGCTGCGGATGCGAAAGTCGCGGATGCGAAAGTCGCGGATGCGAAAGTCGCGGATGCGAAAACCGAAGACCCACTGGCGTTCATTCCAGCGATCATGCCACTGGGCGAATATGGTTTTGAGAAATCGCCTGTCGCTCAAATAGTATTGGTGAAGAATGCCACCATCTGGACCAGTGGACCCGCGGGCACTTTGAAAAACGCGGACCTGCTGGTGGTGAATGGAAAAGTGCAAGCCGTTGGAAGCAACTTGCAAAATATTCCCGCCGACGCGCTTGTGATAGATGGCGCCGGAAAACATGTCACGCCTGGTCTGATTGATTGTCACAGCCACACGGGAATTGAGGGCGGCGTGAATGAGGGCACCAAGAATGACACGGCGGAGTGCCGCATTGGTGATTGCATTGATCCAGATGCCGCGGGTTGGTACCGCGAACTTGCGGGCGGTCTCACCGTTGCCAATCAATTGCACGGCAGCGCCAATCCAATTGGCGGCCAAAACAGCGTTGTGAAATTAAAGTGGAGCCGCAGCGCCAATGATTTCCGCATCGCCGACGCGATTCCTGGAATTAAATTTGCTCTTGGTGAAAATGTCACGCGTCCGCGCGGGCGCTATCCAAATACTCGCATGGGCGTGGAGGCGTTGCTGCGCGATAGTTTCCGTGAGGCTCGCGAATATGCCGCCAAACAAAGCGCGTATGCCGCGCTGACCGAGGAGCAGCGCGCCACAACCATGCCACCACGGCGCGATCTACAACTGGACACGCTCGCGGAAATTCTTGCGGGCAAAAGATTGATCCATTGCCATAGTTACCGCCAAGATGAAATCCTGATGTTGCTGCGCTTGGCGGAAGATTTTGGATTCCGTATTGGCACGCTTCAGCATGTGCTTGAGGGTTACAAAGTTGCGGATCTGATCGCCAAGCATGGCGCCGGCGCGAGCACGTTCAGCGATTGGTGGGCCTACAAGATGGAAGTGATGGACGCGGTGCCTTTCAACGGCGCGATGATGCACGACGTGGGCGTGGTGGTGAGTTTTAATTCTGACAGCGACGAGATGGCGCGGCGCATGAACATGGAGGCCGCCAAAGCCGTGAAGTACGGCGACCTCACTCCAGATGAGGCGTTGAAGTTTGTCACGCTGAATCCCGCCAAGCAATTGCGCATTGACAACCGCGTGGGCAGCCTTGAAGTTGGAAAGGACGGCGACTTTGTGATTTGGTCTGGAGATCCACTCAGTAGTTTTACATTGGCTGACAGCACTTGGATTGAGGGCGCGTGCTATTTCGACCGCACTCAAGAACGCGCCATGCGAGAGCGCGATTCAAAGTTGCGCGCCCGCTTGCTTGAACTTGCGGTTGCCGAAGGCGAGAAGAGCGGTAATTTAAAAACCATTGAGCCGCCAAAAGTTGAGCCCGCAAAAGACGCCAAGCCCGCGCCCGCGACATTGCTTTCACGCATGCTGAACGTTCGCCGCGAAGCGATGGTGGATGAAGTGCGACGCGGTCGCGATCCAGAAAGCATGGGCCCTGGTGATTGTGGTTGTGGTGGTTCAAGCGAAGGTTGGAAAATTCTTTTACAGGAGAGCCGCTGATGAAACGCTCAACACGCATTATTTTTAGTCTGGCAAATTTATTGGGCATGGCTACTTTTTCCGCAGCGCAAAGCGATCAGATTCCAGCGGTGCCGCAGCAAAAACCAATCGCGTTGCTCAACGCGCGCGTGTTCACCGCGGTGCCGGGACAAGCAGCCATTGACCGCGGCTATGTGATTTTTGACAAGGGCATCATCACCGCGGTTGGCGCGGGCGATGCTCCGTCACTGCCTGCGGGTTGCGAAAAATTTGATTGCGCTGGACTCAGCGTCCTTCCTGGCTTTGTGCATGTTGGAAGCCAACTGGGAATTGTGGAAGTGCAACAAGTGTCCGCCACCGATGACCGCGACGAATTTGGCGCGTATCACCCTGAAATTCGTGCGTGCGTGGCGGTGAATCCAGACAGCGATTTAATTCCGGTGGCGCGCTCGGGCGGCGTGTTAAATACTGTTGTGTTTCCGCAAAGCGGCGTTGTCGCCGGCCACGCCAGCGCGATGCGCATTGATGGCTGGACCAGCGAGGATCAAACAATGGTGCCGCGCGCGGGTCTGATTGTGCGTTGGCCAATGACGGAGCCAATCGTGGCGCCATGGATGGACAAAAGCGTGGACGATCAAAAGAAAGACGCGGCGAAAAATCTAAAAGAGATCGACACGTTTTTTAATAACGCCAAGACGTGGATGTTGGCGCGAGAGAAAGATCCCAAGACCGAAGGCGATTTGCGATTTGAAAATATGATCAGCGCGCTCAAGGGCGAGGAGCCCGTGTATTTTGTGGCGAATTCTCCGGGACAAATTGAAAGCGCGCTGTTGTGGGCTAAAAGTAAAAACTTGAAACCAATTATCTGGGGCGGCGCCGGCGCGGCGAGTTGCATTTCCATTCTGAAGGAAATGAAAGCGCCTGTTGTGATCGCCGGCATTCATAGATTGCCCGCGCGCCGCGCAGATTCCGTGGATTCCATTTACGCGATTCCAAAAAAATTGGCGGACTCTGGCGTTCCATTTTGCATCGCCACAGGAAGCGATCCCAGCAACGAGCGTCATTTGCCCGATCACGCCGCCACCGCCGTGGCGTATGGCTTGTCGCGCGACATGGCGTTGCAAAGCGTGACCAGTGGCGCGGCGCAAATCGCCGGCATTGGCGATCGAGTTGGCTCACTCGCGCCTGGCAAACTTGCCACGCTGCAAATTTCATCGGGCGAACCTTTGGAAATGACAACCGAGCCAGTTGTGATTTTCTCCGAAGGGCGTCGTGTTGATTTTGGAGATCGCCAAAAGCGCTTGGATGTGAAGTACCGCGAAAAATATCGACGGATGGGTTTGGTGCCCGCAGCGGCGGCGCCCATCGAGCCAGTTCTGAAGCCAGCCTGAACCCCGAGAACCCCGCGCCCATCAGTCGCTAGCCTGTGGTTGTGCAAGACTTCAAGACCCTCGGCGTTGATCCACTTTTAATCGCGTTTCTGACGCGTTCCAATATCACCAAGCCCACCGAGGTGCAGGCGGGAACAATCACCGCCGCGATCACTGGCCGCGATATTGTCGCCGTTGCGCCAACGGGTACTGGAAAAACTTTGGCGTACTTGTTGCCCATCGCCACGCGTTTGCGCGCCGACAAACCCAGCCCCGACAATAAACATTTTGCTGATCAGCGCGCGCGGCTTCGCGCGATTGTGTTGGCGCCCACCCGAGAGTTAGCTCAGCAAATCGGCAAAGAGGCGGAGCAACTTCTTGGCGGTACGGTTTTAAAATCAGTGGTGGTGTGGGGCAAAAGCGCCATCTCAACGCAAGTTGCGGCGCTGAAAGCGGGCGCGGATATTTTGGTTGGAACACCTGGGCGCGTGCGTGAATTGCTGGACTTGGACGCCTGCTCGTTGGCATGGATCAACATGGTTGTGATCGACGAGGCCGACCGCATGCTTGACATGGGTTTCACTCCGCAAGTCCGCGCGCTGATGGAGCGCATGCCCGCCGAGCGACAAACATTTTTATTCACCGCCACGCTGCGACGCGCCGTGGAAGATCTTGCCAATGAAGTGGTGCGCGAACCATTTCGATATGGCGGCAATTCAACGGCGGCGCGCACAATTCCAACCGCGTATGACTGCCGCGACGCGGCGAAAACTCCCCTGCTGCTGCACTTGTTGAAAGAACCCACGCGCACGGGCGTGTTGGTGTTCACGCGCACGCGCCGTCGCGCGGGCTGGGTGGCGGGCGCGCTGAAACGCCACAAGATCACCACTGGCTTGCTGCATGGCGACCGCTCACAAAAGCAACGCGAGGCCGCGCTGGATGGACTTCGCACTGGCGCCAACCGCGTGCTTGTTGCCACCGATGTCGCGGCGCGCGGGCTTCATGTGCCAGCGATTCGTTGCGTGGTGAATTATGATTTGCCACCCATGGACGACGATGTGATTCATCGCATTGGCCGCGCGGGCCACGCCAGTGATTTTGCCGAGTCGTTTGTCTTTGTGGATGTGCAAGATCGCGCCCGATGGAGTCGCGTGGCGCTTGCGCTTGAGATTCCAGAGGCTTTGACGCCCGATCCAGAAGCCGCGCGTTTAGCCCCTAAAAAACGCGGAATCACACCCGCTCCAAAGCCCGCGCCCACCGGCGTGAATAGACCTTTGCGCCGCAGCACGAAAGTAATTCTTGCGTTGCGCGGTCGTTTGAAAGTGGCAAAGACCGCGCGCGAAAATGCGGCGGCGCAAAAGGGCCGCTTGCGCGGAAAACAATCCAACAAACCAATTGGCGCGAAAGTAAACGTTGGAAAGGGAATCAAGTCGAACCCGGGGGCGCGATGACGCGCGGATTGATCGCTGATGCTGCGCTGGCCTTGATCAGCGCGTTCGTGGTGTCGTTATGCGTCGCGGCGTGGTGCGTGTACATGGTATTTGGCGTGCATCTTGTCGATATCGACACATGGGTGGCCGACGGCCGCGACCCTTGGACTGTTTCGCATCACGAAGCTCTTGGCGTGGGCTGGGTCAATGCGGCGAAAATGTACGCGCCACTTGTGTCGCCAATTGATGAAGCAGGCGCGCCGCCATGGTGGGCTGTCAACGCGATGGCGCCCATGGATCAATATGAACGCAGCACCCGAGTGGCGGTGCTTGGCGCCGGTTGGCCAATGGTGCAAGTGGTTCGTGTGTGGGTCACCACTCGCAACGATGAAATTTTTCCCCCCAGCGCGGAGTTTGACGTGAGTGGCGCCTGCCTTGAAATGGGAAAAGATCGCTTGTGGGAGGAACCGCTCAAATTTATATTTACCCCAATTACAGCGGTAATTGATGCAATTCCGTGGTTCGCATTATTGTTCGTTGGCCTGCGCCTGTATCGCCGCCGCGGCGACCGCAAGGCCCAACTCAAGACCAAACTCAAGGCCAAACTCAAAGCCGAGCTTTAAGAACCAACGATCATCCCAAGTCGCAACTTAAGACATTGGCAACAGCGGTATCACCAGACGCAAGAACACCATAAGAGCCGCGGCAAGAGCGGCCATCGCCAAAACAGAATGCACCGTCATGGTGATCGACTCGCGCCAAAAGTGCTCGAGAGTTTCTAGACGAACAGCTTTCCATGTCACGCTAATCGCGGCGCAAACCGGAATCAAACAAAGCCACCACCAGTGCGCGACTGTTGGCATTGGTTGCAAAAACGGAATGTAGGCAAGCGCGCACATCATTCGGTCGCGTCTTTCTTTAAGGATCGGTAAGGCCGATGCAACACATCAAGCACGGCGATCACATTCATCATGCCAGCGAGGCCGCACATAAGAGTTCCAACTTCGTTGGCGGGACCCGCGCTTTTAAAACTGCTCACCATCACGGTTCCATTTTGAACGGCAAGAGGCATCAACTCCCCAAAGCTTCCGCTTTTCAACAAATTTGTGTTGAGAAAGTCCGTGGCAAACGCAAAAGCGCCCGCTCCGCCCTGCGCAATAAACCACATGCCGTCTTCACGGCGATCCACGCAATCTAGGCCGCCCACCAAAACACCAAGAAGAAAAAGACCCCCAACTCCCAGCAAAATAAGCCTTCCCCGCGCCTTTTCGCCCACTTTCATGTGACCCACTCCTGGCAACAACCATCCAAGAATTGCGGCTGAAATGTTGAAAGGTCTATCTTGAAAATCTTCAGTCATGCCATTCCTTCACGAACTTGCCAAACTTGCGCCGAGCAGTCACTCTATAGGCAAAATTGCCTTGAGTGGTACAGTGTATCTAGCAATCTGCCCACTGAATCCGGCGTCCAACTTACGTAAAGAGAATCCCATGACAACACCTCCATCCACGCCTGAGCCGAATAAAAATTTATACTCCCAAGATGTCACCGACCGCCGCATTGGTCTTGACCGCCGTGACATTGAAATTGCAAAGGCATCCAATTTGGAGCGCCGCCGTGGTCCTGGCCGACGACTCACTGACTTTGTGAAGACCGCCGAGGAAGGCGAGATGAATAAGGAGCAATTTTTGTTCCTGCTTGCCATTGACACATTCAAGCGCGTGAATCACAAATCATTTCCAACATGGACCGATGTGCTTGAGATCATTCGAAAGCTTGGATACCGCAAGACGCTGAAAAGCGAAATTGCCCTGGGTTCGCGCGCCGTGGATTGGACCGAGCATGCGGATGCGGCGATTGGCGTGAACAAGTTGGCTCACGATCAAAAAGATTGATCGCACCAACGGCTACGTGAAATAAAATAGTTCCCAACTTTTTTGTGGCGTCGCTGTTTTACAAACGCGCCATGGTTTCGCAGAACCAAAGTTCGCCACTGGCATTGGCCGAGCTTATTTTTTCTTAAACCAATCCGCGTTGATTTGCACGTATTTCTGCCATTCGGCTGGCAAATCTTCGCTTGGGAAAATAGCCCGCACTGGACATTCATCAACGCAGAGACCGCAATCAATGCAAGTTTCCGGATCGATATAAAGTTGAGTGGCGTCGGCGAATGTGGTGGCGCCCTTTACGGGATGGATGCAGTCAACGGGACAGACCTCCACACAGGAGGCGTCTTTGGTTGCGATACAAGGTTCAGCGATCACGTGGGCCATAATTTATCTCTCAACATTCCTACTCTAAACATTCCTAAGCGTTCGGTGCGGGATGATACCCAAAAATAATTTATCCATCACATGCGCATCCATCATATACGCAACAAGCAAAGTCGCATGTTATTTATAAAAACCAAAAGAGCCGACTTAAAGTCGACTCTTTCGGAACTGTTCAGTAAGGTTCTAATCAGACCGAAACGCTATTAGCGCTTCTTGGTGGTCTTCTTAGCAGCCTTCTTCTTAGCAGCCTTCTTCTTCTTAGCCATTGTGTGGCTCCCATGCGTTACGCTAGGTTGTCGGAGTGAGGAGGCGCTGCGTAACAGTAGCGTCTCCGCACATACTTGTACCTTTATCGAC
>CAIKXA010000060.1 GCA_903831295.1 uncultured bacterium | reverse complement strand
TTGTACAAAATCAAATGTCAACATCACTTCCTTCTCTTGCCGACCCAGAAGAATAAAATAACTATTCCCATAAAGATTGACATGGTCACATTGAAAGAACTCATGTCGAGGGCAGCCCAAAGTCCCACAAAGATGCAACACAGGAAGAAAATTCCAAAGCGAGAGAGCATGGCGTCTTGCTTGCGAGATTTCTGCAGCGCGTCAGCGTAAGGAATGTTGCTGAAGCTCACCATGTCGTAACGGGGAATAAAAGACTTCGGAAACATGGCGTGCATAAAATGATCTAATTTCTTTTTCCATTTAAACATGCGCGATGCGGTCTTGTCGCGCATTTCCACAAAGTTGGTTAGCGCCATTTCCGCGATCGCGTCGGCGTTGCGCTTGCGGTCCAACTCATACGTGGAAATTGCCGCGGCAATATTGTCGCCGTGTGCGGCAAGCGCGTCGGTCAATGATTCGCAATCTTCAAAGCTGGCGTTGGCGCCTTGGCCAAAGAATGGAACAATGGCGTGCGCCGCGTCGCCAAGCAACACAACGCGCCCACCTTGCGACCATGGATTGCAGCGAACGGTCAGCATGCTGCCAACAGGATTCGCGTCAAAGTCGGCGTCAAACGTGGGCATCAATGGCAGCGCGTCGCCGTAGTCGCGCTGAAAGTGCGCGCGGCCATTTGCGGCGCCAGAAATTTCCGCAAAGCTTCCACTTCCGCTGTGCGGCCAAAACAGCGTGCACGTGAACGAGCCATCTGGATTTGGCAGCGCGATCATCATGGAAGCGCCACGCGGCCAAATGTGCAGCGCGTTTGGATTCATGGCAAATGGCGCGTGCTCGCCGCTTGTCACCGGTTGAATTTGCATTTCTTTGTAGCCGTGACCAAGCCACTCTTGCGAATAATCAAAGCCCTCATTTTTTTGCATGATGCCGCGCAACGCGCTGTACGCGCCGTCCGCCCCAACAATTAAATCCGCCACTGCGCTACTGGTGTGTTGCGTGCTGTCGTCGATGAATATCACCGTGCCAGACGCCGCCGCAACTTCAACGCAGCGCTGATGAAATGTGATGCGAACATTTTTTTCCGCGGCCGCCGCTTCGAGCAGCGCAAGATTGAGCGCGCTGCGCGACACGCTTTGAATAGCGTGATTGGGATCGCGGCTGTACTGGTGAAATTCCTGAGCACCCGCGCGCGAATGAATCATGCGACCAGGCATGCGAATGGCGTTCCGCAAGATTGTTTCCTCAAGGCCCGCGCGTCGAAGCGCTTTCAGCCCGCGCGCGCTGATTGCAAGATTTATGGAGCGACCGGCGGCATGGCCGCGCGCCCGCGGATCGCCGCGGCGCTCGCGCACGTCAACGGTCCAACCCGCGCGCGAGAGATACACCGCAAGCAAGCAGCCTGCGAGTCCGGCGCCAACAATGACTACGGATTTGTTCACGCCACAAGTGTAAGAAGTTCTGCTTTATATGACAGGCGGTCATTGCATTTTAAGGTTTTGGCTAGCAGCAATTCCTTTGCGCCCCAGAGTGCAACACCGAGCGCACATATCCTCAAGTGTGAAGGTGCCCGTCGAATTACATCACTCGCTCAATGTGAGCCAGTCCTAAAATTACATTCTGGGTTGGATATTCGCCGGTGGTTGACGCGGCATGTAAAACACAATGACAAGCCTTACGCTTTCGCTATCGTACGGAGAGCATGTTGAAATATCCGCAATGCTGGCGGTGGCAGAACAAATTCGAAAGGCGTAAGCGTGGCATTTTTTTATAGTGATGGAATACTTCATGTTGGCGACGCGCGCGCGAGCGTGACGGTTGATTCCATTATTGGCGCGATTGATCGACCCGCGTATGTCTATGACTTGGATGACATTGCGTTGCGCTTTCACGCCATGAACAACGCGTTTGTTGGGACGCGCCACACCATTCATTACGCCATGAAAGCTAATAGTAATGCCGCCATTTTGCGGCATTTGTGCGCGCTTGGCGCGGGCGTGGACACAGTGTCTGGCGGGGAAATTGCGCGCGCTCGTGCCGCAGGCGTGCCCGCTGACCGAATTATTTTTTCTGGCGTGGCCAAGACACATCAAGAGATCCAGCGCGCGCTTGAAGCGCGCATTAAACAGATCAATGTTGAAAGTCCGCAAGAGTTGCAGCGCATTGCGGACATCGCGCGGAGCCTTGGCGTGGTAGCCGACGTGGCCTTTCGCCTAAATCCAAACGTAAATCCCAAGACGCATCCATATATCACCACTGGATTTCGCGACAACAAATTTGGTATGGATGAATCATTCATGCCAGAACTGCGCGGCATTCTTGCGCGCGAAAGCAAGTGGTTGCGCTTGCGCGGTTTCACCATGCACATCGGCTCGCTGCTGTTTGATCTTGATGTGATACGCGAGGCGATTGAAAAAACAATTGCAGTGCATGAAACATTTAAGGCGCAAGGACACGCGCTTGATCGCCTTGATATTGGCGGCGGCCTTGGCATTGCCTATGACACCGCGGACACCGCGCGTGAATTTGAAATGATCACGCAGTATGGCCGCATGGCCATTGACGCCACGCGCGGACTAGATGTTGAATTGCTCACAGAGCCTGGCCGCGTTTTTGTCGCGCGCGCCGGCGTGCTGGTTGGGCGCGTTCAATACATTAAGGTCACCGCCGCAAAAACATTCGCCATTCTTGACACGGGCATGCATCACTTGGTTCGGCCCGCGCTGTATGGATCAAAGCACCGTATTTTGCCGCTGCACCAAGACGCGGGTGAAAAAATTACATACGACATTGTCGGACCCATTTGCGAGTCGTCGGATTTTCTTGCCAAAGATGTTTCGCTTTCGCAACTGAAGCAGGGCGATTTGGTCGCCATTGCGGACGCTGGCGCTTACGGCTTCACCATGGCCAGTCAATACAACAGCCATGAATTGCCCGCCGAAATTGCGGTGTCGGCCGGGCGCGTTGTGGTTTGTGATTGAGTTTCATTACTCGGTTTGAGTAGCTTTGAAAGCGCGTTGTCAACGCGCTATTAATCCGAATTCAACGCGTGCAAGAATCAATTGTGATTGTGTCACCAACACTGATCATGCCTGCGCGTTCCACCAACATGTGTTGCCCAAAGGTCACGCTATTTCCATCGCTGCGATACGTTGCAAGAGTTAAAATGGGATCGCGCGAGACAAACTCGCCAGTGGTTTGATCAATAGTGATCACCTTGCAACGCTTGCACGAATTGCTCGCGCGAAACTGCGCGTTGTTGATGCGAAGCGCGCTCCAGTGATCATCCTCCGCAAGCGCTGCTCCACGAATGACAATGTTGGCGCGGAATCGATCCATGGGAATGGCCTCTGATCCGCCTTGCTGCAAACGAGAATTCAGATCTGCCAGCGCCGTTTCGCTGGTCAGCAATATTGGCGCGGCGTCGGCAAAGCTTAGATTGCCCCGCGGCTCGCCGCGAGTGATGCTGGTCAAGCGTGTTGTGTTTTTGGGCATGCACACAAGGCGGCAGGCTTGGTTAAGAAATCCACTCATCGCCGCATCCGCTTCTGGCCAGAGCGCGGGAACTTCCAGAATGTCATCCCAAACTTGCACCCGAATGAAATTGTGTCTCGCGGCATTGGCTGAAAAATCCAATGATTCAAACGGTATTTCCAGTGTTTTTCGCGCCGCCGTGTGGTGCGTCAATCGTGCGCTCGCCACAGATTCTGAAATTTTTTCCGCGCTTGCCGGATACGAAATGTGAAGCGCGTTTAAAATAATTTCGCCGCGCACAAGCGCCAGCCTCCCGCACGTTCGCTGCGAAATAAAATTTCCAGTTGTATCAACCAACATAAAACAGCGGTCGTGGCGCAGACCGCGTTCATCCACCGGCCAGCTTTGCGGTGCAAATCCAGCAGCGCCTTTGAGCGGATACACATGAAGCGAAATCACGCTGATCACGTCAGGCGCGGACTTTGGTATGTGTGTTGAAGGTGACATGAATTTGGAAATTACACAGATAAACGCTTCATGTGTGTGCTTCGCTCCTCAAGCGGCGCATAGAGAAGGATTTCCCGCATCAGACGCCGTAGGAAACAGGCTACGATTGCCATTATGAGTTTCGCTTCGATCCCGTTGCGCCATCAATGACCCCGGAGCGGGCGTGCCCGAAAGCAATCCACCATGAAGATCACCGTCTTTGGTACCCATGAATACGATCGAGCATCGCTTGGGGCGGCGAATGTTGGCGGGCTGCATATGTTGAACTTTGTCACGCAAGGACTGAACTTCAGCACGGCGCCGCTTGCGCGCGGATCTGGCGCGGTCTGCATATTTGTCAATGATCGGCTCGACGCGGCGCTGCTTGAGGCTGTTCATGCGGGCGGCACTCGGTTAGTAGCGCTCCGTTCAACTGGATACGACAACGTTGATCTCAATGCCGCGCAGAAATTAGGAATGACTGTGCTTCGGGTGCCGGCATACTCGCCCCATGCGGTGGCGGAACATGCCATCGCTCTCATCTTGGCGCTGAACCGCAAGATCCACTTGGCCCACGCGCGCGTTCAGCGACAGAACTTCACGCTTGAAGGACTTGTTGGCTTTGATTTATTCGGAAAGACCGTGGGTGTGATCGGCACGGGAAGGATCGGTCTTGTTGTGGCAAAAATTTTGGGCCAAGGATTTGGATGCACGGTGCTCGCTTCAGATCCAGTGCCTTGCGCAACATGCGTTGCAATGGGAGTGCGGTATGTGGAACTTGCGCAACTGCTCGCCGCGTCGGACATTGTCACTCTGCACTGTCCGCTGAATGCAAATACAAGGCACCTGATCAATGGCGCGGCGCTTGATCTGATCAAGCCAGGAGCAATGTTGGTCAACACAAGTCGCGGCGCGGTGCTTGATACGCAGGCGGCAATCGACGCGCTCAGTTCGGGGAAACTTGGCGCGCTTGGACTTGATGTGTATGAAGGCGAAGCGGGGCTTTTTTTCCAAGACCTATCAAAGCAAGTCATCGCCGATGAAACATTGAAACGGCTTCTTGCGTCTCCAAATGTGATCATCACTGGGCATCAAGGATTCCTAACTCAAGAAGCGTTGCGCGACATTGCGCAGACCACTATCAAGAACTTCACCGACTTTGAGCGCGGCGATTTGTGCGCGGAAACCCGCGTATCGCATTCGTGAATTGGTTGAGTGGCGAATAGATCACCGTCATTGATTTCACGCGCCAGAGTCGGCGGCACTGGCCGCGCCAATGAATCGATTTACGCGCCGTCACGCTTTCCAAAGCCGCCGCCGCCAGGAGTTTCAATTTCGATTGCGTCGCCGATCTCCAAGCGAGCCGCCACAATTCCAGGTATTTCCTCTCGCGTTCCATTGGCTCGCAGAATTCGCTGCGCTCCGCGCTCGCCCGGCGCTCCGCCATTCATTCCGTATGGCGCCTCAATCCGATGCTGTGAAAGAAATGACAAATCAACGCCCTCAAGAAATCGCAGTCGCCGCACAAGGCCCTCGCCACCGCGAAACTTTCCCGCGCCGCCGGAATTGCGCCGAATGGAAAATTGCTCAAGACGCACGGGGTAGCGCCGCTCAAGCACCTCGGCGTCGGTGATGCGCGTGTTGCTGATATGCGTATGCACGCCGCTTTCGCCGTCGCCATTCATGGTCGCGCCCGCGCCGCCCGCGATGGTTTCATAAAATCCAAATCGCGCGTTGCCAAACAAAAGATTGTTGATGGTTCCTTGACTGCATGCCGCAAGATTGAACGCTCGCCAGAGCAAGTCCACAAGTCGCTGGCTTGTTTCGGTTTGTCCAATCGCGCAAGCGGGACAGTTGTCAGGCGCGCCCGAAAAATTTGGCGACAGAATTGTTCCCGCCGGCAAAATGATTTTAATTGGATCAAGCAAGCCTTCGTTCATAGGAAACGCTGGGGTGATTCCGCCAAGGAGTTGCCCAACTAAAACACGAATGGAATACATCACCGCGGCTCGCGTGACCGCTTGCGGCGCGTTGAGATTTTTCGCGTGTTGGGGCGATGTTCCAGTGAAATCAATCACAAGCATCGTCGGATTTTCCAAGCGGCGCATTTGCGCGCGCAGCACTGTGCCATCATCTAGGCGTTCTTCAATCGGGGCGATTACGTTGGGTAATAATTGAATCGCGTGCTCCGCGGCGCGGCGCGCGGATGAGCGCAACTTCTGGAATGCTGCGCGCAGTGATTGCAAATCAGTTTGCTCAAGCACGTCATGCATGCGCGACACTGCCAGTTCATTTGCAGCTATTTGCGCCGAAATATCAGCAAGATTGTCCGCAACCATGCGGCTTGGCCACGCGCCGCCGCTCAATTGACGCTCCACGCGGTCCAGGTACGCCACGCCATTTTCAACTATCAATGTTGGCTCAATCACAACACCTTCGTGCGCAAGAGTGGTTGCGTCTGGCGGCATGGACCCCGGACGTGTCCCGCCCATTTCCGCGTGGTGCGCGCGATTGGCGGCGAAACCAATCAGTTCTGTATGAGCGACATTCGTGTTGGCTTTGGAAAAGATTGGCGTGATCACCGTGAGATCCGGCAAATGCGAACCACCAAAGCGCGGGTGATTCACAACCCACACTTGGCCAGGCGCAAACGTATGCGCCTTGCCCACTTCACGCACGCACACGCCAAGCGCGCCCAAGTGAATTGGAATGTGCGGCGCGTTCACAACAAGAAAACCATCCGCATCAAGCAGGCCGCACGAAAAATCCAGTCGATCTTTGATGTTGGGGGAAACCGCGGTGCGTCGAAGTTGTTCGCCCATGTCGGTGGCAATGGAGCCAAGCTGCGCCGCGACAAGTTCATGCGAATGCGCCGTAGGGTTCGTGAAAGCGCGCGCGGACTCATCGCGGGAAAGAATTGTGGCGCCACTTTTGTGCGTGGATGCGCGCCACCCCGCGGCAACAAACGCCGTGGAATGCGCGCGTGGCAGCACTGCTGGCCCAATGATGTCGGTGGAATTGGTCGTGTCACAATTCACGCGTGTCGGATGTGTCCGCGTGATCTCCACTTGAAGACGAAGGCGTTCAAGCTCAATCGCACGCGCGGCATCGGGAAGGAAACCATATGTTTCATGGAAGCGGCGCTTGAATAATTCACGCAGTCGTTCGGCGTTCAGTGGCTGCGCATTCGCAAGCGGCAACTCAATCTCCAGACTTTCTTCTTGTCCCTTCAGGCGCATCAATGCCACGCGCCGAGTTTGATTGGCGGTGGATGCATCCATTCCAATGTCCAGCAATTCTTTTTTGGCGCGCTCAAATAATTGGACAAACTTTTCATGCAGCGTTGGTTGCTCTTCATCAATCACTCGCAGCACAAGTTCCCAGACAACCCGTGTGACAGGGGCTTGGGAAATTCCACTCGCGCACAGAAGGCCCGCGTCCGCCGGAAGGACAATGTTGTCTATGCCAAGTCGCTGCGCAATGGCGCACGCATGAAGTCCGCCCGCGCCGCCAAACGCCACCAGCGCGTGGGTTGTCGGATCCACGCCTTTACGAACCGTGACCGTGCGAATCGCGGCGGACATGGCCTCGTCGGCGATAGCAATGAACCCCTCCAACATTTCATTCAACGTCATGCTCGACGCGCTTTGTGGCGCCGTTACTTCGCGATCTGCGACCATTTCCTTTCGTGCCGCATCCGCAATATTTCGCGCATCATTATGTTGAGTGATCGCCGCGTGCAATTCATTCGCACGCTTCAGCGCAGCGTGAAGTGAAATTGGAATTGGCATTTTTTTTGCATCGATATGCCCCAAAATTAAATGCGCGTCGGTAAGCGTAAGCGGCCCGCCCGCGCCGTAGCACGCAGGACCAGGAACCGCGCCCGCGCTTTGCGGTCCAACACGCCGCGCTTCGCCGTCCCACCACAAAATAGATCCGCCACCCGCGGCCACGCTTTCAACGGCAACGCAAGGCGAAGCGATGATTGCTCCACCAACATTTGTTTCATCACGCATCTCCGGCGTGCCATCCACCCGAGCGACATCCGTGCTGGTGCCGCCCATGTCAAGCGTGACGCAACGCTCGAAGCCACACTCGCGCGCTATTGCGCCCGCGCCCGCAACTCCACCGGCTGGTCCTGACAACAAACTTTCACGTGGCGCGAATGCGCCAACGGGTGTGAGTCCACCAGCGCTGGTCATCATGAATATGTCCGCGCCCGCCGCGCCACTTTGAACGGAGTTTATGAATTCACCAACTGGTCCGCTGAGCGCGGCGTCAATCACGGCCGCGCGCGCGCGTGGCTCAAAGCGGCTTGTAGAACCACATTGATGTGAAAGCGAAATCCATGCAAAGCCCTCTTCACGCAAAATTTCCGCCACGCGAATTTCATGCGCGGGATTCACTCCAGCGTGCAACAGCGCAACTGCGGCGATGCTGTTTCCAGCCGCAACACCACTTTGCGCAAGAGCGCGTAGCGCAGGTTCATCAACTGCTGTGAGTTGATTGCCATCAAATTTCATGCGAGCGTTCACTCCAACAGAAACCTTTTCTAGGGTTGGCGGCTTGCGTGGCGCGGTCGCGAAAATATCCATGCGCCGTTGGTCGCCAATACGCAAAATATCTTCAAGGCCTTCATTCACAAATAGCGTCACCGCGCTCACGCGTCCTTGCAGTAGCGCGTTTGTTCCGCGAGTGGTGCCAATGCAGATTCGGCAATCATCAAGTGGTTGGGGAAATGGTCGATCAATCGCAAGTCGTGCGGCAAGGATCGGCGCCTCAAATGGCGCGACAAAGTCCACAAATGATCCCAATGGGTGCACCCCATGCGCATTCGCCATGTTTGACGCAGCGCAGTTTTTCTCAGTCAATCCATTCGTTTTTTCGTGCGGCTCCGTTGTCTTTGACAAGTTGGTGCTTATTTGAAACTCAACATAACCAGACTCAAGTAGTTGCGCCGTTTCTACACGCCAACTATCAGCATGCGCAGTCAGACGTGCCCGATTCTCAAGGTGTGTGATTGCCCCACTCACCGCATGAATCACGAACCCCGCAAAAAATTCAACGATATTTTTTAGCGACAGGTCGCTGGTGAATTCAACCACAAGCGAACGTTCGGATCCGCCACGAACCACTCCACGCAATGCAGATGTGCTTAACACTTTGGCGCGCGCGATACGGCCATCAATATGACGCGCCACGCAATCCGTGAATGTTCCTCCCGTGTCAACACCAATGTTCCACTTGATTTTGTTGTTGGAATCAATCGTGGAGTTGTCCAAAGAATTGGATGGTTGTGCTTGAGCCACAGTATTGCTTGCAGCGTAACCGTGCGGGAAATAAATTGAAACGCTTGGTAGTGTGCTCTTGTGTCGAAGAACTCAAACATTCCTCGCCCTCTTGTTCTAGTCACAAGCTTCGAGCCCTTTGGTGGAAGCGCCGTGAATCCAACTATTGCAATTGCAAAATTACTCCAAGAAGGTAGTCCCTTGAGTGGCTCGCGTGCGTATCTTGCGCTTCCGGTTGTTGGGGGAATTCAGCCCGGATCCGCTTGGTATGCCGCGGCGCACATGATTGACAAACTTCAGCCTGACGTAGTTGTGGCTCTTGGCGAATCCGCCAAAGCCGATCGCATTCATATTGAAACTCGCGCGGTGAATGTGCGTGATAGCCGCATTGCTGACAACGCCGGGCTTCAACTTAGAAATGAAGTTGTGATTGCGGGGGCACCTCAATCACATTTTGCAACTTTACCGACACAAGACATGTTGCTCGCATGCGAATCAGTGGGCGTCTCGGCAAAATTATCCACCGATGCGGGAACATTTCTTTGCAATGAACTTTTATTTCGCTTGCTTCATTGCGTTCACGAGAATGCGCAGTCACCTAAGAATCACAACAATTTCATCGCCGGGTTTATTCATGTGCCGCAACTTCCAGAGCAAGCGAGTGAACGCGGTGGACCTCATATGGATTCCAACATCGCCGTGCGCGCGGTTCACGCCATGTTGGAAGTAGTTTCGGCCAGCCTGTTGCCCAAGTTGGGTTAAACCTCAATCACAGTCGCATTGACTGTTTCAGTGACGCGCACAAGATATTGTGTGGGTGAAATATTCATGTACCACATGGCAATTTGGTGTCGCAATCACCCGAAAAATTAAAATTAAAAGAATAAATTTATCCTAAACATTTGTTTTTTTATCGTCGTATATGAAAGTAAAAGCAGTTCGCTCGGAATTGGCAAAAAACCTGCCAAAACCCGCCTTTTTGACGGAGAATCGCCATGTCAGCAAAAGCACACTTCAGAATTCAAAAAACACTTGTAGCCGTTTGCAGCCTATTAGTGGGCATCTTGTTCGCTCGACTGATTGGGTTTTAAGCGACCGATTTCAAGCGCACTCCACAAATCATCAAGTTTTCGGGCTCAAAGCGTCGATCAATAATCGGTGGCGGCATCGGTTCGCCCGATTTGACCTTAACAGAGGAGACTTCGCATGAAGGGTTTTGAAATTGTAAAGGGTTGGGCTCGTGAACTTGTTGACATCATGCTTCTATTTATTGCGCTTGGAGTGCTTGTGCAAATTATCTTTGGCACAGAGAGCACTGGTTTCTTTGGCAAAGTTACAGGTAATTTGACAGCGTTCATTACGCAACTCGGCAACGGCGGCTTCGTTGGCTTGATCGCATTGCTTGTGATCTTGAGCATCTTCTCGAAGCGCACGAACACGAACTAAGTTTGGTATTGCATTTGTGAGATTGTTCCCCCTTCGGCGCTTCACGCCGAAGGGGTTATGTTTTTTATGGAAGATTGGATACCCTTTAAATACCTGCAATCCTTGGGATTTTCCAAGCATTTCACCTTTCACCGGGAGCAACTTATGAAAAATAGAATTCAATCCGCCGCATTCAGGATAGGGGCCATGCCCGCAATCTCATCTTCAAGGACGGCAAAGAGTTCAGCCGCATTGTTGGATAGAGAACCGCGGCTCAATTGCTTGAGCGGCTCAACGATCTATTGCAAGACAAGCGCAGGATTGACAAAGTGATCGACGACGATGGTGATCCCACTGATCCCGCGGGAAAAATAAATGTGCATGCACGCATGAATTTTGCCAAGTCTTTGGTAAGCGATAAAAAATTTGATCAGGCAACGCAGGAATTTCTGTGGCTTTGGGAACACATGTTGGAGCATGATGAAGCATTTTATGCGGTGCGATTATCTTTTTTGGCCGGCGATATGGCTCGTTTGAGTGAGCAATATGAGCCCGCCAAAGTGGCGTTTACCAAATTACGAGACGCCGCGCGTAAAGAGATGGATGCTGGCTCAGAAATACGAGATGTGATTTTGGATTGGTTCACGCTCTGTGAAATTCTTGACGATAATAATGAAATACTTGCTTGGTTTGATCAAGTGAAGGACGACATGGATTACGCGGATGTGATTTCCACAATGGGTTATAAATTATTTGACCTGCTGGTTGAACAGCGGCGATGGGCGGATGCTGGATTGTTAGAAAAAGATCCTGTGGGTGCGGCGAAGATGAGGGTTGATATGGACGAAGTCACTTCGAAAATGAATAAGACCCATGTTCAATTTGATGCGCAAACTAGAGCAAGGTTTGCGAAGATGCATAAGGAGCGGCTGTTGAAAGATTTCGCGCAGCACTACGCATGTTGTTTGGCGGCAGAGCTTGACGAAGAAGCCATTGAAATCGCAAATATATTTTTGGATTACCGAGACAACCCGGATGCGCGCATTGCTCTTGTGCAATGGGCAATGAAGATGAATCAACCACGCAAAGAACAATTGCTGTGGTTGGATGAAGCGGCCGAAGATGGCAGATATGTGAAGGCTTTGCGACAGAAAGTGCAAGACGCTTTAGCCAAGCAGACGTAGGAAAACGCAAAGAAAAACGCGGGAATTACGTTGTAAGCGCCTCAACCAACCGCCAGCATTCTTGGAATGTGTTGTACAGCGGCGCGGGCGCGGCGCGCACAACGCCTGGATGGCGGAAGTCGCACACAATTCCTTTGGGCAGCAGTGTGTCGAATAATTTTTTCGCAGTAGCGGTTCCGCCCTCAACCAGAATTGAAAGTTGACAGCCGCGCTCGCTTGTAGTCGTGGGCGTGAGAATGCGCAAATGTTTTGGATTTCGCGCGCGCAGGGATAATTCAATGAAGCCACTCATGGCGCGGCTCTTGGCGTTCATGTGCCCCAAGCCCGCGCGGTGAAAAATATCAAAGCTTGCAAGCAGGGGAGCCAGCGACAAGATTGGCGGATTGGAAACTTGCCACGCATCGGCTCCCGCGGCTGGATCAAATGTTGGCCCCATCTGAAATCGCGTGGCGGGATTTGTTCCCCACCAACCTTCAAGACGCGGCGGCGGACTTGCATGGTGGCGCTCATGAATGAACGCGCCAGCCACTGCGCCTGGACCGCCGTTGAGATATTTGTAAGAACACCAACACGCGAAGTCCGCGTTCCAATCATGCAGGGCCAAGCGAACATTGCCAATTGCGTGCGCCAAATCCCAGCCGCACTTTGCGCCGTTTGTGTGCGCCGCAGCAGTGATTCGCGCCATATCCAGCACTTGCCCCGAGTAATACTGAACGCCACCCAGCATCACCAGTGCAAGGCAATCGCCGGCGCGCGTGATCGCCTCAACAATGTCATCGTTACGCAGACACTCTTCGCCATCGCGTGGCGCTACTTCAATCACATCCGCATTCGGGTCGCCACCAAGCATGCGCACCAATGAATGCACGGCAAATCGATCGCTTGGAAACGCGCCGCGCTCCATAAGCAACTTGCGCCGCGTGCCGATTGGTCGATAGAAACTCATCATTAGGAAATGTAAATTCGTGGTGAGCGTGTTCATAGCCACCACCTCATGCGGCAGCGCGCCGGCAAGTTGCGCAAGGCCAGGGCGGAAAAATTCGTGATAGCGAATCCACGGACGAGTTCCATGCACGTGGCCCTCGGCGCCCATGGCGGCCCAATCGTTCAGTTCTTCCATCACCCGCGTGCGCGCCGCCTGGGGCATAAGTCCAAGCGAGTTGCCAACAAAGTACGCCTGCGCGGCGCCGTGTTGGTCGCGCGGAATTTCAAACTCGTCTCGAAAAGCACTCAATGGATCATGCGCGTCGCACCACTTCGCAAACTCAAGCGTCGGCTTCAGGTCAGCCGCGGACAATTCAAGAATGGATGTTGGAAGAGTTTGAGTCATGTGGTGATTTCGTAGTGGCGAGCTTGCGTTAGAGTGTGAAGTTATAAATTCAAATATAAAATTCTCAAGTGACCGATTTGGATGATTGTGGCTTGTTGGAAAAGCGCTTTGAAATACCTAAAAAATCAATCGCCGTGCCCGCCAACATGGTCAGTTTTTGCGCGGGCGAAAGCCAATCCGCATTGCGAATAAGCACGCCTGGCGGATTCTCGCCCAGTGGGAATGGATAATCAGAACCCATGGCAATGCGATCCGCGCCAACGGTGTTCACTAGATAGCGCAACGCTTCTGAGTCATGCACGATGCTGTCAAAGTACAACCGCCGCACGTGGTCGCGCGGATTTGTTTGCGAATGTGTGGCGCATAAATCTGGGCGCGCTTGAAAACCTTTTTCAATGCGTCCAAGCGTGTACGGAAATGCGCCGCCACCATGCGCAAAACATAATTTTAATTTTGGATGTCGATCAAGCACGCCGCCAAACGCCAGCGCGCAGATGGCGCGTGAAGTTTCCGCGGGCATGCCAACAAGCCACGGCATCCAGAAGCGGGGGATTTCATCGCGGCCGACCACGTCCCACGGGTGAACAAAAATCGCCGCGCCCAGTTCTTCCGCCGCCGCAAAAAAATCCGCGAACGCGGCATTGTCCAAGTCCACGCCATTCACGTTGGTTCCAATTTGCACGCCAGGAAAACTAAGTTGTTTCACGCAGCGTTCAAGTTCGCGCGTGGCAAGCGTCGCATCTTGCATCGGCACGGTTGCCAACGCCAAAAAACGATCTGGTCGCTGCGCCACAACTTGCGCCAGATGGTCGTTGAGAATGCGCGACAAATCGTGCACATCCGCGGCCTTGGCGCCGTAGGAAAACATCACTGGAACCGTGGAAAGAACCTGCATATCAACGCCTGTCGCGTCGCAATCCGCCACGCGCCGCGCGCCGTCCCAACAGTTGGATTCAATCTCGCGGAAAAACTTTCCGTCGATCATCATGCGCGCCTTGCAATGCGCGCAGTGGTCCAGCGAAACCCAGCCGCCATAGCCGTATCGCTCGCGTAAATCGGGCCAATGCTCCGGCAGCATGTGCGTGTGCAGATCTATTGTTCGCGGCGCTTGCATTTCAAGATGCTAGCGGGAACTTCTATTGAAATAAATTTGTGGATGGGGCGCAAATTAAGCTTCAAGAATTCAATAGAAAAAATCAACCCGCTTGATACACAGCCGCATGGCGCGACAATTCAGTTGTACACAAGTGGCAATGCAACTCGGTGCGCCTTCTTTGCTTACTTAGTTCGCGGCGCAGGCTTCGGAACGCGTGTTCCACATGATGGACACGTGCAGAGTTTCGGATCGGCCCAAAACGCTTCCATGGCTTCGCGGAAATGCTTGACAATGTCGGAGCACGCGAACTCTTGGTCATACACCAGCGCATGGCACTTCTCGCAATAAAAAATCATGTGTTCGGTTTCGGTCGGTGGGCGTCTGCGTTCCACCACAAGACCAAGCGTGTTTGGTCCGCGTTGTGGCCTGTGCGGCACTCCGCCTGGAACAAACATGGCTTCGCCTTCGCGCAGAATGATGTCGCGTATTCCATGCGCATCGCGCACGCGCACCGATATATCTCCTTGCAATTGCATGAAGTATTCCTCGGAATTCGTCATGTGATAATCGTTGCGAGCGTTTGGTCCAGCGATCAACATCACGAAAAAATCTTTGCCGCTGAATAGATATTTGTTTGACACCGGCAGCACCATCAAGTGGCGGTTCGCCTCAGTCCACGCGGCCATGTTGATCGGGCTTGCCACGCCGCCCAGGCCGTCCCATCCTGTGGGATCACCGAGTTGGTCATTCGCTGGAAATGGCGCAGCCACAACGGCAGTTGAATTGATGGTGCTCATGCAAATCAGTTTACCTGCTTTGAAATTACAATCCAAGAGTTCAAATGCGTGAGTTTTTGAATGCAATCACATTTCAAAACGCGCCGGCAATGGAGCCGTCCAGCGACTTATGTTTGTCTTGATGTTGAATTTGGAATTTGGAAGATTATTCGGCATTGAATTTCAAATTGAAGCGGTATTTCATTCAAATATCTCCCCAAGTTTCTTTCGTCTCTACCCTCGATTCGCCAAGACACTAGTGCTACACTTATTTTGTTGGCAATCACTTCGAACACGCCGACGTACCTCAATCCTTTAAGGAGCTTCTGTTTTGAATGAATCTGCAAATGGCGGCGTTTTAGTTGCTGACGAACTTGAGACCCTGAAAAAAGAACATATGCAAACCAGTGGCGCCGACGCCGCTGATGTTGGCATTGTCGAACCTGAATTTGACACGGCTCCAATTCAAACTCCACGCAACGTGAAGTTGGCCATGCTTGCTGCAGTGGTTTTTCCACCACTTGGCGTGCTCACTGCGATGGTGTTGCTCTGGGGCGGCATGTTTAATTCCACCGATCTCATCATTCTTGGCAGCATGTATGTGTTGACGGGTTTGGGAATCACGGTTGGATATCACCGCTTGTGCACGCACAAGGCGTTCGCCACCCGCGGCCCAATTGCGTTTTTCTTTCTGGCCTTTGGAACCATGGCGGGCCAAGGTCCTGTGGTGTGGTGGTGCGCAACGCATCGCCGTCATCATCAATATTCAGACAAGCAATTTGATCCGCATTCTCCGCACGCTGGGTACGAGCCAGGACTTGTCGGTTTTTGCAAGGGCTTCATGCACTCGCATATCGGGTGGCTTTTTGAGAAGGAGCAACCCGACTACAAGCGTTACGTTCCTGATTTGCTAGAGGACCCAATGGTCATGTGGCTTGATCGAATGTTTGTGCCAATTCTTTTCGCGGGATTACTTTTGCCCGCAGCGGTTTCTGGTTTCATCACGGGAACATGGCAAGGCGCCGGCCTTGGATTGTTGTGGGGCGGCCTGGTTCGCATGTTCATGTTGCATCACTCAACATGGAGCGTGAATTCCGTATGCCATGTGTGGGGTCAAAAAGAATTTCGCTCTGGCGATGAGAGCCGCAACAATCCCATCATGGGAATTCTTGCGCTTGGTGAAGGTTGGCACAACAATCATCACGCATTTCCAGCCAGCGCGCGCCACGGTTTGAAGTGGTGGCAATTTGATTTAAGTTGGATTGTGATTCGATCGCTGCAACTTGTTGGTTTGGCCAGCAAGGTGCGCTTGCCTTCAAAAGAGCGCATGCAAGAGCGTCGGCGAGTGAATGCCAAGGCGATTTGATTTCGTTGCAACACAGTAGAAGTTCGAAGCCGCGGCCATGACACGCCGCGGTTTTTTATGCCATGATCGCAATTGAAAGCGAGAACCCCAATGCAAACTATTCAAAGCCAAACCAATGAGACCGCGTCAAATTTAGCCAGTCAATCCGCCGAATTGGGCGCCAACATGTCTGTCTGGTTGCCATATGTGTTTGTGTATTTCGCGCTTCTATTGTTGGTCATCGTGGCGCACTGGGAAGTGTTCGCCAAAGCGGGGCGTCCAGGCTGGGTGATCTTTATTCCGTTCTACAACTTGTACGTCTGCATGCAAATTTCCAGCAAGCCGGGTTGGTGGTGGGTGCTGCTTTGCATTCCTGGCGTGAATATAATTTTTTCCATCTTGATGATGCGCGGCTTGGCGCGCAACTTTGACAAGGGCGTTGGCTTCACGGCGGGCTTGTTGTTGTTGCCCATTGTGTTCTGGCCAATTCTTGCGTTTGGAGACGCGCGCTACAACGCAACGCCAGCGTGATTTCCATGAGAGGTTTGCGCGACATGGTTGCGTGGATTTACAATTGTCGCTGTTGCTGTTGAACGCATCCATACAGAGAAGGCTGAATTTATGGCTGAAGAAAATTTGGACAATGTGCGGGAGCGAATTCGCCAGATCGATCTGGAGTTGATTGCCCACGCGGCGGAGCGCTCACGCTTGGTGAAGCAAGTGGGCGAGATCAAGCGCCGCAAAAACATTGCAACCGTGGATTATTCGCAGGAGCGCGCCGTGCTTGAACGTGCGCGCGTTGCCGCCGAGCAGCACGGACTGGATCCAAACGTGGCGCAGGATTTGCTTGCGCGTTTGATACACGCCTCGGTGACGGCGCAAGACCAAGACAGTTTGAAATTTTCCGCGGCTGGTGTTGGCAAGAGCGCGGTGATTGTTGGTGGTGCTGGCCGAATGGGCAAATGGATGAGCCGATTTCTTTCCGCCCAAGGATTTCAAGTTGGATCGCTTGATCCATCAGGAACGACTGAAGAAAATCAGTGGTCGCGCGACGCGCTGCACGGCGCGGATTTTGTGGTGTGCTCCACGCCGCCCGCGGCAACGGCGCAGTTGTACGCAAGTTGGATTGCTCATCCGCCCAAAGGAATTGTGGTGGACATTGCCAGCATTAAGACGCCGTTGATCGAACCCATTCGCATGTTGCAAAAAGCTGGCGTGCGCGTGGCGTCGATCCATCCAATGTTTGGTCCAAGCATTGTTCTGTTACGCGACGCGGATGTTGTGATTTGCGACACGGGTGACGCCGACGCCACTGAAGCCGTCGAGAAATTATTCAAGCCAACCACGGCGAACATTGTGCGCTTGCCACTGATGGATCACGATCGAGTGATGGCGGACTTGCTCAGTTTGGCGCACGCAACAGCGATCGCATTTTCTTTGGCGTTGCCGCGAAGTGAGCATCCCGTGCGCAGCACAACATTCTTGGCGCTGGAAACTTTGGCGGCGGCCGTGGTGCGCGAAAGCCCCGATGTGTATTACGAAATTCAAGCGCGCAATCCGTTTTCTGGCGCGGCCATTGAGCGTTTACGCGCCGCGATTGACCGCGTGGCGGAGGCGATCGCCTCTAAAGATTCGGCGGCATTCGCGCAATTAATGGGAGAGGGACAAGCCCGTACGCCAAGGGACCAACGCAACTCGTAAGCGCGCCATGTTCGTTCATCAGCCCGCATGCGGATCTGAAGAAACTATGTGCAGTCTTTGATGTGCTTGGCATACTGAACGCTTTATCTTGAAATGCGCCATGATCACGTGCATTGTGAAACACGGATATATTGTTCCATCTTCAAGTCATGATTCACAACATTTTCAAAGGAGCTACTCATGCGAATTCAATTCTTTTCAGCAATCGTTCTTGTCGGTGTGTTAAGCGCGTGCGCAGGTGCGCCAAAAACTGCCGAGGAAAAAAAATCACTTTCAGCTTCCGTGGCCACGTCTATTGAACTGGTGAAGAAGACTGATCCGACGATTGAGAAATTCTTCAAGGACAACTACGCCTACGCGGTTCTGCCAAGCGTGGGCAAGGGCGGATTCCTCATTGGTGGCGCCGGCGGCGATGGCGAGGTGTACAAGGGCGGCAAGTTGGTGGGCTATTGCTCCATGGGCCAAGGCACCATCGGCGCGACCATTGGTGGTCAATCATTTGATGAATTTATTTTCTTCAAGGATGAGACCAACTACAACATATTCACAGCGAACAAGTTTGCGTTCACCGCTCAAGTTTCCGCGGTGATGGTGTCTTCTGGAACCGGCGCTGCAACCAGTTACCGCGATGGCGTGGCGATCTTTACCAGCAATTCCCAAGGCGCCATGGCCGAAGCCGCTGTTGGTGGTCAACAATTTAAGTATGTCTCTTTGGACGCTGCGGCGGCAAAGGCAAAGTAATTCTGTAAACGCATGCATTTAAAATCTGGAGCATTGCTCTGGATTTAGGCTTCGTTGAAGAATGGAGCCTTGTGTGAGAATGAGTATTGACGGACGCGGACATGTTCCGCGTCCGTTTTTTTGCGTGAACAAGATTTGTTCACGCATGTCTTGGCGATAGACTGATGGACGTGTTCATAAATATTTCCACATATTTGTTCGCCCCACTCAACGGCTTGGCCGAGTTGCGCGAACAATTGCGCGCGGTGTGTCGCGTTGGCGAGCTGAAGGGCACGATCATGCTCAGCCCAGAGGGCATAAATCTATTTGTGGCGGGAACGCGGGCAAATATAGATATTTTAATGAAAGTCCTGCGCGGTATTCCAGGGTTGGAGAATTTAACACCAAAGGAAAGTCACAGCGACACGCAGCCGTTTCGCAGGATGTTGGTGAAGATCAAGAAAGAAATTATCGCGTTTGGCGTGCAGGGCATTGAGCCCGCTCGGCGCACCAGTAAAAAACTTTCGGCGAAAGTGTTGAAGCAGTGGCTCGATGAAGGCAAGGCAATCACGTTGTTGGATACGCGCAATGATTACGAAATTCGCATGGGGACATTTCGCGGCGCGTTGCCCGCGGGTATCTCGCATTTCCGCCACTTTCCAGATGCGGTGCAGAAACTGCCGGCGCATTTAAAGCATGAACCTGTTGTCATGTTTTGCACTGGCGGAATTCGCTGCGAGAAGGCAGGACCTTATATGGAACGCGAGGGCTTTCAAAATATTTTTCAGCTTGACGGCGGTATTTTAAAATATTTCGAGGAGTGCGGCGGCGCGCATTATGATGGCGAATGTTTTGTTTTTGATCGACGCGTATGCGTTGACTCGGCGCTGCAAGAAACCAACTCCGCGTCCTGCTTTGCTTGCCAAATGCCGCTCACGCCGCAGGAGCAGAAAGATGCGCGCTATGTCAAAGGGATTTCGTGCCCATTTTGTATTGATCAGGCCGCGCGGCTGAGTCACGACAGTTTGCAATTGGATTAAACTTTACCCATGACTCACGCTCCGCAACATATGCATGATGAAACGCGTTGCCCCATCACGGGCGCCATTGTCATTACCTTGGCCGTGGCCGCGTTGTTGGACATGGCTACTTCAACGGCGCTCAGCCTGACAGATCATGCGCCTAGTTTGTCAGTTGTCATATTTCGGATTGCCGATGCATATGCAAGTCCTGTCGCATTAATCACCAGCTTCATATCCGGCATTTTTTGGTTGTTCAAAATGCAGAAGGCCTTCAAGCTTTTCTTTGATGCGACCTTGGCTCTTTCCATGCTTGCACTACTGGACAATTTGGTTGGGCTCATTGTGTGTCTATTCGATAAGCAGGATAATCCCGCGTATTTGCTGCTTTCTGCAAGTTTCGTGTATATGGAAAACATAGCGGTATTCACGGCGTACTACTGGAAGTTTGACCATCCGTATCAAGTGCGCATTGCCGCGGGTGAAAAAATTCATCCTGGGATTGTTTTTCCGCACAACATGTCCTCATTCGAATCGCTGACAGGTTGGCAACCAAAGTATGTTGACTATTTATTCTTGTCATTCAACACCGCAAGCACATTCGGTCCCACGCTTCCAATTCCACTACGAAATCCAATTCAAATTGGAATGATGTTGCAAGTCACCATCGCCATGGCAGTGCTGATCATGTTGGCCGCGCGCGCGATTGGATTGATTAATTAAATTGCGGTCATCTCGTGGCGCGTGATTTTTATGAAGCGCACAACCTTGTGAGCACGCCGTGATTAGATCCAATTTTGTTCTTGATACCAACGCACCGCGTCGCGCGTGGATTCTTCCACTGATCTGGTTTGTAATCCAAGTTCAGTCAAGCTTGCCGAAGGATCAAAATACATGGATCGACGCGTCAAACGCACGCCAGTAACCGTGGCCATGGGCATGCGATGCGAAACGTTGTCTGCCCACAATTCACTGATCCAACCGGCGGCAAGCGCCACAACATATGGAACTTTTTTGCGTGGCGCTGGCCGATTGGTGATACGCGCCAGTAATTCAAGCCAGCGTACAAGTCGGGTGTTGTGCGCCCCAATTAAATAGCGCACGTTGGTGCGACCGCTTTGCATGGCGCGGATCAAGCCATCCGCCGCGTCGCGCGCGTCGATCAAGTTGAATTCGCAATCCAAGTACGCCGGAATTTTTCCGCGGCAAAACGCTACTGCAAGACGCGTTGGCGGAGTTTGATTTCTGTCGCCAGGACCAATCGGAAGTGTGGGACTGCACACGATCACCGGAGCGCCCGTTGCGGCAAGTTCAAAGGCGGCGCGCTCGGCGCGAAACTTGCTCAAGCAGTAGGGGCCAATCATGTCCTGCTCGCGAAAGCGAGCGTCCTCAACCTTGCCAAGAGTTGGCTTGGCCGATGTAAGAATACTTTCGGTGCTGACATACAGCACGCGCGTGGCTCCGGCATCAAGCGCGGCGCGCATGATATGCACCGCCGCGACATGATTGATGGCATCAAATTCGCCACGATTGCGCCGCCATAAGTTTGGATCCGCCGCAAGGTGGTACACCTGGTCACAGCCACGCACAGCTTGATTGACCGCTGAAATATCGCGAATATCGGCGCGTTCAAGCTCTATTTTGTTCAACGGCAAATGGTCCACGCTTGCGTTGGGGTGCTCCAACACTCGCACATGTTGGTTGTCGCGCGTGAGTTGTTGCACGAGATGCGAGCCAATGAATCCCGCGCCGCCGGTGACAAGAATCATGGAAGAACTCGCAATTTGATTCGCGTTAAGAAGATTTGCGAAAAATATTTAGGAAAAGCGCTTTGAGAAATTTCACATGGTTTCAGAGCGCATGCGTTGGTCGCAATCACGCTAAGACTCCGCGTGGAAGCGTGGCCGCAAGTTCACGCAGGTGCGAGTGCGATGGAGCCAGGCGCTCGCGCGAAATTTTTTCCACCATTGCAACCACCGCGCGATTGATCGGGCAGGGGAAATCTGCCGCAAGACGAATGAGGTGGCCGTTATATGCGTCAACTTCAGTGCGGCCACTGCCCATGTCGGGGCTCATGGAACAATAAGTTCCGCGCAGCGACGGACGGAAAAACACGCCCATGATTTTTGGAAGCATTGGTGTGCGCAAAATTCGCATGACCGTGTCGGGGTGAAACGGACCAATGGTTTGCATTTCTAAGCCCGCATTTTTCAGAATGGAATAATTTTCGCGCAGCAACGCAAAGAACATTTTTTGCGCCAGTGGATCAATCAGCAATTGCGCGTTGTCCACCCCCGCGCTTGCTGCCAGTGGCGATATTGCAGCGTTGTACATGAGTTTTGTGGCTTTAAACGGACGAATGTTTGCCACGGTTTCAACTGGAAATAAATTTCCGCTCGCCAACGCGCCAGCAAGAGTCTGCACGCGTTCTTGTTGCGCGGCGTTCATGTCGTGGCGCGCGCCAATGTGAAGCGCACCCGCGCGTGTGATGCGTGTGGCTGGTCGATCCGCATCGCATTCCGAAACAAATGATGCGATGGCCTCGGCTGGGTGGTGAAGCAACTCAAGTTGCGCGTCGAACCCGTTTTGAATGGGAACCACATGTTCCATATTTGCAATGCGCTGTAGGACAGGCCCATTGTCGAATGTTTTTACGCATAGTAAAATTGTTTCGTTGGTTGGAGGCGACCATTCTTGAAATAAAATAAACTTGGCGCGCGTTTCCATTTGCCCATCAACGGACATTCCGCCGCGCTTTCCCGCTTCTATTTTTTTGGCATTGGAATCAACCATGGTCACATTCCATCCGGCGCGCGCAAGGCAAACGCCCGCGGCGATTCCAATTCCTCCAGCGCCAAGAATGTGTGCTGTGTGATTCATAATGGAAAGAGAAAAGTTGTCAACAATTGCGGCTCATACTATGTAAATTTTCATGTGGGATAAATTAGTTTTTGACATCAACTCAAATACATTTGCAGTGGTTCACATTTTTGTACGCATATCAAAGCGTGCGTGTTGCAAGGGTTTGTTGTGCTCCTGAGCAGCATCCAAGTTCACTTTATTTCAGGCATTTGTGGCATTTTGAAGCACTCGTTCCACAGCGGATAGCGTGGCTTCAATTTCAATGGGGGCATTTGCCGCAGCGTGCCCGTGCCCATCGCTTGTGTTCAATAATTTTTCTGGATCTTTCAGAATATGACCAGTGAGCATGGCAACCACGCGCTCGTGCGGCGCAATAATTCCGCGAGCGACCAATTCACGAACTCCGGCCACGCTTGCCGCGCTGGCGGGCTCGCAGCCAACACCACTGGCATCAATCACTTGTTTAGCTTGCATGATTTGCTCGTCGCTCACAGACGTCACCACGCCATTGGTGAAACGAATTGCCGCCACCGCGCGGTCCCATGAAGCGGGGTCGCCAATACGAATTGCCGTGGCGATTGTTTCCGCGCGCACGCTTGTACGCTTTGCAAAGTTGTCGGCAAAATCATGCGCGAATGGCGCCGCGCCACTGGCCTGTACCGACAAGAGTCGTGGAATACGCTTGATCAAACCAAGTCCGTGCGCTTCGCGCAAAGCTTTTCCAAATGCGGATGTGTTGCCCAGATTTCCTGCGGGTAGCGCCACCCAATCAGGCGATTGCCACGCAAGTTGTTGCAGCAACTCAAACATGATGGTCTTCTGTCCTTCAATTCGAAATGGATTCAGCGAGTTGGCCAAGTACACGCCTAGCTTTTCGCTGGACTCGCGCACCAAGCGCAAGCAGTCGTCAAAGTCGCCGCGCACCAATAATGTGCGCGCGCCATATGCCACTGTTTGAGCCAATTTTCCCATGGTAATGCGTCCCGCGGGAACCATCACCAACGCCGGAATGCCCGCTTGCGCTCCGTACGCCGCAAGCGATGAACTGGTGTTGCCAGTGGATGCGCATGCGATTGCGGTTGCGCCACAGCGTTTCGCCTGCGTCACCGCGACGGTCATGCCGCGGTCTTTGAATGAGCCCGATGGATTGAATCCCTCATGCTTCATCAATAAGTTTTTTACGCCCGCGAATTTGGAAATAGCGGGGCGCTCTAGCAATGGCGTGTTGCCCTCTGGGTGGCTGACAATTTCTGCGTCACTGATTGGCAGGACAAGTTCGCGAAATCTCCAAACGCCAGAACGGCTCGCCGCGGATCCGCGCATTGCGGCAATGCTCACCCGGCTATCAAAAAGATTTTGTAATTCTTCGCTGCAAAGAGCTGGCATTGCTGGCGTGATATCAAGCAGACCGCCACACTTGGAACATGTGGCAAGCGCAGTGAGATCATTCAATTTCTCCCCGCACGTGGCGCACGCAATCGTGATGCCTGTCTTGTTGATGTTGTCGCTCATGAAATCACCACTCGCAATAAATCATTCAACACGCCCGCCGCAGTCACGGCGGGTCCGGCGCCAGGACCGGAAATAACCAACGGGTTGTCACGATAGCGGGAGGTGGTGAACACAAATTGATTATCCGTTCCACTGAGCGAGCCAAGCAAGCTTCCAACCGGCACACCAACCAGACCTACTTTCACGCTGGCGCGCGTGATATTTGCGCAGTACCGCAGCACTTCGCCCTTGCTTGTCGCGGCGCGCACCCGTTCGCTCCATGCCTGATCAAGCGACTCAAGTTGCTCAACAAAATCCGCTAATGAAATTTCCCGCATGTTGGCTGGTACCAAACTTTCAATCGCCACGTCGCTGAGTTCGCCGACGTAGCCAATCAGTCTGCCCAAGATCAAGCCCTTGCGCGCCACATCGCGGCCGGACAAATCCTCGCGCGGATCTGGTTCGGTGTAGCCAAGTTGCATGGCGCTACGAAGCGCGGCGGAGAATTTTCTACCGCGGCCAAGCTCGCTAAATAAATATCCCATCGTTCCAGATGGACACGCAACTATGTTCAATATGCGATCGCCTGAAGCCATTAGTTTTTCAACTGTGTCAATAATGGGCAAGCCCGCGCCGACTGTGGCTTCGTGCAACACTTTGCGACCGCGTTTGCGCGCGTCGTGTAGCAACGCACTTGAGGAGGCGCCGTCGGACGCCAACGGAATTTTATTGGCGATGACCAAGTCCATGCCGTACCCGACGGCGCGCAGCAATGTTTCTCTTGTGTCGCCGCTGGAAAGATCAATGAGTACCGGACGCGTGAGCGCGTGTGAAGCAATATGTTCGATGGCTTGGTTTGGCGCGCCCGAGTGCGCATGCGAAATTGTCTTCAGAGAGCCGCCGCGTTGCTTATGCGCGCTCATTCCAGCCAACGCCCGCAAGCTGAAACCGCGCTTTTCCAGCATAAATCCGCTGCGATCAAGCACGCCAACAACACGCAATGCGGCTCGATCATTTGCAGGTAGTTCGGCGATTTGCTTCAGAAGTTCCTGTCCAATGCGACCGCATCCAAGCAAGATCACATCGGCGCCGCGTCTGCGCGCTGTTCTACCGCCGCCAACTTTGTCCAAACTGAAGGTGGTATGTATGGCGCGCACCGTTTTGGGAACATTTTCTTTGTTCACAATGAAGGAAATATTGCGCTCCGAAGATCCTTGCGCGATGGCTATGACATTCACTTGCGCGTCGGCGATACAACCCAGCACGCGCGCCGCAACGCCAGGTGTTCTTGCCATGCCGGAACCAACAACTGCCACTGTGGAAACGCCAAGCAATACTTCGACTGAGTCAATTTCATTTCGCTCAAGCTCTATCGCAAACGCGGCGCGCAATTCTTTTTCCGCAAGTGTCGCCGCACCTTCTGGAACAGTAAAGCAAATCGAATGCTCCGAACTTGCCTGCGAAATCAGCGACACGGAAATTCCTGCATGCGCCAACGCGCCAAATGTGCGCGCCGCAATACCCGGCACTCCAAGCATTCCATTTCCCGCCACGGTGACAAGCGCTTGCGCGGTCATTGCGGAAAGCGCGCGTACGGGCGAGCCTGCCATGGAGCGACCCTGCACAATTTCCGTTCCCGCGGCATCTGGTTGATTGAATGGACGAATGCGCAAAGTAGTTCGCGCGTCCAGTGGAATCAGCGCGCGCGGATGCAGCACTTTTGCGCCGTAATACGCAAGTTCCGAGGCCTCGCGCGGATCAAGCAAGGGGACCACTCGCGCCTCCGGAATAATCCGTGGATCAGCGGTGAGAAATCCCGGCACGTCCTTCCATAGCGTCACTTCTTTTGCGCCAAGAGCGCGCGCGGTCACGGTGGCGGTTAGATCGGAACCGCCGCGACCAAGCGTGACCACCGCGGCTTCACTTCCATCGGCGCCAGCCATGCCCCGCGCGATAAATCCTGGCACAACAACAATATTTCCAGCGCGCAACTTGCTTGGGAAAATATTTTGCGCGGCAATTTCAGTGCGGGCGATATCCGGAGCGGCGTCACCAAATCGACCGTCCGAGTGTAGAAAGTCCGTGGCGTCGACAACACAGGCGGAAATATGTGCAACACGCAACGCGTCGGCGACAATTCGCGCCGCCAAGCGCTCGCCACGGGAAATAATTAAATCGCTCATTTGCGCCGTGAGTTCGCCCACGTGCGATACTTGCTCGGCGAGTTTTTTGAGCTCCTTGAATGACTCGTCTATATATGCATGTGTGGTGGCGGCCGCGCCATCAATGGACTTTGCCACGGACATGTGCCGCTCAAAAAGAGCGTCGACTTGAGTTTGGGCGGCGGCAAGATCACCGGTTGCCGCGGCGCGCGCAATGTTCAATAGCAAGTCGGTCACGCCCGCCAGCGCTGAAGTGACAACAACGCGCTCGCCGCTGGTTCCCGAAAGAATGCCCACAACAGCGCGAATGGCTTCGGCGTTTGCAAGCGCCGCACCGCCAAATTTGTGCACAGAAAATGGATTGGCGATGGTTCGCATGGCTTCAATGGATTGTTCATGCCAGCATGCGAAGCGCATGTGCAAGCAAGGCAATCAATTCAAAGCGAGATTATGAGCGCAAATTACTGTAGTCAACAGCGATCAACTTCCCCTGTAGGTTGAGTATCCAAAGGGGCTCAGCAGTAATGGAACATGGTGATGGCGCGCCGCGTCATGGACGTGAAATTCAATCGTGACCGACGGAAAAAAAGTTTCAATATTTTGCTGCGCGAACCAAGCGCCTGTTTGAAATGTGAATCTGTAGTGGCCGGTATGCAGTGAGCCTGCGCCTAAAAAGTTTTTCACTCGGCCATCGCTGTCGGTTGACGCGCTATTCAAATCCGACCATTTTTCGCCCTTAAGAATTTGGCAAGTCACCAACATTCCCACCGCGGGGTTGCCACTGGAGGTGTTCAAGACGTGCGTTGAAAGTCCATGTTGTGCGGGTGAGGCCATGGAGTCAGGCTAAATCAGTTTTGCATGACGGTCAATCTTTGTCTGAAAGCGCCAAAGGGTAAAAGCCGTGAAATTGTCTCGCGGAATAATTCACTTTGTGAAAGTGGGATCATCTTGCGATGGGTATCTTCTAAATATGAGCGGTGACAATCACGGGCACGAATCCAAGAACGCTGATTACCGCGACTTCATCTCCGCTGAGTTCATGACGCATATTCAGCAGCAATTGCGCGCGGTGGAAGGCGTGGCGAATTTGTTTCAAGTGGGCGAAAGCGGGGGCTTGGAAACGCCGGAGTCTCTTGGGTATTTGTGCGAACTATTTGATCTTGTGCAAAACAATTTACGCGCCGTGTTGCGTCAGCGCGTCGCGGATCGCGAGTTCATTGACCAACGCACGCGCGCCTGTTTTGAATTGAATCGCAAGTTACGCGTTGACTATGGTGACCGCGATTATCAAACCATCATTGGTCAAGAGGACGTCGACGGACGCATTGTGGTCGGTCCCAAGAATGAATTTTACTGCAAGGCGGGTGGCGGTAAACCCGTCGCGCCAATTCCGGAATTTTTGCTTGGGCACCATGTGACTTTGTTCGGGCCACCGGATGACGCCAAACTTTCCATCAACGCCATGAACGCCTTTCATCGCAAGTTGCCTGGCGAGCCCGCGATCGTGGCTCAGTTGCTGCGTGATTTCAATGGCGCTCCCATGTGGGGCGCGGACGATGAGGATTCAAAAACACCTTTGCGTGCGGATCTCCTTCTTGCCGGCGAGAACCTGACCAACTGTTTCAAAAAAAATATTTCATTCACGGATCAGCGCACAGGCAAGAATTACGCGCTAGAAACCAGCCATTTATCCCAGCCAATCAAGCGATTTCCAGGGCTCGCCATTCCTTGCGCGTTCTTGTTCTACAAAAATAATCCGCTGCCGCTGCACTTGTATGACTTCGCGTTGCATCTTTACGCCAACTGGGACAACCCCAAGGCGTTGGCATTTTATGTTCCAAAGTTGGAGAACGAGGAGGAGGCCGCGTATATCCGCGTCATGATTGAGCATGCCGAGCGATTGATTCAGCGCGCTCATCCGCAATACCAAACAGGCACTGTTCGCTTGATGATTGTTCTTGAAAATCCGCGCGCTGTATTTCGAGTGAACGAAATTATGGACGCGCTGCATCCGTATTTCGCCGGCGCATCACTGGGTTGGCACGATTATCTCGCGTCCACCGCGCGTTTGATGAAAGAGGACGCCAATTATCGCATACCGGTGAAGGCCGATCCCAATATCGTCATCAAGCACATCAAGGCCTCGCATGATCTGTTGGCCGCGGTCGTGGGCTCGCGCGGCGGCATAAAGATTGGAGGCATGTACGGCGTGTTGCCTTCCGACAGCGACATGCAAAGCGATTCTTTTCAAGTTGCAATAAAAGGTTTCATCAAAGATGTCATCACGCAACTGAAGCGCAATTTGAATGGTTTTTGGGTTGCTCACCCTGATTTTGTGCGGCTTGGTTTGGCGCTTGTCGAGGCGTGGAAACGATTTCAAAATGCGGACCGCGCCGCGTTGGACGACTTGGTGAAGGCGCTTCTGCTTCCCAAATTTCACAGCGACATGTTGGACTTTATTCATGGCGCGGATGTTGACGGGCTTGATCCAGCCGACGCGCTCTATCCGCGCGCGCTTCTAGTGGCCGACGAAAAGCAATCCAACTTTATCGCCAACAATGATCCGCGCGAAATTCGCTACAACATTTTCCAGTCGCTGCAATATCTCACCGACTGGCTCAGCGGCAATGGTTGCGTCGCGCTACCAGCCACGATCGACGGCGTTCCTGTTCGCGTGATGGACGATCTGGCAACCGCCGAGCGCTCACGCTGGGAGGTGTGGCACGAGTTACGTCACGGGCGATTTGATGTTGAGGAATTTGTGCGTATTGCCCACCAAGAAATGCGCTTCATTCAAAAAGATTTTTCCACCGCCGACAAGATCACGCAGGTGAAATGGAATGAGCGCACGCGCAAGTGGTATCCCGTTGCCATGAACATCATGTTGCAGCTCATGAGCAGCGACAAGCCTGTTGAGTTTGCCTCGGAGTTACTGCTTCCATTCACGTTGGATTGCATTCGCAATGAAAGCGATCCGTGGAAAGCCATGGCGCAGATTGAGCCAAGCAAATATCAATTACCGGCGCATGTGGCTCGATACCACGCTTACTTCAGCGCCTGCGGCAGCCACGCATTTGCCAGCGCCATGTCACGCAAGCCTGTGTTGGACATGCGCGCCGCGGAGCAGTTGATTCAATCATTCAGCGTGGCCGATGTGCTTGAAGCCGCCAGTTTTCACGGCGACATTGGCGAGAGCGCTCGCACGCTTGACGCCACGGCCGCTGGAGAGCAATCAAAAGTGTTGCACACGGATGCCCAGGTACACGGGCGCGATTCAATCCACAGCATGCCGAATAATTCGGCTGGTCCTCCACAACAAAAGTCCAATCACACTCTCGAGCAACTTCGCCTGCTTGGCGCGCGCTACTTGGAGAAATTTAAATTTAAATTTCTTATTTCAGCGCAAGGAAAGTCGGGCGAGGAAATGTTGGCGGCGCTGACGGCGCGGTTGGAAAATTCTCTAGAGCAGGAACTGGTCAACGCGCGTGAAGCGTTGTGGCAAATCACATGCAAGCGTTTGTGCGCGCATCCACTTGACTCTGTTGTTGAGCATATTCAAGCCGCAATGCAGCGGCGCAATGTTTCTGGCGCTTCAATGAGTGTGTCCGCGGCGGATGGCGCCTATCAGTCCATCGAGTTTGGCCAACGCGCCGCTGCAAAGCCCGTCACTCCACAAACATGTTTTGAAATTGCTTCACTGAGCAAAAGCATTGCCACATGTTTCGCCATGGAATATTTTCGCTCCGCCAATATTTCCCTTGATACATGCGTGAACGCCCTATTGGCAAAGACATCGTCAAGCATTCGTGTGCTTTCACTCAATCCCAAACATCCAGAATGGGCCGATCAAGTCACGCTGGCTCATCTCATGAGTCACGAGGCGCTCAACCTTCACTATGTCAGTGGTGTTTCCACGGATCGGCCAATGCCAAGCGCAAGCCAGTTGATCGCCGACCACGATCAATTTAACTATGAACCAACAGGAGTTCTCAGCGAACCCGGCAGCGCGTTTCAATATTCCGGCGGCGGCTTCATTGTGTTGGAGCATGTCATTGAAACACTCGCCGCGCAGAACATTGCAACGCTCACCGCGCCGTTTCTGCGCGCTCTGCAAATGAACTTGTTCACATTTGAGCAATCCAATCAATCCAATTTGGAATACGCCAGCGGTTATACCGATTCAGGTCAAGCAATTGAAGGCACTCGCATTATGTTTCCAGCTTTCGCAGCGGGCGCCGTCGCGCCGGCGGCAGATGTGGCGCAATTTCTACGCGCACTCACAAACGCGTATCACAATCTTGATGGTGCGGGTCCAATTTCGCATGACACTGCGGTGCGCATGTTGCATGGCGTGGACAAAGGCTCGCAAAAGTTCATGGGTTGCAATATGGGTCTTGGTATTTTCACGGCCAACGCCGGTCCAAATCGCTTGTGCATTCATCAAGGCGCCAATGACGGCTTTCGCGCGTTGTTCATTCATTGTTACGCGGGTCCCGATATGGGCGCGGGCTTGGTCGTTCTTGCAAACGGCGAACACAACGGCCTGTTGTTTATCGCGGAGGTCGCGCAGATCGTCTTGCGCCACTTCAAGATGCAAGGCGTAGATGACACGCGTTTCCAAAACGAATTTATTGTCGATCATATTCCGCAGGAACAGCGCGTGAACGCCGGATACCGTGAACTTATCTTTGGCGCTTTCCAAGCCGATTTGCCAGAGGCCATCGCGCGACGTGGCGCCCGCGACGCGCTTGCGGATTTCAATCTTGCCGTTGGCGCGCGCATTGAAGAAGTTTCCAATCAACGCTTTGCGCGCGCTGAAAATCTGCTTTCGCCCAATCTTCCAACATTTGAGCCCGCGCTTTTTGGAAAGCAGGGGAAAGTTATGGATAGCTGGGAAAGTGTTCGTCACAATCCGCGCGAGTTCGACCACATGATCTTTGAAATGAAAAATGCCGCCGCGATTGATTGCGTAAGCGTGTCAACGCAATTTCATTTGGGCAACCACGCTCCCGCAATTCGCGTGCAAGGCTGGGACAAAGCTCATAAATGCTGGCAAGATATCGTCGCGCGCTCTCCGCTTGAGGGGCATTCATTTCATGCATTCAACGCCGTGTCGCAAGGCGCGGAGTTCACGCGTATTCAAGTTTCCATGTATCCCGATGGCGGAGTGACAAGGCTGGCGTTGTACGGAAAAAATCTTCCGGCACACGAGAAAGCCAAATTGTTCGCGCAGTCTTGCGTTGTTTGCCCGCCATTTGATGCGCAAACGCGCAAGCCACTCACCCCCAAGTACTCGGCCAACCACGACGCCATCAAGGGCAACCTCGCGCGCGCCAATCAAAGTGAACTAGATCTTGCGTGCGCCGCCTTTGGCGCAACGATTGTTTCCGCGTCCAATCAGCATTACGGACCAGCCGCGCAAGTGATTTCCCCTTATCCACCATTGAACATGTTTGATGGACTTGAGTCGGCGCGCAGCCGCGAAGCGGGGCACAGCGAAAATGTGGTCATTGCGCTTGCCAAGCCCGCGCGAATTGGCTGCGTTGAAATTGCTTTCACATATTTTGTGAATAACAATCCGCGTGAAATCACGGTCGAAGGCCTGTGCAATAACAAGTGGGTTCCGCTGGTCAGTCGCACCAATGTAAAAGCCTTCGCTGCCAACTCAATTCAATTTTCCATTCATCACCTAGAAGTCTGCGACCAAATTCGTGTCACCGCGTTTCCAGATGGCGGCATGAATAGAGTGCGGGTGTTCGCCGCTCTATGAACACAATTTCTTGCGTGTATTGTTCAATTTCTTACGCAACCCCTTCACGCCCATGCATCAAATTCAATTTAAGATAGGTGTGGCAACAACAAGCGCCTTATCCAGCGTTCTTTGTGGAAAGATAAAAGCATGAATAAATCAACAGACGAGCATCAGCACCAACAATTCATGCGCCGCGCCATCGCCTTGTCGCGAGAAAATGTTTCGCAGCGTAACGGCGGGCCATTTGGGGCCGTGATTGTGAAAGATGCCCAAATTATTGGCGAAGGTTTCAACCGCGTCACCGCCAGCAACGATCCCACCGCGCATGCGGAAGTGGTGGCCATTCGCGCCGCCTGCGCCCATATCAACAATTTCGATTTGTCCGGCGCCGTTATTTACACAAGTTGCGAGCCGTGCCCCATGTGCCTGTCCGCCATTTACTGGGCGCGCCTTGGAAAAATTTACTACGCCAACACCAAAATCGACGCCGCCAACATTCAATTTGACGACGACTTTATTTATCAAGAGATCGCAAAGGCTCCACAGGCGCGCGCCATTCCCATGACTCAGTTATTGCGCGACGAGGCGCAGCAAGCGTTTGTTGATTGGCAACACAACAATAAAAAAATCGCTTACTGATGTTGCTTGGAGAGTGATTCAATCCAAGCCCAAAGCTTTTCGAATGCTCGCGCATCAAGTTGGGCTTGCATTTCAAACAATCATTTTGAATGAATTGTTATGAACCAATCTATAAGTGTGTGTGTCGCATTTATGCCATATTTGCGCCGCATTTGTCACACGTTTGTCTCGCGCGCACCTGGAGCATTTACATATCTGATAACTATTAGACGCAACTTGTGTTGCATTTGTCTTCAGCTTCAAAACACAATTCCCCATGCAAGTGGTGAGACTTATCGCCCAAAAGTTACTTTCTTTTGGCGCATAAAAAACAAATAGATTTATTTTATTTTATTCAGGCAACATCGCCCAATTTATCACCGTAGTGATTGATGCAGATTGTTTCGTGTTGAATCTGCAAGCTTGAGCATGCGGCACTGAGGACACATCAGATGAGCGATTAGACCCGCCTCATCTCTCAAAAATAATTTCACTTCCGAAGCGTATTTGTATGACTGAAGAGTTGTGCTCTGTTCTATATCAATTTGTAAAGGAAATAAAAATGTCCAAAATCTGGAATTCACTTGCATCCATCCTTCTCGCGGCTTCTACCACATTTGCAACCACTTTCTCTTATACAAATCAATGGCCTGGCGGCGGTCAAGGCTTGTTCCGCATAACCAACGACACAGCCCAAACCATTCAGGGTTGGACATTGGAGTTTGATTGGACCGCGGAAATTACAAGCGCCTGGAACGGCACAATTCAATCGCATGTTGGCAACCACTACATAATAATTAACGCCCCATACAACGCCACAATCGCGCCTGGCGCCTTTGTTGAAGTTGGTTGCGCTGCCAATTTTGCGGTTGCGGGCGTCTTGCCCACCGCGATCGCCCTCAATGGAATCTCTGGTGGCGGTACCGGCGGAGGCACAGGTGGCGGAACAGGCGGAGGTACAAGTGGTGGCGGAACAGTTGTTGTTCCAAGCATGGTGATTGATGATTCTTCAATCACCCTTGCGGCCGTAAGCAGTGGCAGCAGCACCGCGGCCGGCTATTTTTCCACATCTGGCAATCAAATTGTTGACGCCAGTGGAAATCCAGTGCGTATCACCGGCGTGAATTGGTTCGGCTTTGAGACCAGCAACAAGGTCTTCCACGGTCTATGGACACGCGGATACAAATCCGTTCTTGATCAAGTGAAGTCACTTGGATTCAACACTTTGCGCATTCCATATTGCAATGAAATGTTGGCCGCTGGCGCCACAACCAACAGCATTAACTTTGCGCAGAACCCCGACCTTCAAGGCCTCACGCCTCTTCAATGCATGGACAAAGTCATTGATTATTGCGGACAAATTGGCCTGCGCGTGTTCCTTGATCGCCATAGCGCCAAGGCTGACAATTTCATTGGTGAAGATGTCTGGTACATCCCTGGCGACGCGTACTACACGGAGGCCCGTTGGATTTCTGATTGGGTCATGCTTGCGCAGCATTACGCCGGCAACTCCACGGTTATTGGCGCCGATCTTTTCAACGAGCCAAAGAAATCCGCCACGTGGGGCAACAGCGCGCCCGCGACTGATTGGAACAAGGCCGCCGAGCGTTGTGGAAACGCCGTGCTTGCGGCAAATCCAAACTGGCTCATCATTGTTGAGGGCGTTGAGAAGTACAACAATCAAACAACATGGTGGGGCGGCAACCTCACTGGCGCCGCGGCGTTTCCAGTTGTTCTTTCAGTGAACAACAAGTTGGTGTATTCGCCACATGATTATCCAAGCAGCGTGTTCGCGCAGACTTGGTTCTCCGACGCGACATATCCAAACAACATGGATGATGTTTGGAATTCACGCTGGGGCTATATCTACACAAACAATATCGCGCCAATTCTGATTGGCGAGTTTGGAAGCAGGCTGGCCACGACCAGCGACCAAGTGTGGTTGGACAAGTTGACCGACTACATGAATGGCGATCTTGATTTGAACGGCACCAATGATTTGGCCGCGGGCAAACTTGGAATGAGTTGGACCTACTGGTGCATGAATCCCAACAGTGGCGACACTGGCGGAATTCTCAACGACGATTGGACAACGGTCAGCACCACCAGAATGGCTTATTTACAAGCCAGTTTGGCGCCATCGCTGGGCGCCGGTAGTGCTGGAGCCGCGCCGCAATACATGAACTTCCCCGTGACATTGTCAGCGGCAGCTTCTGGCGCTGTCACTGTTGCATACACCACCGTCAATGGAACCGCGATTGCGGGAACAAATTACACCACAGCTTCTGGCACGCTTAGTTTCGCCGCAGGCGAGACCACAAAAAGTATCACCGTGGCAATTCCAAATCAGGCGGCCACCACAGGGAAGCAATTCACTGTGCAATTATCAAGCGTTGCTGGCGCAACACTTGCCGATGCCGCCGCGACTGGAACTTTGTTGTCAACAACATTGCCCGGCGCGCCAGTGATCACAAGCGCAAGCACCGCATCAGGTAGTGTTGGCGTTGCGTTTGAATATCAAATCACTGCAAGCGGAAGCGCAAGCTCTTACAGCGCCCTCGGTTTGCCAGCTGGCCTTTCACTCAACACCACAACGGGTTTGATTTCTGGAACACCAACAACCGCCGCGGCCAGCACAATCACTATTCGTGCCACAAATGCTGGCGGAACTGGTTCCGCTTCTCTTGCGCTCACTGTCACGCAGCCAGCGCTATGTGCCGGCGATGTAAACTTGGACTCCAAGGTTGATGCCGCAGATGTTGGAGCCATCTTGGGAAATTGGGGAAGCGCTTCTTCGCTGTATGACTTGAATTCCGACGGCGTGACCGACAGCGCCGACTTGGCGGTTGTTCTTGGTGCATGGGGTGACTGTGTAACCAGTGGCGGCGGTAGTGGAACCGGCGGCGAAACGGATACCGGCAGTGGCACCGGCGGCGGAACTGGTGGTGCTGTTGCTCCTGTTGTAACGAGTTCAGTCAGCGCCGCTGGAACTGTTGGTTCAGCATTCAGCTATCAAATCACCGCAAGTGGCACGCCAACTTCTTTTGGCGCGACAGGTTTACCCGCTGGACTTTCAGTGAACGTAACAAGTGGTTTAATTTCTGGAACACCAACTCTTGCGGCAACAACCAACGTGATGTTGTCAGCAAGCAACGCAGTTGGAACCGCGACTCAATCGCTTGCGCTCGCAGTTTCACCCGCAAGTGTGCCTGGAACTTTCAACTACGCCGAAGTCCTTCAGAAGTCTCTGTACTTCTACGACGCGCAGCGTTCTGGAAATGTTGCCAATGACTTTCGTGTTGTATGGCGTGGCGACTCCGCGCTTACCGATGGAAGCGATGTTGGCGTTGATTTGACCGGCGGCTACTACGACGCTGGCGATCACGTGAAATTTGGTCTGCCAATGGCAAGTTCACTTTCTTTGCTGGCCTGGAGCGGCATTGAATACGGCGCCGCGTACGATAAAACAGCACAAAAACAAGCACTGCTTGCGGCAGTTCGTTGGGGCACCGACTTCATCATCAAGGCGCATCCATCGGCAAATGTGTTGTATGGACAAGTTGGAAATGGTTCGCTTGATCACAGCTACTGGGGACCATCCGAAACCATGAACATGGCGCGACCTTCGTACGCCATTACTGCGGCCAAGCCTGGCTCTGATTTGGCTGGCGAATCCGCGGCGGCCATGGCTGCGGCAAGCATGTTGTTTCGAAGCAGCGATCCCGCATATGCCGACACATTGTTGGCGCACGCCCGCACGCTGTTCACTTTCGCCGATACCTATCGCGGAAAATATTCCGACTCCATCACTGACGCCGCAAGTTTCTACAACTCATGGTCGGGTTATTACGACGAGCTCGCTTGGAGCGCTGCGTGGATGTACCGCGCTACTGGCGAGGCTGCGTATCTCACCAAGGCGGAAAGTATCTACAGTCAAAATATTTCCGGCCTTCCATTGAAGTGGACGCACAACTGGGATGACAAGACTTACGGCGTGACCGTATTGCTTGCGCAACTCACGGGCAAAAGCGTTTACAAGACCGCGGCCGAGAAGTGGTTGAACTTCTGGACCGTTGGTGACAATGGCAGCAAGATCGCGTACACCGCGGGTGGATTGGCGTGGCTTGATCAGTGGGGTTCACTGCGCTACTCCGCCAACACATCTTTCCTTGCACTGGTGTACTCCGACCGCGTTGGCGATGTCGGCACGCGTTACCGAGACTTTGCGCGCAACCAAATTGATTACATGCTTGGCAAAAATCCAAACGCTCGTAGTTATGTGGTTGGATTTGGCGTGAATCCACCAGTGAATCCGCATCATCGCGGAGCGCATGGTTCTTGGAATGGAAGCATGACAACTCCAGTTGCCTCGCGACATATTCTGTACGGCGCGCTGGTTGGCGGTCCAAGCACCACATCCGATGCGTCTTACAGCGATGATCGCAGCAACTATATTTGCAACGAAGTTGCGCTTGATTACAACGCCGGCTTCACTGGCGCTGTGGCTCGACTTGCGCAAGATTCAACGGGCGTGCCCGTGTCAAACTTTCCGCCAGCGTCTGAGGCGGGATCAATCGACGATGAATTCTTTGTCGAGGCGTCAATCAATCAGCAGGGCAGTGGCTTCACCGAAATCCGCGCGCTTCTGAACAATCGCTCGGCGTTTCCAGCCGTTGGCTCCAGCGCCTTCTCCATGCGTTATTTCGTGGATCTCTCTGAATTATTTGCGGCTGGCTACGACCAAACATCCGTCGTTGTGAGTGGCAACTACATTCAGAATGGAACCGTGGCCACGGCGTTGAAGGTGTATGACGCTGCGCGCAAACTGTACTACGTTGATGTGAGTTTCGCGGGCACATTCATTGCGCCAGGAACTGGAAGTTCATACTGGCGTGAGGCGCAATTCCGCATGGCCTTGAAGACTGGCGTTCCAGCCACTGCGTGGAGCGCGGCCAACGATCCTTCCTTCGCTGGATTGGGAGTTGGCAACACAAACATGATTCAAACCAGCAAAATTGCGGTGTATGACAATGGTTTAAAAATAACTGGAGTGCTTCCATAAACGCGCTTTCACCGCGTATGTGGACTACCCACTACTCGTTTGTGATTTGATGTGTTGATTCAGATTGAGTTTGGCAATTTCAGATACAGAAAGGTCAATGTATGAAATACATTTTATCCTTACTCGCATGTCTGATGCTGTGTTCGCTGAGTGCGCTTGGTCACGGCTCTATGGCTGATCCCATCAGCCGCTCCTACGAAGTGTTTCTGGAAAATCCGGAAAGTCCGACCAGCGCCGCGGGGCGCGCCGCGGTTGCAGTCGCGGGCACGCAGGCATTTTATGACTGGGACGAGGTCAACCTACGTGTGCCCAATTACGACTATCAAGCCCTGATTCCAAACGGAATGTTGGCGAGCGCTGGTCGCGCCAAGTATGCGGGCATTGATTTGCCACGTACCGATTGGCCCGCCACCACTATGGTCGCCGGTCCGCGCGTTTGTAGATTTCATTTGCACACGCCGCATGATCCAAGTTTCTTCAAGGCCTATATCACTAAAGATGGTTACGACCCAACTCAGCCGCTGAAGTGGAGCGACTTGGTGTTGATTCCAGGTGGCGAAACCGCGACGCTGAATGGCTTCGACTATTTCATGACGCTTCAATTTCCAACGCGTGTTGGTCGCCATGTTTTATACGTGATTTGGCAGCGCATTGATCCAGCCAACGAGGCGTTCTTCTCCACCAGTGATTTGGATTTTGGTGGCGTTGACTACGGCGCGCCGCCACCACCACCCGTGATTTCCGCCACCGTCGCATTTTCACATACCAATGCATGGACTGGCGGTGGGCAAGCCGCGTTCCGCATCACCAATCAAACAAATCAGAACATTGAAAGCTGGACTTTGGAATTTGATTGGGCGGCGGATGTTTCCAGCGTGTGGAATGGCGTGCTCAAGAGCAAAGTTGGAACGCATTATGTTGTGACCAATGCGGATTACAACGCGCGCATTCTCCCTGGAGCATTTATTGACGTGGGTTGCGTGGCCAGTTTCAGCACGCCTGGCTTATTGCCAACAGACCTTGGCTGTGTTGGTATTGGCGATAGCGGCGGCGGAACAATTTCCGCGCCCGTGATTACAAGCGCAACCAGCGCCAATGCCAGCGTAGGTAATTTATTTTCTTATCAAATCACTGCAAGTGGAACGCCAACTTCGTTTGGCGCAACAAGTTTGCCCGCGGGACTTGCTGTGAACACATCCACGGGTTTGATTTCTGGAACGCCAACCACCGCGGCAGTGACGAACATTTCTATAACCGCCACAAATTCCGCAGGCACGGCCACGGCTGTTCTTGCGCTCACGGTTACGCAGTCATCGCAATGCCTTGGCGACTTGAACGGCGACGGCACGGTGGACAGTTCTGATATGGGTGATTTGTTAGGTTCGATTGGCATGGTTTCTACCAATGACTTAAATAGCGACGGCGTGACTGACAGCGCCGATATTGGAGTGCTACTTGGAGTGTGGGGTCCATGCGAAACACCCGCACCAACGGATGGTTTTACCCAAGTGCCGTTCACTCACTACATCCAGTTCCCTTGGGATTTGCAGTTAAGCGATCGCTATTCACTGACCAATGGCATCCATGATTTCAAGGTGTACAACACGGATCAACCATTCGAATCGGGTAGCACCACGAAGCCGCGCACCGAGATGCGCATTAACAATAATTACACCAGCGGAGTCTGGCAATTTGAAGGCGATCTCTTTGTGCCCACTGGCACTACTGGCGTAGCGGTGATGCAAGTGTTCGGGGGAAGCACCTCGTCTACCTCTTGCCAATTGCGTGTCTACAACGGCTCGCTTTGCTACTACACCACGCCCATCATGAACAACATTCTCGACACTTGGATTCACGTGAATGTGATCCATGATGCGAATGCGCATACCGTTTCGGTCTATCTCAACGGGACATTCGTTCGGTCAGCACCAGACCGCGGGCCGGCAAACTACTACTTCAAGTGCGGCGTGTATCAGCAGGACAATTCCAGCGCACTGATGCAATCTAAGTGGACGAACATCAAAGTTTGGAGTGGCCCCGCTTAAGGTCTCCAAGCATGCGCTTCAAGACGCTTACGCGCAAGAGGCCGCGAACGCGGGTCACCAGTTCCAGCTTATTGACTGGAGGTAGCGCACGACATTCAAAATTAAAATGAACGGTGAGACGAATTATAAAATTCACCCGTGGTTGTGCAGGCGCTTGAACATCTCGCGATACGCTGCCTCTAGATTGCGTGTGAAGCGCGGCGCGTCCATCAATGGCGAGGCTCTCAATCGCTCGCGCAAGCCACTTCGAAGCGCGGCAAGTCGTGGCAAATCATTCGCCAACGCCACGGCAATGTCCACGTAATCATCTTCGTTGTGGCCAATCAATTCTGGCAAGCCAATGTTGGTTAATTGACTCACACCAACTCGTCCCACATGTGAGCGCCCAGCCAGCGTGATCACAGGCACGCCCATCCACAGAGCGTCGCACGTTGTGGTGGTTCCGTTGTATGGAAATGAATCCAAGCCAATGTCGATGCAGTTGTATTGCGACATGTGCTCCATTTTGGAATCAGTTTGGCTTAAAAAAACCAATCGATCGCGCGCCACTCCGTGTTTTGAAAATTCGGCGTAGACCATGTCCTGTATGAAATCTGTTTTTAAACTTTTATATTTCAAAGTCAGGCGAGACTTGGGCATGCGTACAAGAATGCGCGCCCATGTCGCGATCACATGGTCATTGATCTTGGTGAGATTGTTGAACGAGCCAAACATAATCTCGCCACTATTGCGCGCTGGAAGGGGACCAACTTCGGGTGATTCCTTTGGGGGAGCGAAGCACGAAAAGCAATCCGGTAATCGCGCCAACTTCTCGGTGTGTAAAGAATCGGTCTGCCCAATCGGATCGCTCAACGCGTCGGTGATGCGATAGTCCATGCGCGAAAGACCCGTGGTGTTGGGATATCCAATCCAAGTCGCCTGCACGGGCGCGGGCTTCAATGTGAAAATCATCAGGCGATTTAGATTTGTGTATCCAGCCAAATCCACAAGAATGTCTATGCCATCATCACGAATTTTTTTCGCGGCTTCTTGATCAGTCATGCCAGTAATGTCGCGCCAATGCGGAACAAGGCTTTGAAGATGTCGCGTGGTGGCGTCCACGATCGGGTTATTTGAATAACAAAAAATTTCAAAGCCATCCTTCTGGTGGTTGGCAAGAACGGGTTCAATAAAATGCGCGACAGCGTGTTGTTTAAAGTCCGGCGAGACATAGCCAATGCGCAGGCGTCGCGCATTTTCTGTTTCAGAAATCCCAATCGGTCGCGCGGCAAAGGGCTTGCTTGCAAGCTCAAGTTGCTGACCAAACTTTTGGTGCGCATTAAAAATCTCGCCGCAATCCATGTGCGGCATGTAATTCATGGTCGAAATTAAATTCTGCATGAATGACAATCCCGCAGGTTGCGCTTGAATCGCGCGCTTGAAACTTTCCATGGCCTCTTCAAATTGTCCAAGCTGCCTTAAAATCAGGCCCAGATTATTGTGCGCCTCGGGATGTGATGGATTGATTCCAATCGCCTTGCGATATGCGGCAATGGCTTGCGAATATTCACCGCTGTGTTCAAGCATGCCGCCCACATTGCATTGCGCCTCGATGTTTTTGGGATTGATTTGCAGCGCGCGCCGATATGCGGCGATGGCCTCGGGATAGAGTTGCAGATCGGAATACACTTTTCCCAAGTTGTAATGCAACTGAGACGCTCCCGGAAGTTTGGCCACTCCTCGAAGCATCCAAGGCAATCCAACTTCCGATTGTTTTTCCATATGAAACACAAGCCCAGTGAAGAACATGGCCTCGCCATTCTCCGGGTCCGCGCTTAAAATAATTTGAAAGATGTCACGCGCCCTTTGATGCATGGCGCGTTGGATAAACATCCCGGCCAACTGCATCGCGTCCGCCACGGAAACTTGCCGCGCGGGTGCGCCGTCCATGGGCGGTATAGTCAGTAAATTATTTTTGCCAAGCGCGACAGCGGGGCGCATGCAACAATTTTTGGCTTTGCGACCACTTCCACACGCGCACGGTTCGTTGCGATTGTCCGACATCACAAATCCACACGCTCCAAATGCGTGGCCCACATTTTTTCATACGCGGCTTCCAGATTGCGCGTGAAGCGCGGCGCGTCCATGAATGGGGAGTTGCGAACACGTTCGCGCAAGCCACTTCGCAGTTGCGCAAGTTGGGGTAAATCATTGGCTAGCGCAACGGCAATGTCCACATAGTCGTCCTTGCTTTTGGCGATCAGTTGCGGCAATCCCACATTGGTCAGCCTGCTCACGCCCATCAAACCCGCGTGACTTCGCCCAGCCAATGTAATCACTGGCACCCCCATCCAAAGCGCATCGCACGAAGTGGTGTCGCCGTTGTGGGGGAACGTGTCCAGCGCAATGTCGATCTTGTTGTAGTGCGCCAAGTGCGTTTGGTATTCGTCATAAGTAAGAAACACAACCCGGTCCCGCGCCACGCCATGCTTTTCAAGCGCCTGGAACACCACCGCTTGAATCGATGGCGAGTCCATGCTTCTGTATTTCAGCATCAGGCGCGAATTTGCAACGCGGCTCAGAATGCGCGCCCACGTATCCAGCACTTCGTTGTTCATCTTCACAAAATAATTGAAGGAACCAAACATGATCTCGCCACTTTGCTGCGCGGGCAACGGCCCCACGTCCGGAGATTTTGTATGCGGAAGAAAGCACGTGAAACAGTCCGGCAATCGAACCAATTTCTCGGAGTAGATTTCATCGGCGATTTCGGGCGGCTCGCTCAGTACGTCGCTGATGCGGTAATCAATGCTGCTCAGCCCCGTGGTGTTTACATATCCAAGCCACGTGGCCTGCACCGGGGCCGGTTTGCGCGCGAACACCATCAAACTATTTTGATTGGTATGGCCAGCCAAGTCAACAAGAATGTCAATTTGATCCTCTTGAATTTTCCGCGCCGCATCGTGCTCGGACATATTCGCAATCACGCGCCAATTGGGCACCAATGTTTGAATGCGCGCCGTGACTTCATCACCAGTCGGCTGATTTGAATAGCAAAACAATTCAAATTTGGATTTGTCATGTTGCGCAAGCACGGGCTCGATAAAATTAGCCACAGCGTGCTGTCTGAAATCTGGCGACACATAGCCAATGCGAATAGGTCGATGGGGATCGACCTGTGAACCATCTGGCTTTTGCCGTACGGGGGCAGGTGCAAAGCGCGCGATAGTGCGCTCAAATTGT
>CAIKXA010000059.1 GCA_903831295.1 uncultured bacterium | reverse complement strand
TCAACTTGATATTCACGTTGAACACTGGCGCCAACGCCAATCACAAAATAAGTGAAGTACACATAGGCGAATCCAATCGTCAGCCAAAAAATGGCCGACCACCAAAATGGCATTGGGTTATCAAATTCTTGAATGCCATCTGATTCGTGCTCAAGAATTCTTGCCTGATGAAATTGAGGCTCTTGATTGTGAAATTTGTCAGCCATGATTTTTCTCCTTTTCAGATTTGGTTTGTTGAGGCTTTTCCAGTGGAAGTTGCGCGTCTTTTTGCCACGCTGATTTTGGAATAATGAACACATATGCCACAATTCCAGCGAAAATCATCAGGAAAATGACCAACGCCAATGTGGGCATGAAGCCACTTTCAGCCAGCAACAAACAATGCGTCTGCATCTGTATGTGTGTCATGGCGCGCTCCTTGGAGTGGTTTGCGGCGGCGCCGGTTTAGGTTCTGGCACCACTGGTGCCGCGGGCGCAACATCAATCGGTTTATTTAAATCCGTGCCAAGCCTTTGCATGTACGCAATCACCGCCAACACTTTCATGTCCTTTACCCCTTCAACACCAGAGGCCGTTCCGTTTTCCGTAACTAACTGTGCGAACACTTTGTCCGATTGCGTATGAGCCAATTTCTCGGCGTCCGCAATGGTTTGTGCGCCGTATGGCACACCTACTTTTGAAAGCGCAGTCACCGCGCGAGTGGCTTGCGACCATTCGATCGGTTGATCTACTAAATGAGAAAACGGCGGCATAATGGAACCTGGACTGGTATCCACTGGATTGTTGAAGTGACGAAGGTGCCACAGCGCGCTTGGATTACGAACTCCTTCGCGCGCAAGGTCCGGACCAATGCGTCGGCTACCCCAAAGAAATGGATGGTCAAACACACTCTCGCCTGGCTTTGAATATTCACCATAACGCTCCGTCTCGGCCACCAATGGACGAATCATTTGCGAATGGCAATTCACACAGCCTTCGCTCACATAAATATCGCGGCCAATACATTCCAGCGGCGTGAACGGTTCAACGCTTGCAATTCGTGGAATGTCGCTGCGAATCGTGAACATGGGAATAATCTCAAACAGGCTGGCCACAACCACCGCAATCACCACCCAAATAGTGAACGTCAGCGGCAAGCCTTCAAGCCCGCGGTGCCAACGCAGTGCGGCGAAGCGATCCAGGGAACGGCCCATTTCAAGCACATTTCCGCTGGGAAGTGATGATTGCGGCGCAACCTCCGGCTTCCAAGATTTGGACAGCGCGGCGGCTTCATACACCGGAACTTCATAACTGGCAGGTCGTTGCAGCCATGTCAAAATTAAATTCACGCACCCAATGATCAGCGCCGCGAGATACAGCGTTCCGCCAATCGTGCGGAGCCAATACATCGGAATTAAGCGAGTGACAGTGGAAAGAAAATCGTATTCCAAAATTCCATCTGAGTTGAATGTGCGCCACATCAATCCTTGCATCAACCCCGCTGTGTAAATAGGAATGATGTACAAAATAATTCCAATGGTGGCTAGCCAGAAATGCAGATTCACCCACGATGGTTTGGCGATGGACGTTTGATACAGGCGCGGCGCAAGCCAATACACCATTCCAAAAACCATGAAGCCAACCCAGCCCAGGGTTCCTGCGTGTACGTGAGCAATGGTCCAGTCGGTGTAGTGACTGAGTGAGTTCACGCTTTTCACGCTCAACAGAGGCCCCTCAAATGTGCTCATGCCATAAAAGGTGATGGCCACCACAAAGAATTTCAGAACAGGATCTTGCGCAACCTTGTGCCAAGCGCCACGCAACGTCAGAAGTCCATTGATCATTCCGCCCCACGAAGGCATCCACAACATCACGCTGAAGAGCATGCCAACGGTGGATGCCCAATCCGGAATGGATGTGTAGTGCAAGTGATGCGGACCAGCCCATATATAAATGAAGACCAAACTCCAAAAGTGCACAATGGACAAGCGATACGAAAATACAGGTCTTTCCGCGGCTTTTGGCAGAAAGTAGTACATGATTCCTAGGAAAGGCGTGGTGAGAAAGAAGGCGACTGCGTTATGGCCGTACCACCATTGCATGAACGCATCTTGGCTGCCGGCATAAATGGAGTAACTGCGATGCCAATCCGCTGGCATGGCGAGATTGTTGAAGATGTACAGCACAGCAATTGCAATCACCGTGGCGATATAAAACCAAAGCGCCACATACAAGTGGCGCTCGCGGCGCACCGCAATGGTGCCGAAGAAATTCACGGCGAAGACCACCCAAATCAGAACCACGGCAATATCAATGGGCCATTCAAGTTCCGCGTATTCCTTGCCCTGCGTAAAGCCAAGCGGAAGGCTGATGGCGGCGGCGACAATGATGAGTTGCCATCCCCAGAAATGAATATTGCTTAATAAGTCGCTGAAAATTCGCGTTTTCAGCAGGCGTTGGCTTGAGTAATACACCGCCGCAAAAATGGCATTGCCCGCGAAAGCGAAGATGACCGCGTTGGTATGTAGCGGGCGAAGGCGACCGAAAGAAAGATATTCGCCAAAGTTGGCGGCGGGCATGGTGAGCTGCGCCGCAATGAGCACGCCGACAAGCATTCCTACCACGCCCCACAACATGGTGACGAAAACAAATTTTCGCACAATGGCGTCGTTGTAACTGAATTGCTCAAGCGTTTGGGAATGAGCCGGAAGGTTTGATGCGCGAAGCGGGGGATTCATGTCTTTTGGTCTCCACAGTAAGCCGATCTGGAAGGGCCCAACAGCGAGCCCATGAAATCCGAATCAAATCTGCGATAGAAAGTCTTTGATTAGGCTGTTTTTGCATTTAGAGAATTGCAGATATCGATATCTTACTATATACTCTAATTAAAGATAGGGATATCATAGATTGAAAATCAAAAAGTTCGGATTGAAATTGAAGCGGTCTTCAATTACCGAAGTTTGATCTGAAATAAAGCCTTCCAAAGGAATCACCCATGTATGGAAAACAAACCGAGCGGGCCATCGCGGCAATGAGTTTTTTGGCGGAGGTATGGGACAACGGTAAAACCAGATTGTCAGCGGTTCAAATTGCTGACGCGCGCTTTTTGCCTCGCGCCATGGTGGCTAAGATTTTAACCACGCTCTCACAAGCTGGACTTATTATTGGTTCTCCAGGGCCGGGTGGTGGATATGCGTTGGCGCATCCACCGATCGAAATTTCATTTCAACAAGTGTTCGAATTATTTGAGCGTGAGGATCGCACGCATCTCTGCCCATTTGGTGGAGGAATTTGTGGTGTTGGCACGCCATGCGCCCTTCATGATCGCTTGGTGAATGCGCAAAATGGAATTAAATCATTTCTTGCAGACAGCACATTTGAAATTTTCAGATATGCAACACAAGTAGAGGGTCTAAAGCCCACCGATTTGAATATGGTTCCGACCAAGCCACGTGAAAGTTTTCGCGCGCTTGGTAAAAAAAAACCATGATGTTGCCTGCATGTTCTTGATCAAACTGGCGGACTGATAAAAGTTTGTGCGGCTTTCTTGATTGTTTTTTGGCGCAATGCGATTCACGGCATGCATGCAAGCCTGTTGCGGGTTCTTAAAGCAGGGCGTGAATTCTTTACAGACCTTATGTAAGATATTTTCATGGTTCAATTTTGGAACATGCTTTGTATTTGTCGCCGCATTCGATTGCCACAAACGCATTGCAAAGCCCAACAAAACTTGCTCCATCATCAATTCTTCATGCCTCGATTGACATTGGTATTCACTTGCGCCACAGCCATTGCAATGTGCCTTGCCCTTGCATGCATGCCTGGTTGCGCTGGCGGCGCCAAGAAAAAAGCGCCCAATCTTTCCGATCGCGCCGCCATGGTCACAGGCAGCAGCAGTGGTTTGAAGGATGAGACCATTACTTTGCAACAACTTGACGCAATTTCAAACGCGTTCGCTGACCGCTACTACACGCTGATGTTGGCCGCCAGTGAGCGCGTAATGTATAACAATCCATCGGTGGAGCAGCGGCGACTGATGAATGGATTGCGTCTTCTTGGCGTATCCAGCATGTACGACATTGCCTCAAGTCCAGATGTGTTCACGCAACTCATTGATCAGATTGTGGTGGTCACGCTGCAAAATTATTACTGGGTTGATTCCGGCAGGTCGCAAAAGATTTTTGGAGACCGCGCGCAGCCGTTGGTGGAAAATCTTCGCCGTGCTCGCGAAGATGTTTGGTCCTCCGCCGCGCGCGTGTTTACCAAGACACAGCTGGAGCGCCTGGATCTGATCATTGCAAATTGGTGGCGTACGCGTGGCGGAACGGAGTTTGTGGCGTATGTTCGATTTGCGGATATTGCCACAAGCAAAGGCGTTGCCCTTGTGGAAGAAGTGAAAGATGGAGGCGGCCTGTTGGAGCCCGTTGACCGCGCGGTGGAACGCGCTGCGGAGGTGCAGCAAGCATTTGAGCGCGCGTTATTTTATACAAAGCGCTTACCCCTATTTATCAATTGGCAGGCCGAAGCGCTTATGTATGACGTGTTGATTATGCCTGAAACCCAGCAGGTTTTAGGGGATGTCAACCGCATCAATGCCGTCATTGCCGACGCGCCAAACTTGCTTCAGAAGAACACCACTATTGCAACGCAGTTGCTTACGCAGTACCGCGATTCGATCAACGCAACCAGTTTATTAATGGACAAGATTGCGCCACTTGCCAACACTGCGGAACGCATCACCAAAGAGGCTGGCACTAGCGTTGGCCAAGTGAATGCCACGCTGAACACGATAAAACAAATGCAGCCGCCGCCTGACAAGAATGCGCCGGTGAGCAAGCCTGTTGAGATAGACGACTACATTAAGTTATTGAAGGAAATGCAGCAGAATTTGGAAGAGACCAGCAAGATTTTGTCCACCACCGATTCTCTGTTGGGCTCAAATGAAATGGCTGAGCGTTTGAAGCCCATTGAGTCGCTGATGCGCGCGCGCGTGGATGAGGTTCACAAGGCGGCCGATCAGGTGGTGAATGATATTTTCATTCGTGTCATTGTTGTGGTGTTGGGAATATTCGCGCTGCTTGCATTGCTATTGTGGTGGCGTGGTAAAGGAGTAAAATCATGAAAAGTATTTTGTGCGCATTGACTTTGTCGGGAGCGCTTTTGGGCGCGGCAACTCTTCCAGCAACCCAGACCGATCCAGTTGCGCCTGCCGCCAAAACAATTCCCGCAACTCCGTTGGTTCCAGCGCAATCTGTGGTGCCTGCGGCAACCGCTGCTTCGGCGGCGAAAACTATTCCTTCAGCAACAGCGGGCCCAGATCAAGTCATGCCGCCCGAGCCTGTGATCATTGACGAAGAGATTGCAAAAATCATCTATGAATTCCCAGATTATGTGCCGGTTCCGGCTTGGAAGGGGGCCATCGCAATTCAGGGTTCCGACACCATGGCTCCAACTCTTATGGCGCTGGCTGACGCATTTAACAGGCTGTATCCAGATGTGAAATTTAATATTCGTGGAGGAGGTTCCGGCCAAGCTTTGCAAGACCTTGTCGCAGGCGCGTGCGACTTCGCATCTGTGTCGCACGATCTTACAGATGCAGAAATTGCCCAAGTTAAAAAAGATACAGGCGCGGATGTGGTTGTAATTCAAATTGCCGCTGGCGCGGCGTGCGTGATTGTGAACGCGGATAATCCGATCACACAAATTACGCGCGAGCAATTGAACGGCGTGTTTGCGATTACGCACTCCATGAACAAGGATCCTATTTTTGCGTGGAAGGAATTGGATCCAACATCTCCGATTGGTGAAGAGTGGATCGCGCTGTATGTCACGGATGAGAATTCAAGCACTATGAAGACATTCACCGATTTCGCCATGCCCAACGAGCGTTTCACCACAAGTTATTTTTACCGCGAGCCCGCACCGTCTTCAGTGGTGAACGCTTGTTGCGCTTACAAGACCGCAATGGGTATTGGATCATTTAAACACATGCAACCGCGCGCCAAGACGTTGTCGGTTTCCGCCGACAAGGGCAAGACCTTTGTGGCGCCCACAGTGATGAATATTTACACGGGTAAGTATCCCATGTCGCGACCGCTGCAATTGGTGGCGGTATTGGACAAGCAAGGAAATCTTCCGCCGCTTTTGGTGGACTTCGCGCGCTTCGCCCTGTCTGAAACTGGCCAAGATGAAATCCATGACGAGGGCTATTCGCCAGCAAATCCAACGAAATTGCCTGAATTTATTGTGCGCGCCAATGCCGCAGCCGCGTCAGCTGCGGCGCATGCTTTGTCAACTCGTTCGCCCAATGCGGCACCAAGCGCCGTACCAAACGCAACTCCAGGCGCTGCTCCTTAATTTTTCGCCAAAGGCGCGCACAACCTGTCGCGCACGCAACTCCGATTTCAGCCAATTCAATTCAGCCAATGAAGCAGCAGGGATTTGCGCTTAGTTAAAGCCCAACAACAACAAGCCATTGTCGGCGCTATTGACAACTTCATCGCCATTGAGATCTTCGATACAGCAGGCGCAATCACCAGTTTTCAAAAGTTGCAAACCCAAATCCTCGGAATTTGTAAAACCATCTTGGTTGATATCGGTTGATTGAGCCACGGAGAAACTATTAATGACGGTGCTCCAACTGCTTCCGCCAGTTTCGCCAATGCACCAAAAAGTGCAATCATTCAGTGGATCAACCGCAATTCCAAAGTAATCACCCCAGCGATTGCCCGCGGTGGTTGGAGCAGTGGTTCCACTGGCGAGCACGGTGGATTGACTCATAGTTCCAGTCGGGTCCAAGGCGCGGCGCGCGGAAATACTAACTTGCGGATACACGGTCAGTGAACTTGCTCCGTAGGCAACGGCAACATCGCCGCGAGCATTGGCGGCAATAGCTGGAAAGAATGTGGACTCGCCAGTGCTTGGCAGAATGGTTCCACTTTGACCAAGTGTTGGCGTGGCGGTGGTAGTGAGTGGCCAATTATTTAAATTCACTTGGTACCAACGCGCGGCCGCTTTGCTTGAACTGCTAATGCAGTGCGTGGCGTACAGCTTTCCATCGCGAATGTTGGCGTTCATCATTCGACCATCAAGCGTGTCAAGTGTGCCTGTGGTGGAACCCCTCACTGGAGCGGTGGGCGGTGCGGCGCCTGAAGCAACAGTGATGGCCTTAACAGAAACCACCGGAGTGGTGAATGGATTTGCAATGGAATGCAGTCGCATGGATGTGCTACTTACACGGCTTACAAAGAGAGCCTTGGCATCTGGAAACGCGCTGGCCACTTGCACGCTGGAGGAGCTGGAGTAATTCACATCGGCATAGACCGCGGTGCCTCCGTTGAGCAACGAAGCTTTGTCAAAACTGCGGAACCACGCGCCCGCAAAGCCACTGGTGAAACCAAAGAGATTGCCCGTGATATAGATGCCATTGGCGTCAACGCCAAGGCCGGGATAATCCACCCAGTATTTGGTGGTGCCAATGGTGACCACGCATGGGGTGCGGTACTTGTACCACGTGCCATTTGGATCGCTGTCATCGCTAATGGCAATGTCCATGTACGCAGTTGACGATGAAGAATAATATTCAGGCGAAATCACAATGAAGCGATTTGAATGTTGGTCGTAGATGCATTTGGGATCAAACACAAAGTTGCTCGCGCCAACGGGCTCAAAGAATCCTGGCGCGCCGGTGCTGTCAAGCGCCACCTGGAAAGTTTTGGTTCCAGTCTTGGTGAAGAATGCAATCTGACTATTTACCGTGGCCACAATGTGATTTGGACCAACTGCCAAAGTGCAATCTGGCGGTGTCCAACCCGACGCTCCAATGCCCGTGAAATATTCACCAGGCTGAATTTCCGTGTCGTTGATTTCGGTTGGCGATACAAGGCTGTTGGCCTCGCCCATGGGAATCTCGCGGCCCATTTTGTGCGGCGGCAGGTACGCGCCCTTGCGCATGCCTTCGACCTTTAGGGGAGCGTCTTGAATTTGCGGATTGAATGTGTTGGTATTGATGATGGTGGCCACGCATTCGCCGCGGGCAACGCCAGCAACAAGTTTGGTTGGTTTGCACTCTGCGGGGCGCGGATCTTTAAAGACCAGCGGCGTTGCTTGGCCGGCTTTTTGTGGCATGGCCGCGGCGGGTGAGTTGTCGGATTTGTTTGTAAGCGTGTCGGTCGGCGCAGTTTGATTGCTGTTCATTACGCAGGCGCAAGCAAGCAACCCGGCGACGCAAGACAGAGCGATATTGGTGGCGGTCTTCATGTGATAAATTTAGTACATACACGCCGCAATTCCTTGGAAATATTTCAATTTTTGAGCATTTAGGCGAATTTTGGTTGGATTAAGACGCGCTTTGGCAGGATTGCGCTGGGATTTGATGGCGGCGGGAGATTTTTCAACACCGAGCGATTGCGCAACGGCCGCGGCTTGATTGATGCTGAAATGCAGTATGTATTAAGGTACAATTAAATTGTACCTTTATGCAAACCCCTCAATCCAAGAAAAGTCCACGCCAGGCCTGCATTATTGTGGCGCAGCGGCAGGGAGGTCTGCTCACGGCGCGACAGGCAAGTGCTCTTGGTTGGAAAAAGCAACATCTTCGCTACCACGCTTTCGCTGGCAATTTGCGTCGTGTCACTCACGGTTTATATCGCTTTCCCGAGCTTACTCCGTCGCCATTTGATGATCTTCTGCGAGCGACCTTGGCCGCAACGGATCGGCGCGGTGTGCAAATCGCCACAATCTCACACGCAAGCGCTCTTATGGTGCACGCCATTGGCGAGTCAATGCCTAGCAAAATTCACCTTACGGTTGCACCTGGTGTGCGCAGGCGATTTGGCAAGGGCGTGGTGGTGCACCGCGCTATTTTGAAGCGAGCCGACATGACCATGAGTGATGGCGTGCGCGTAACCACGATACTGCGAACGCTGCACGATTTAGCAAATGATGCGGAATTTCCGCCCGATCAGTTTAGAAGCGCCATCGCCGACGCAACAATGCGTGGCATGGTGAACGCAAAAATTCTTCGGGAACAGATTAACGCGCTGGATATTCCTGCAACCCGCAAGCACGCCCTTTTGCAGTGATTGGTCGGTTTGCAACCCCAGATGATTTTCGTCGCGCGCTTGAAGCGCGGTTACTTTCACATTCGCAGAATCATGCAACGCCACTCCAACCGCTTCGTATTCGTGTAGCTGTAAGCCGCTTGTTTTCTCGATTATTTTCTGACATGAATGCGCCATGGGTTGTCAAAGGCGGTTTTGCTATGGAGTTAAGATTTAAACCGAAGGCTAGCACCACGCGTGATCTTGATATTGGAATGTTGCGTAGGCAATCAGTCGGTGGTGATCAAAAAACATTGTTGCCAAGCCGCCTTGATATTCTTAACAATCTGCGAGAGACAGTCACGATAGAGATAGATGATGGCTTTGAATTTCGCATTGGCGAGACAGCGCACACAAGTGAAATACCTTTGGGCGTGATGCGCTATTCCGTTGATGCGCGGTTGGCAGGCAGGACATTTGAACGGTTTCATCTCGATCTTGGAGTTGAGGAACCGTTTGCTGTCGGTGAAAGAATTTCCGCCGATGAGATAGTGCTTGCATTCGCCCAATTTCCACGATGCGCCGCTGTCGTTGTTCCAGTTTTGTGGCAATTTGCTGACAAACTTGCCGTGTATTCACAACCACGTCAATTTGGACCAAACACTCGTTCCAAGGATCTTGTTGATCTTGTAAAATTTATCGATGGGGGTTTGAAGTTCGATAGCGCATTACGTTCAGTGATTCAATCCATGGCTGTCATGCGTGATTTAAAATTGAGCGCCGTTACCATCCCAGATCCACCAGTACTGTGTAGCGCAGAATTCGCTGTGATGGCGGATACATGCGGTTTATCAGTTCGCACCCCGCAAGAAGCAATAGTGTTGTTACGAAATTTCTTAGATACATAATGCGCACCAGTTTCGGTATTTGAATAAGTGAAGATGGTGATGTGGCATGAACGCTGACAAGCCAGGCGGCTTCCTGTGCGACACCCCACGCCCAAACTTCTATCCGCCAACAATCCAGTAATACACGCGGCCGTAGATTTCGTGCAGAGCGGCATCAGTTTGCTTCAGCGTGTCACCGCTTGGAATGAACGAGCGCGGCGTGATGCCAAGTTTGGTTTGAAAGTCAACGGGGAAGGGGATTACTTCCAAGCCGGCGCGGAGAAAAAGCATTTCGGCGCGGCTCATGTGATAGGCGGATGTGACTAGCAGAATGCGCGGGGCGGCGGGAGATTTTCCAACGCCAAGCAACTCCGCAATGCCCGCGGCTTCTTGTTCGGTGTTGCTTGCTTTACTTGTGGTGGATAGCGCCGATGCAGGCACACCAAAGTCGCGGGCGCGTGCGATCAATACATCACCGATGAAGGGCATTTCAGGCTTCCAAGCGGACCAGCCGCCCGTGAATATCAGTCGCGGCGCTTTGCCGGCTTTATACAAATCAAAGCCGC
>CAIKXA010000058.1 GCA_903831295.1 uncultured bacterium | reverse complement strand
TTTGAAATGGCGGTAATTCCAAACGGCAGAAAACGCCTGCCAGCGGTGTGATTGAAAGAGCTCAACGTGAGCAATTTCAATCTGGCTTTTCTTATGTGGTTTTGAAACCGCACAAGAATTGCCCCGATGTGGAATGGATTTTTTGGTTGCTGTTCCCACGGCTTGCAACATTTCTTCTTCCATACATGTAAACGTAAATAACACATGACCTTGATCAAGCAATATGAAAGATTAAGGATAAAGTTTGAGAATGTGCCTTTCTGCGTTGCAAACGCATTGCGATGAAAAGTATTTAATTCATTTGCTGCTTCTAGAAACACAAAGCGCCATGACTTTGCAAAGCATGATCTGAGTGCGGTGCGTATCAGGGGCATGCCATGCACTGCGCGGCCAGCTGGAACGTTTGTTATTGCTGTCGTGATTCAAGCGCGCGCAAAACAATGCTCAAAAAAAACGAGTCGCCTGTTTAAGGGCGACTCGTAATTGAGTTGACTTGTTTGAGGCAGTGTTCCCGACCGCGTTCAAACATATCGTCTCAAATCTGGTTGGCTTGTCTGGTGCAGGTTCCCGCTGCGGTCCGACATGGCTTTCCAGCACATCAAGATTAGTTGTTGTCGCGCTTCCCAACGCTTCAACTCGCTATCCATAGATGTAAACGTAAAAAACAGGTGACCTTGATCACGCAATGCAAAAGATTTTGCAGATTGTTGCCAAAGGCCTGTTTGCTGGGCAGAAATGGGGTTTCCTTTCACTACGAAAGGCATCATTGCCTTGCCGTCTGGCAAAGATCGCCGCTAAATAAGCAGGCGTGGTTCAGGGTTACTCTTGCAGGCGCACTTGATTGAGCTGTCACAGTTGGCTCTTTCAATCGTTTGAAGAAAGACCGCATGCCGCTACCTGAACGACATTTCCTGGGTTGGACTGAAAGCGCCGCGCTCAGTGTGGCGCGGTGGCTGTATGAGCGGCGTGACACGCTTGCCACCAATCAAAGCGGCGTTCTTGATTTCACCAACACGCTGGTCATTGTTCCAGGCGCGGGCGCGCGTCGGCAAGTGCTGGCGGCACTGCGAAAAATAATTCAGGGCGCAATGATTCCACCAAGCATGGCCACGCCGGGCAAGTTCATGGTGAACGCATTTGAAACTCCCGCTGGCAGTGTTGTGGCGGGTCCACTTGAGCGATTGACCGCCATCTGCAAGGCGCTTGCGAAAAATAACGCGCTGCGTGAACAGTTGCTGCCAAATGCGCGCGCCACCACATTGGCAGCGCTGGCGCGTCCAGCCAAACGCTTGCTGGATGTGATCGACCGCGCAGACGACGCCCACAAAAGCGTGGCTGAAATTTCGCGCCTAGAAATTCTTCACAACAGTCCCAGCATGGCGCGGTCTTGGGAAAATCTTGCGCAGCTTCACGCAGAAATGAAGCGCGAGTTGCAAGACATGGGCGCGCTTGTGAATGTGCGCATGTTGGAGCGCAGCGATGTGATTGATCTTGCGGACACGGCGCGATGGAAGCCCAAGTGCGGCGCGCTTGTGTTGGCGGGTCTGCCGGATTTTGCGCGCAATGTTTCGTTCGCCGCGGAAAGTTTGGCAAATGCGCAGTTCAACGGGCAGCCCACGCAGGTGCACGCGCTGGTTCTGGCGCCCGCAAGTGAGGCCGCAAAATTTGATCATCTTGGAGTGGTCATTGGTGGCGACAATGGTTTCACAAGCGGTCCCGATATTCATGACAACATGATTGAAGTGGCGGGTGATCCGGCTGATCAAGCCGCCGCAACCGTGGCGCGATATTGCAAATTAACTGGCGCCGTGGACACGGGCGACACATGCATTGTGCTTGCCGACGAATCGCTGTTGCCAAATATGGCGCGCGCCTTCGCGCAACATGGTCGTGGCGTTCATTCCGGCGGCGGCATTGCGTTTGTGCAAACAGAAGTTGGTCAATGTTTGCAGCGGCTAGAGGCGGCGACCAGTGGGGGGCAAGCCTCGCAGTTGATCGAGTTCATCCGCGTTCCCGCCATCACGCGCGGAATCATTATGGACGGCGACACTTCTGGCGACAACTTTGGCGAGACGGTCATTGACACAACAATTCAATCGCCAATTCAAAATCTTGAGAGACTTTTGGTTGATTGCAAGGCGACTTCCATTGAGCAGTTTTGGCCGCAACTCAAAGCAAAGAACGGCGCCAAGAATTTGGCGATTGCGCTTGAAAATCAATTCAAGGATTGGTTCGCGTGCATGTCGCCCGCGGCCAATGAGAAACGGCCGTTGGGCGCGCGTTGGAATCAACTGCAAGAATGGATTAGTTGCCAATTCGCTTCCAATACAAACCCAATCACCACGCGCGCTTGCTTGGAGTGCGTGAAGGCGTTGCAGCGCGCGCAAGAAAGCATGGCGGCACTTGAATTGGCAAGCGCGCCCGACGCGTTGTCGATTGCGCTTCTGTTGTGCGCTGACATCAGCGTGCCCGATCCCAGCGACGGGCAAAACGTGGACACCGTTGGTTGGCTTGAAACATTGTTTGAACCTTGTAAAAAATTTGTGTTAACCGGCGTGTTTGAAGGCAGTCTTCCCTCGGCGGCGCAAGTGGACGGTTGGTTGAATGAAAGTATTCGCGCGGCCATCGGGTTGCCCACGCGTGGGGCGCGCTTTGCGCGTGACGCGTATTTGCTCAGCGCGCTTGTCGCGCGCGCGGGTGTTGCGCAAGTTGGCGCGGCGCAAATGGGCGCTAGTGGCTTGGCCATTATCGCTGGTCGATTGGGCGGCGACAGCGAGCCATTAAAGCCCAGTCGTTTGTTGTTGCCGAAAGATGAAATTGCCATTGCGCATAGAATTTTGTTGTTGCTGCCCCATGACGCTGACGGTGCTGCAATCAAGCGCATGCGGCCAGATGAGGCGCATTCGGCAGCATTTTGCAGCGCATTTTCCGTCAAGCCACAACCTCGCGCGGAGAATAAAAATCAAATGCCTCGCGCCATTTCCGTCACGGATTTCGCCGTGCACATAGACAATCCATATCGCTACTGGTTGGAAAAAGTGCTCAAGCTCAGCGCGCCAGAATTGGATCAAGTGGAATTAAACGCCGCCGAGTTTGGCACGTTGTTCCATGCCGCGGCGCAGTCGCTGAACACTCCCACAATTCAATCACTGGACTTCAACAACGCCAATGATGAGAAGCAATGCGTCCGTGAAATGATGCAAGTGTCGCATGCGCTTGCTCAAAAAAGTTATGGCGTCGACCTTACGCTTCCTATTCGCCTTGCGTTGCTTGAATTGCATAACCGGTTGCCCGCGCTTGTTGCGTGGCATGCCGCGCAGTTGCGCGCGGGTTGGCGCATTGTGGCCACTGAGTGGCCAAGCAAGTATGAAGATGCCACGGCCATGCTTGATGTGGATGGTTCCATGCAAGCCATCAAGTTTCGCGTGGACCGAATTGACTTCCACCCCAATCACGGCTGGCGCATTATTGATTACAAATCAAGCGATGGCGGATTTGTGGTTCAAGGCAAGGGATCCAAGGTATTGCGTGGCGCCAAATGGTTTGACTTGCAATTGCCCTTGTACAAATTTTTGTTGCCGCAAATTGCGGCGCACCATGCTGATCTTTCCGGACTTGCCACGGCCACCAGCGACAAAATAGAAGTAGGCGTGTTGTCCGTGCCCGCGTCCAACCTGCCGCCACAGTGGTGTCCGCTGCTTGAACCAATCGATGGCGCCATTGCAGAAGCCAAGCGAATTGTGCGTGAAATCCGCGCTGGGGCATTTCCTGATTCGGGTCGAGATCCATCGGGCAAGTTTGAACGCGTGCGCCGCGCCTTGTGTTTGCCAATGTTTGGTGAAGATTCCGACGACGACCAAGACACCGACCAAGTCACCGACCAAAACAGCGACCAAGACAGCGAGGGCTCGGCCACATGAGCGATCACCCTGGCGCCAATCGTCGCATGACCCGCATTATTGCCAACGCTGGCAGCGGAAAAACATATGCGCTGTCCACCCGCTACATCGCAATCATCGCCGCCATGCTGCGGCGTGAAAGTTCTTGCGCCGCTTTTGATCCGGCCTCCGTGTTGGCCACCACATTCACACGTGCCGCAGCGGGCGAAATTCGCGACCGCATTCTCACGCGTCTTGCGCAAGCCGCTCTTGACAAAGACAAGCGCAAAATTCTTCATGACGATGTCTGCAAAGTTGATCCATCTCTTACCGGCGCGTTTGATCCCGCCCGCATCCTCGCGCGGCTCACCAATCAGTTTGATCGCCTGGAAATCCGAACCATTGACAGCGTGTTCACACGCTTGGCGCAGGCCTTTGGCCAAGAGGTTGGCCTTCCACTGCCATTGCAATTTTTAAGCGAGGCTGAAACAACGGCCGCATCGCGGCGCGCGTTGCGGCAAGTGATGAATGAATCAACCGATGTGGACGCTATTTCTAAGCGCCTACAAAAGTTGGCGTATGGCGTGGCGGCAAGTTCCTTAGAGCGCGTTATTGGCAAAAAGTTGGACCACGGACTATCGGCTTTGCGTGATTCGCAATTGCCCGGCGCGCTTGCAACAGATATTCCGCCGGCGTGGGACGCGCCTCCAGGAAAAACATCCGGCAAATTGCTCAGCGACGAGCAACTCGGCCAAGTGGTGGACGCGCTTCGGCGCGAGGTGCGGGCCATGATCAAGCCGCGTGACGGCTACAAAAAAATGTTGGCCAAATTGGATTCACCGCCGAGCGTGTTGAAGGGCAAAGGCAATACTTGGCAAGAATGGGTCAAGGGTGTGCCAGCGGTCGTGTTGAATGATCCGCACAATCCGCTTTATTACAACAAGCCCGTTCCTGCAGGATGTGCCGCGCAAATTCAAATTCTGCTGGACCACATCACCGCGTTGCAAGACGTAACTGTTGCCGCGCAGGCGCAAGCGTGGGCGCAATTTCTATTGCTGATTGACGACGCTTGGAAGCGAATCATGGCCCAGGATGAGAAGGTCACTTTCGAATCCGTCACGCGCCAATTGTCGCTTGCCATGAACCACGCCAGCATTCCGGAGATCGCCTTTCGACTTGACGCGCGCATTGATCACTTGTTGCTTGACGAGTTTCAAGACACCAGCGTTGGCCAATGGCAAGCGCTGCGACCACTGGCTCAGGAAATCGCATCCACCGACAACGCCGACCGCGTGCGCAGCTTGCTTGTTGTGGGTGATCCCAAGCAATCCATTTATGGTTGGCGCGCCGGCGAGCCGCGTTTGTTGTGCGACTTTAAAAACATGATCCACGATGGCCGCAGCGAGCTTGATGTGCACGACACGGAGACGCTGAACACTTCCTATCGCAGTTCGCCCGTGATATTGCAATTTGTGGACCACTTATTTCTGCGCCTGCAGAAAAGTGACGACTGTTTTCTTGCTCGGAATCGTGATGATTATTCAAAGCGATTTTTGGCCGCCATCACCAAATGGGCCGCGCAATACATCGCTCATCAATCGGCCGAAAAATGCAAAAATCTCGCGGGGTGCGTGCAAGTGCGCATGCTTCCAGCGGTCACGGGCGTTTCATCCGCCGCTGTCGATCAGCGCTTGATCAGCGAAAGCGCAAGCATTGCAATTGCGCAATTCCGCCGCTTCAAGGGCAATGCCTCGGTTGCCATCATCGCGCGCCGCAATAAAGATGTGGCCAAATTGGTGGAGTGCATTCGTAACCATCCCCAAACCGTCGCGTGCGTGGCGCTTGCCGGCGGCGATATGCAAACTTCGCCCGCGGTGGTCGCGTTCCTAGACGCGCTGCGATTCAGTTCGCATCCTGGCGACACGATTAGTTTGTTTGGCGTTGCAACCACGCCGCTTGCGCAAGTGCTTGGCCTCAAGCAAGAGTGGGCCTGCAACCATGAGGATAAAACTATCGCGCAGGAACGCATGCGCCATCGCGAAAGAGCCGCGCGCAACATTCGCGAGCAACTTGCGCAGATGGGCGTGGCTGGCGCCTTCGCACAGTGGCACCACCAAATCATGCAGTCGCCAACGCCGCTCTTTGATCAAAGTGATCAGCAGCGAATTGCGCGGCTGATTCAAGAAACAACGCGCCTTGAAGCGCAGGGCACCCGCACGGTGGCGGAGCTCGTGGACTCGCTTGCGGCGGTGCGCGTGCAAGACGCTCGTGCCAACGCCATTCATGTGATCAACATTCATCAAGCCAAAGGTTTGGAATGGGACGCCGTTATCTATCACGCTGGCGCGGATAAATTGGAAAGCACCCGTCCAACATTCGCCGTCAATCGCGAGCAAGCGCTGCAGCCACCAACGTGTGTTGTGCCGTGGATCAGCGGCGACATTATTCCAAAGCGCTATCAAAGCACAATGGATTTCGCCAATGAATTCCGCATGCAAGAGCAACTTAGTCAACTTTATGTTGCGCTGACGCGCGCCAAGCAAGGCTTGTGGATTGTTGGGTCGTGCAAAAAAAAGGGTATTGGCGCAACGCCCGCCGGCATTGTGTGCGACGCCATATGTTCCATGCCCGGCATGCGCCAGCCCGAACTTGCCGATGCGCAGTCTGATGCCGCAAATACATCCGAGCCATCTTGCGACCAAGTGGACGCCAGCGATGACGCTGATAACGCAGTAGACGCAGATGTTGATCAATCTGCGATTGCCAAACCCGCGGCATTCCAGATGATGACCATTGGGGACGAGCTGTGGGCGGCAACTCATTCCCATGCAAGCGATATGCAGGAGACCGCCACGGAAATTGTTGACGTGTCCATGCCCGAGGCACGCGGGGTAAAAATTCGCGCGCTCAGTTCGCCTTCGTCCACCCACGAAAGTTTCGCAACTTCCGCAGGCGCCAACGCCAAGCATCAAACATCCGCGATCGATCGTGGCGCGCTGTTGGCAACCGAACGTGGCACCATTGCCCACTTGGTGGCTGAAAGTATTCAGTGGAGCGACAATTGGAGTCCCGATGCGCCAGGCTTCATTGGTGACTTGGTCGCCAAGGCGCGCGCGCAATTTCCGCAGCGCCACGAATCCGCTATTGAGAAAGTTGTGCGCGACACAATTGCGCAACTCAACAGCCCTGAAATTAAATCCATGCTGGCCAAGCCCGCGCCGCATGCGGCGATTTTTTGCGAGCGCAAATTTGTGCGTGTGTTTGAAAACGGTGGCGTGCAAGAGGGCATCATCGATCGCGTGGAATTGATCGCCGCGGCCAATCAGACAATTCAAGACGGCGCATCGGGCCAGTCCGATCAATCGATCAAGTGGAGCGCCGCGCGCATTATTGATTTTAAAACGGATTCCTTCAACGCTTCCACGCAAACGCTAGATCAGTGGAAGCAGGATCGGGCGCAGTACCACGCGAGCCAGCTCAGCGCTTACGCGCAAGTGATCGCGCGGGAGCATTCCATTGCCCTTGAAAATATTTCGTTGCACTTGGTGTTGCTGCACGCCAACACCACCGCGCAAGCGCAACTTTTACCAACATCGAATGATTGATAGCATTTGGATTGCTACGGAACAAAAAGAAAGAACCCAACATGACCGAATCTGTATCACGCGACGCACATGCCGAAACCAACGCCCATCACGCATCCGTGTGCAAAGCCTGCGCCATGTCATGCGGCGCGAACAAGCCCGCCACTTGCCAAGGCGCCGAACGTCTGGGTCAACTCGAACGCACGGTCAAACGACTGCACGTTGCCGTATGGATCGCGTTGATTGCATTGATTGTGTTGCTGGCATTTTGGCTTGGCCAGCGCACTCAGTCGCGCCACGACTCAATGCCGCCCGAGCCAATGGGCATGCGCAATCCACGCGGTCCCAATGGCATGCCAAATCAAATGCGCGGCATGAACGGCATGAATGGAAATCCAAACGGCAAAGGCAACTTTGAAGTTCGCATTGAACGTAGCGAAAATGATAAAGACGGCAAACGCGACGATGACAAGCCAAACAAGCGCGTGAAGAGAGATGGCGACCCCGCGCAAAATGCGGGCGATCAATCTCAGTCACCCACACCGCCGCCGGCCAAAAGATAATTTTCGGCTTGCGCCCGCGCCGGTTTCAATCCGCACCTCACCAATGAACTTGGCTGTTGTCATCCACAAGCGAGTAAAAACCTTCGCCTTCTCGTCGCAGTTTGCCGGCATGCACAAGCGCTTCCCATACATGCATGGGGAACTCGCGCGGCGGAATCATGGCGTCAATCTTGTGTTGCGCTCCGCCACTCATTGGTCCAACTCCCAACTTACTTTCGGCGTCTAGTTGCGCAAACTTCACGCGCCTGCGAAATATTTTCAGCGCGCTTTGCATCACCGACGCATCCACGGCAACTGGTGTTGGCGCGGGGACAACCACATCAAGGGCAACTTCTTCGCCGCGCAAACGCGCCGCAACGCGCTTCAATTCTTTCAGGTCCCGCGCGCCCACCAAGCGCATGATCGCGCCGGGGTCAACCTTGGCCTTCAACAGCAACTTGTGCATGGCGCCCCAGTGCGGGCCTGCGCTGGCGGCGTCGGCGGATTCAATGGCGGCAAGTTTGGCGGCGAGTTCGTTTAACAACTGTGGTGCAAGTGGAGGCATAGGGGTTAGGCAATATATCGCATCGCGTGAATCATTCCGCGCGTTTGGCGCTTGCGATTCCAAACGCATTGAATCATTTCGGCGGCTATGGCCACGCCACGTTGATCCGTCAACGAATAAACCCAACGCAAGCGGCGCCATAAACGGATATGTTCAAGTACATGTCCGCGCTAAAAAATCGGGTTTCAAACACATGAGCGCTGGTGGTCAAATCCATTCAACGGTAAACTCCCCCATTCCTAGTGCTGCAATAAAAGATCCTTTATGAACTTCATCAAATCCAAGCGATCCGCAATCGCCATCTTCATCGCCACAGCATCAGCCGCGCTTCTTTCCTGCGGCGGTCCGCCCGCGCCACCCACGCGGCCAAATGGCGTGCCCGTCACCACGGCTCTTGTTGTGACTCAAACCGTTCCTTTGGACCAGATGTATCCCGGTCTGGCCGTCTCGCCGCGCATGATCCAGATTGACGCGCGCGTCGAAGGATTTTTGCTAAAGCAGGGCGTACCCGATGGATCCGTGACCAAGCCTGATCAAGTGATTTACCGAATTGACCCGCGACCATTCGAGGCCACGCTGGCTTCGCAGCAAGGAACGCTTGTGCAAGCTGTGGCGCAGCGCGATTATTCCCGCAAAGAAATGGAGCGCAACGCGCCGCTTCTTAAAACCGACGCCATCAGTCAGCAAGATTTTGACAAACTGGTCGCGACGTATGAAACCGATCAAGGAAAAGTGATCACGGCCGAGGCCAACGTTCTCACCGCCAAGATCAATCTTTCCTATTGCACTATGGTCAGTCCATTTGCCGGCATCTTGGGAGCCAGTCAATTCTTTGAAGGCGCCGTGGTTGGAACTGCAAACACAACTAATCTCAACTCGCTTGTGCAAATCGATCCCATGTGGGCGGAGTTCAGTCCATCAGCCACGGAATGGCCCAAATTCTCCGCATTAATCGCTAAAGCCCCGCTGCAAGCCACGGTGACATTTGACGGCAACGACACCATTCAAGCCCCCGGAAAAATTATCTTTTCTGACAATCAAGCTTCCACATCAACTGGAACTTTAATGATGCGCGTTGAGTTTGCAAATCCCAACCTCATCTTCCGTCCAGGCGTGTATGTGAAGGTGAATGTTTCGCTTGGTGAAGAACCCAATGTGATGGTGGTTCCGCAAGACGCGGTGTTTGCCCGCGAGACCAATCTTTATATCTGGCGCGTCAAAGCTGATGACACTGTTGAGACTGTGCAAGTAAAAGTGCTGAAGAAAATCGAGGGGCTGATTGAACTTTCAAGCGGTCCCAAAGTTGGCGACCGCGTTGTTGTGGACGGCATTCAGCGCTTGAAGCCCGGGTCCAAGATTATTGATATGAACCAAGCTCCTAAACCGGCCGCGACAACCGAAGCCGCGGCCACAACTCCCGCCTCGCCCGAGCCCGCGAAAAAATAACTTAACAACACAGACGTCCCCATGGTTCGCTTCTTCATCCACCGCCCAATTTTCGCCAGCGTCATTGCGATCATCACCGCACTCGCGGGCGCGATTGCCATGCTTGTGCTGCCAATCTCGCAGTTTCCAAATGTTGTGCCGCCAACGGTTCAGGTAACGGCCACATATAACGGCGCGGACGCGTTGTCGGTTGCCAACTCGGTGACCATGCCGCTGGAGCAGCAAATTAACGGCGCGGAAGGCATGATTTACATGTCTTCCAACAGCACCAACAATGGCAACAGCGTGATCACCGTTACGTTTCAAGTTGGATATGACCTGAACACTGGCGCGGTTGATGTTCTCAACCGAGTGCAAACCGCCACCGCTCAACTTCCACAACAAGTGCAACAACTTGGCGTGACCATTACCAAGCAGTCCACCAACATGACGCTTGTGGTGTCGCTCTCCTCCACCGACGGCACCTACGACAGCAAGTTTCTTTCCAACTACGCCAATATTGTTGTGCAACCTGTTCTAGCGCGCGTTGACGGCGTGGGCACCATCAGCATCTTTGGTCTGTTGCAATATTCAATGCGTGTGTGGCTAGATCCGATGCGTATGACCGCGCTTGGTATTTCAACCGACGATGTGACCGCGGCCATCAAGGATCAAAATCAACAGGCGTCCATTGGAAGTATTGGTTCCAGTCCAACGGTTGGCAATCCTGGTTTTGACGTGACCATGATCACCAAGGGTCGCTTGATGAGTGAAGAGGAGTTTGGCGACATCATTGTGCGCAGTGGCACCAACGGCGCGGTGGTGCGCATTCGCGACATTGGCCGCACCGAATTGGGCGCGTATCAGTACGACACCACAAGCACTAGAAATGGCCAAAGTACGGGCACAATTAGCATTTACCAATTGCCAACCGCCAACGCCTATGCCGTTGTGGAAGCGGTCAAGGTGCAGATGAAACGAATTGAGCCGTTGTTGCCGCCAGGCGTGACGTGGCAAGTTACGTATGACAGCACCGCGTTCGTGTCAGCCTCAATTCAAGATCTAGTCAAGACACTTATAGAAGCCGGTCTACTTGTTCTGCTTGTCATCTTTATTTTCTTGCAGAGTTGGCGCGCCACACTTATTCCCATGATCGCCATTCCAGTTTCAATCATCGGAACATTCGCCATCATGATGGCGGCGGGTTTCACCATCAACACGCTCACGTTGCTTGGACTTGTGCTGGCCATTGGACTTGTGGTGGATGATTCAATCATTGTGGTGGAAAATGTCTACCGACAACTTGAACTTGGCGCGCCCAATGGAAAAATCGCCGCCGAGCGCGCCATGAAAGAAGTGGCCGGCCCGATTGTGGCCACCAGCTCCGTGCTCCTCGCGGTGTTTATTCCCGCGGCCATGATGCCTGGAATTACGGGGCAGTTGTACAACCAATTCGCGCTCACAATCGCATTTAGCATTGTGCTGAGCATGATCAATTCGCTCACGCTTTCGCCAGCGTTATGCGGTGTTTTCCTGCAGAAACCTCACAAAACCACCTTCCGCCCATTTGTCATATTCAACGAGGGCTTTGAGTATTGCACAGGCCGCTACTCCACGTTTGTGCGCTGGCTTTCGCATCACTGGTACATCATTGCCGCCACGTTTGTCATTGGAGCTTTGGGTGTGGTTTATATGCTTGAGCGCACGCCAACTGCGTTCATTCCCAACGAGGATCAGGGTTACTACTTTGTGGGCTTATCGTTGCCATCCGGTTCCAGTTTGGAAAGAACGGAAGCAGTCAGCGCCAAAGTGTTGGAGATTGTGAAGCGCGATCCGGCGGTAGTGGATGTCATTCAAATTAACGGCTACAACTTTCTCACGACGGTTTCCACAACTAACGCTGGCTTCATCATTGTCATTTTGAAACCATGGGATCAACGTGATCCAATCACTGAGAACGCGCGCGCAATTATTACACGCGTGTTCCCGGAGTTGTTCAAAATTCCAGAGGCCAACGTTTTTGCATTTCCGCCGCCACCTATTCCAGGTCTGGGCGCGGTAGCCGGTTGGCAGTTGCAATTGGAAGATGTCAACGGCATTGGTTATCCGTTGCTTTCAGAGGCGGCCGCCGCATTCACCGCCGAACTAGAGAAACGCCCTGAAGTTGCCAACATTAGCTCGCCTTTCCAGGACCAAGTTCCAATTCTGCGCCTCACCATTGATCGCACCAAGGCGCTTAGTTATGGCTTGGAAATGGGCGACGTGTTCAACACGCTTGGCCAAACTATTGGCCAGTCGTTTGTGAACAACTTCAACCAGTTCAACCAGGTGTACAACGTCATGGTTCAGGCCGATGCCTCGCAGCGCATGAACTTGACCGATGTGATGAAGTTGTTTGTCAAGAATAAAAACGGCGACATGGTTCCCGTCTCATCGTTCATTAGTTATTCCGTGGAAGTTGGCACGGACAACGCAACGCGTTACAACATGTACAACACCATTCAGATGAATGGCGCAACGGGTCCCGGATATGGTTCGGGTGATTCCATCAAGGCCGTTGAAGAAGTGGCTGCGGCCACGTTGCCAGACGGCGTGACCTATGAGTGGACTGGAACCACGTATCAACAGATTGAATCGGGAACGTATGCGCCAATTATCTTCGCGTTCGCGCTTCTTGCGGTGTTCCTGCTGTTGGCCGCGCTGTATGAAAGCTGGATTTTGCCGCTGAACGTGTTGCTTGCCGTCACCTTCGCTGTGCTTGGCGCGTTGTTGTTCATGCACATTCGTGGCAAGGCGCTGGATGTCTACGCGCAAATTGGTTTGGTCATGCTGGTTGGCTTGGCCGCCAAGAACGCAATTCTGATTGTTGAATTTGCCAAGAGCAGATACGAGGGCGGCGAAGGCATTATTGACGCCGCGGTGAACGCATCGCATCAACGATTGCGACCGATCTTAATGACCGCGATCGCGTTCATGCTTGGCGTTTTGCCCCTGACAATCGCAACGGGTGCGGGCGCTAATAGTCGCCAGTCCATTGGAACTACGGTGCTTGGTGGCATGATTGGTTCAAGCACCATGGATCAATTGGTTGTGCCTGTGTTCTTTGTCATGATTCTTAGTTTGTCCGCGCGCTTTGGCGCCAAGCGTCCGCCTGTGAAGCCGACTGGCGCGGATGGCGAGGCCACGGCAATGGGTGATCCAGAGACCAAGCCGCCAACTGAACATTGATCACTTCTTGGATTGCGGCAGTCTGCCTAATAGCGTGGCGCCATTTCCAAAGTTGCAAACCTAGGCTCAGCGTCTGCGGCGGCTCACAAAGCCAGCCAAGCCCAATAGGGCGATGGCTCCAGGCGCTGGCACCACGCCAAGATACATGTTGTCGATCGTGGCATAGATATCGGTGTTGGCTTTGGTGGCCACCAGCGTCATGCTGGCGATGGATGCGCCGTTGGAAATAAATCCAACAAAGTCCGTCGCGCTTTGGCTGTAGCCAACATAGGCAGTGCCATCGGTCAATGTCACTTTAATTTTGGCGGCAACGGCTTGGTAATACCAATCGGTGGCAAAAATATTTCCGCCAATGGACTGCACGCCTGGACTGAATGTGAATGTAATAGGGGAGTTGGAAGTGTTGGTTGTGAGCAATCCATGGTCGCAGGCAAAATTGCCGGGCGAGACCGCTGTCCAGGCAATTCCGCCCGCGCTTCCTGTTACGGAACTAGGGTAAAAGCCTTGATAATTATTAAATGTTTCCGTGGCCACGCTGGCTCCTGCCGACACAACATCATCGCTCCATAATCCAAGATCTGTGTAGCTCACAATTGCCGCTGAAAGCGAAGAAGTGATTGCTCCGCAAAAAATTGCAGAAACCAAATTGCACGGTTTCATGAGTGGGAACTCCGTCAGAGGGATGAAGTGAGAAGGGAACGCTGCTACAGACTTCGCGCATTTCGGTTGTTTGGGAACCCCGAAATGTGTTTGTTCTGCAAGCACTTCATACATACACCATGGGCGAATAAATTCCAATATTGGATTTTGTTTTTCGTAATAAGCCACACTTTGTTTTTGTTACAAGACGATGAACTTGCAATGCATTGGGTTTGCATGGGTATAAAAAAAGTCGCCGAGTCGGAAGAACTCAAGCGACTTTATGCCCCAAACGCGGGGCAACTTAGGTCAAATTTTTTATCGTCGTCTACGTGATGCAAGCGCAGCCAAGCCAAGCAACGCCACCGCACCAGGGGCTGGAATTGCAGTCACGCCAAAGTACAAATTGTCAGCGGCCACATAAACATCAACACTTGGCTTTGTGGCCAAGATGGTCATGCTGGAAATGGCGGCGCCATCAGATATGAAACCCACAAAGTCAGCGGGACCACTGCTGTAGCCAATATAAGCAGATCCATCAGCAAGAGTGACTTTGATTTTGGCGTTAGCAATGCTGCTAAAATCCACAGATGTTCCAAAGATGTTTCCGCCCACAGCTTGCACGCCAGGTGCAAATGTGAATGTGGCAGCGACATTCATGTCGCTGGTCGAGAAAATACCAGAGTCGCAGTAAAGACCACCAGGAGCATTGGCTGTCCATGTAATACCGCCGGTTGAGCTGGTTATCGCGCTTGGGTAAAAACCGTTGTATGAATTGAAGTTTTCACTTGCAACGATGGATCCGCCAGCAACTACATCTTCTGTCCAAAAGGAAAGGTTGGAGTAAGTTGTAACTGCACCTGAAACGGCAGAAGTTATAGCTCCGCAAAAAATTGCGAACCCGAAAAAATGGGATTTCAATTTGTAACTCCAGACTTGGAAAAAGGGAACAGAAAGGGAACGAACGTTCACTACAGATGCTGGGATGAATTGGGAAGGGAACCCCAATATCAGCAGTGAACAAATTTAAATTAACTCGTAAATTGTGCGGGTCAATTGAATGTTCAAAATATTTGAAATTAAATTAGGTTTCAATTCAATTATTGGATCTAAACCACAAAAATAGCATTTACAGAGGGGTGTTGGTCATAAACGTGCGCGCATTTGCAACTCGCCCGCGTAATTTTTTGGGTGTAAATCCCCAATTTCATGGCATTTTTGCAATTCAGAACAATTCACTCTGAATCGTCGATGCAATCAGGATCGTGTATCCAGCCGTCAATTGTTTCATCCGAGGCTTGTTTCAAGCGTTCCTGAAAGTCGGGCTTGTCGGGTTGCTCAAGTAGGAATTTTCGAATGCGATTCAAGCGCATAATAGATTCCACGCGAGTCCGAATGTCCACTCGATTTAAAGGCTTGGTTATAAAATCGTCAGCGCCACATTCAATTCCATGAATTCGTGAAGCTCTGTCATCAAGCGCTGTAATCATAATGATTGGCACATCGGTATTTTTGGTCGCCTTGCGAAGCTTTTCACACACTTCATATCCATTCATTTGAGGCATCATGATGTCAAGCAAAATCAGATCGGGTTCATTTTCGGCGGCCTGCTTCAGGCCATCAGGACCGTTTTCCGCAAAGAGAAGATGCAGATCCAAATCAATAAGCATGCTTTCAACAACATGGCGCGCGCTGGCGTTGTCGTCAATCACCAAAATGGTTGGTTGATCAGTCATAGAAACAATGTCGCATTGAAATTATGTGATTTCAAAAGATTTTTTGCAATTTTGGTGTCAATTTATAAAAAGAAATGAATTTCTAGTATTTCAATTTCATAGAAACTGGAATTCCAGATGCCTACGCCGCTTGGGGGATACCTGCGGTAGATTGCTTGCATGTCCCGCAGAGTCGCCATTGTTGCAGCCATTCGAACACCCATTGGTCGTCACGGGGGCGCGCTTGCTTGCGTGCGTCCCGACGACTTGGCCGCGCATGTCATTCGCGCCGTTGTTGCGCGCGCTGGCATTGACCCCGCACTTGTTGAGGATGTCTACTTTGGTGCGACCAACCAGGCGGGCGAGGACAATCGCAATGTCGCGCGCATGGCCGCGCTGTTGGCGGGTCTTCCCGCCACCGTTGCTGGCGCGACCGTGAATCGCCTGTGTGCATCGGGTCTTGAGGCTGTCAATCTTGCCGCGCGCATGATCGAGTCGGGCGCGGGCGACATCATGATCGCGGGTGGCGTTGAGTCCATGAGCCGCGCGCCGTATGTCATAAGCAAGTCTGATCAGGCTTTCGGCCGCGAGCAGCAAATGTTTGATAGCACCATTGGCTGGCGCTTTGTCAATCCACGCCTGGCCGCCATGTATCCGCCGATCTCGCTTGGTGAGACCGCGGAAAATGTGGCGCGCGCGCACAATGTTTCGCGCGCTGATCAAGACGCGTTCGCACTTGCAAGCCAGCAGAAGTGGGCCGCCGCGCACGCCGCTGGTCGATTGCGCGATGAGATTGCGCCGCTTGATATTGAGCAAGGAAAAAAGCCCCCGATTCATTTTGACACCGACGAACATCCGCGCCCCGACACCACGCTTGTGAAACTTGCCGCGCTGAAGCCCGCGTTCTCAAAGGCGGCCGACGCGACAGTGACTGCTGGCAACTCATCGGGAATCAATGATGGCGCCGCCGCGCTTGTACTAGTTGAAGCTTCACGCGCGGCCGCGCTTGGGCTAAAGCCGCTCGCCTTTGTTGG
>CAIKXA010000057.1 GCA_903831295.1 uncultured bacterium | reverse complement strand
CACCCGGGGATAGGTTGGTGCTGGCGCGCGGTGCAACTTGAGGCGACCAGTTGGCGTGGCGCGTTGGCCGGGTTGGAAAGATGGGTGTGTGACGCACATACATAGCCTCGGAAAAAAGGCAGTGATTTGCAAAGTAGCCCGCGCTAGCCGTTACGTTGTGGGCATGGATCAATGTGTGCGCATATATGCGGCGTTCGCGCCGGCGGTGGGTGTGGGAATTTTTTTGCGCCTAGCGCAATTGCGCTGCAGGGCGACGCTATTTTGGGGGCTGTTCCAATATCTATACACATTTGCACAAATACATAGATTATGGAACAATGCCGCCATGACCTCCATTCATATCAAAATTAAAAAGCTTCTTCGCCGTGATGGCACGGCTCGATCCACGCAACTTGTCCAGGCTGGCGTTGCGCGCGTGCAACTGTCTCGCATGGTGACTGCGGGCGAATTGGTGCGAGTGTCTCGCGGCCTCTATGCGCTGCCCAATTACCAAGGCGGCGAACATTCTTCGTTGGTGACGGTGATGAAGCGCGCGCCTAATGTTGTGTTCTGCTTGCTCACCGCGCTTCGATTACATGGACTGACAACGCAGGCTCCGTTTGAAGCGTGGATTGCGATCGGCAACACGCAACACGCGCCGCGCATTGACTATCCGCCGCTGCGCATCGTTCGATTTTCCACGGCGGCATTGAAAGCTGGCGTTGTCATTCGCAAAGTGGACGGCGTTTCCATACGCGTGACCAGTGTTGCCAAGACCGTTGTGGATTGCTTTAAGTTTCGTAACAAAATTGGTTTGGATGTCGCGCTAGAGGCGTTGCACGATTCGTTGCGCGCCAAGAAGGCCAGCGCCGACGAATTATGGAAATTTGCGAAGATCAACCGGGTTTCCAATGTCATGCGTCCATATATGGAAGCGGTTGCGGCGTTGTGAGCGGTGCGGCGTCAATCCATGCTCGACTGCTCAACGGCGCAAAATTGCGCGGTGAAGATTTCAATCATGTATTTATGCGCTACGCCATCGAACGATTTTTGTATCGCCTTTCCATTACGCCCGCACTAGATGAGATTATTTTTCCAACGCTGCTATCAGATCTGCTCGAGCCAAATCTGCGTGTGTATTCGCGCGCCGGAACTCATTCGGATTGTTCGTCAAATCCGAGAGTTTGTAATGGATCCGCTTCTATCCGCCTCGCAATCGAAATAAAATTACTTTCATTCTTGGTTGACAAAATCGCATAAATTCAATTGATGATTGTTCAGCAACTCGAAAATCAAAAACCATTTATTACCAAAGACGGCTCTGTCATCCGCAGCATTCTTGACCGCACCAATGCGCCCGTTGCAATGCAAAGTCTGGCTGAAGCTTCTTTGAAGCCTGGGCAATCCACTCAACGCCACTACCACAAGGTCAGCGAGGAATTTTATTTTCTGCTTGAAGGCACCGCGCTCATGGATCTTGACGGTGCGATTCGCAAGGTTGGTCCCGGCGACGCCATTCTTATTCCCGTTGGCGCGCGTCACCAAATCACCGCCGAAACGAACTTACGCTTGCTCTGTTGTTGCGCGCCGCCATACGACCACGCCGACACGTATTTTGATTAAGCCGCAAGTGGGGGAGAGTTCAGTCACATGCATTAGGTTGTCACTCATGTGCTTAAAATTTGTGTCGCTTATGTGCTCAGTATGTGCCCGCGCTTCTCATGCGCGAAGTTTGAAACTGCTTCATGAGTTGATGTGACACAACCCAATCGGATGAAGCAGAATTATTCTCCCAACGCGCGCGCAACGGCTTTCTGAAATACGGCTTCATCGGGATTTATTCCAGTCCATTCCTGAAATATTTGCATTGCAAGTTGCACAAGCATTTCAACGCCATCCACAATCGGGCAACCCATCTCGCGGGCGGTTTGTAAAAACGGAGTCACGCGCGGATTTGTAATGACATCCACCACAGTCATATTTTTATTTACGCTGTGCCAATCAATCGGCACTAATTCCAACTCTGGTGCGGCGCCTAAATGCGTGGCATTCATTAAAATTTCCGTGCCCTTGGGAATAGTGATTTTGCCCGCCCATGGCTGCCATTGCGCGGGAACACCCGAAGCCTTTGTGACGGTTTGCGCCACTTCAACTCCTTGAGATTCGCGCCGTGTGCACAGGGTTATATGTGACGCACCCGCCCACGCAATTTCAACCGCCATGGCTCTTCCTGCGCCACCCGCTCCAAGCATGGCAACTCGCTTGCCTTTGATTGCGGTGATTTTTTCAATGGCCTTCACCACGCCCTTGCCATCATTGTTGTGGCCAGTCAGTCGACCATTTTTTATGGTCATGTAATTCACCGCGCCGATGGCTTGAACATCTTTATCCACTTCATCCAGGTGCGGTATGGATGCCACTTTATATGGCACGGTGATACAGGCGCCAGCAAATCCCAAATCACGAACGCCGGCAATGGCGGCCGCAATTTTGGATTCCGACTGCACATCGCATTTCCAAAACTGCCATTGCAATCCGTAATGCGCATACACCGCATCAAACATTCGGTCGATTGGGTTTTCTGCAACCGGGTGACCTAACATGCAAGTCATTTGTTTTTGTGGAGGAAGAATTGCTTGTGACATGATTGAATCTTACGGGATACAAAATATGTTTAAACGATCAACAGTATTTCTGATCATGCACATATGGCGGATACTTGCGGGCTTGATCTGGCGTTTTAGGGCGGCTGATTTATTTCACATAGTGCCCACTTCCACTATCGCGTTATTTGGTGATTTGAATTTCGACAAACGGCATGTCGTATAAATAAACCTACAACCGCTTGGTGGAGAAAGCATTCATAGAAATTCCCGCCGGCCACAAACGCAAGCTTTGGTCCGCGTGATGGTGCAGTGTTCATCAACGAGTGGGTTTAAACTGCGCAAAATTGCATGCAACCATCAGGTGCATCTTAAATTCGTTATCGCCCCAGACATTACCCCCTCTGTTACCTATATAAATGGGTAATTACCTCTTCTTTTGCCATTGAGAGGCTGGTCCACGGCCATGGCATTCCACCATGCCGGCACTCTGCTGGTCACGAAGTACTCGCCGCACCATGTCTCGACTTACTCCCGGGCAACGCAATTCAAGTTGAGCCAATGAAAATTTGCCAGGAAATTGTTCAATAGCCGCCAGAATCTGATCCGTCTTTGCGCCACGCGGCGCTTTGATTTCACCAACACGTTCTGCAAACTCGGCGAATGCAGTCTTGAAAATAAACAGAACAAAATTAATGTAAGGCCAAGGTTCGTGCTTGCCTTCGTGCCAACCTTGCGAACTCTGCTCAAGAGTTTCGTAGTAACGATCCTTGTGCACTTCAACCAAGCGTTCCAAACTGATATATCGCCCAACTTCATAACCGAGTTGGTAACTCTGCAGCAACCAAAGCAAACGCGAAGTTCGACCGTTGCCATCTCTAAATGGATGAATGCATAAGTAATCAAGATTAAATGCCGCCAACGCTAGAAGTGGAGGCACCCAGCGTTCATCCAGACAGCGCTGCCAATCTATAACCAGGTTCGCCATACACGCCGCAGTTTCATGCGCGGGCACAGTCTGAAACCGAATACGGGAACGACCATCCGCCGAGCGTTCAATTATGTCGCCATCTTTTTCCTTGAACTGGCCCGCGTCCCAAATTTGTCCGCGGGTCAATGCGTGAAGTCGCTTGATGCACTGTTCATTCAAGACAATACTGTCGGCATCCGCATGAATCCACGCCAATGCGTCGCGATAGCCACGAACTTCTTCTTCATCTCGGTCCCGAAAAATTGGTTTTGAAGTTGCGAAAATATCCCGTACACGATTTGGATCAATCGCCACACCTTCAATTCGATTTGACGACACCGCGCTTTGAATCATGGCGTGCTCGCGCAAACTTTTAAGTCGTTGCGGTGATTGCCGTGTGTATAAATCTTGCTTACCGCGAAATTCACCAAGATCGGACAAATGCCACGCAGTACCCGTTGGTATTGCGATTTGTCCCGCGGCAAATTGTTGAAGCGTTGTCATGAATTCCTTTGAATGTAGCGCAAATTGAAAGCGTTCAGAATATGTATTGCGATGTTAGAAAGCTACTTGCGCCACTGCCGCATTATTTCTTGCAATGTTCCAGGCGTTCATGGGCACAAAGTGTCCCCAGCGCGCCACGTCGATCAGATTGTCGGCCTCGCTTGGCCAATTTGTTTTTGAACACAAACGTAGATCAACAAGACCCGCAAGTTTGGCGGGATCAATGTTTGAAATTGTTTGAGTGTGCGAGGTGGTAGCGGCGGTGGGGGAATGCGCGCCACCCTGTTGCGCGTCGCTGTGAACTACAACTTTGTGCGTGGCTCCATGCGACTGCGCGCTTGCAATTCTAAACTGACGGTCGCCAGGAAAAATTGCTAGCGTTACCGTGCAAGCTTTGCAACCTAAGCGTTGCACCGCGGCAATGGCCAAGTCGCGCGCGATCAACGGACCCGCTCGATCTGCTTTCCAGAAATCTTTGCCAGACATCGCGCCGCCACCAATCGGTACGCGCGGCCCGTAAAAATCAACCACAAGTTTTTTGCCTGATAAACCATTGTCGCCATGCGGACCACCCTCCACAAAATCGCCAGCCTCATTCACCAGCAAATCAAGCGACGATGAAACGCTTAATCCTGGCACCAACGCCGCAAAATTCTTCGCGTCGCTTAGTACGCGCTTGTGAATGGCTCGCCGCACCTCAACCGCGTTCCAATCCGCGGCGTGTTGCGCGGAAACCGACACGCGTTCCAGCATCCAACTGTTGCCATCATCCGATTCGCGCACAAACACAATCAACTTTCCGTCTGGACCAAGCCGCAAATTTTTTGCGGCACGGCCAAGTCGATACAAACCAAACGCAAGGTGGCGCACCAACGCATGCTCCACCGGAAGGTGATGCGTGCCCGGCGTGCTGCACGCGTAGCCCGTAATAATGGATTGGTCGTCGGCCACTTCTCTAAACTCTGCCTCGCCAGGCCACAACGGTCCAAGGCATAAATCAGTTTTTAATTTAATCCGATGAGGCAGCGGCGCAAACACTCCGCCGTATCCCGCGGATTTGTACACATCTTTCACTAGCGCCTTGAAGTCAATATTTTCCGCGCCATTACAGGCAACGCGGCCATCAATAAACACCACGTCGCGGTGCAGCGCAACTTCCACGCCAACTAGCGCGCGTCGTTCTAAGCGCCGCGCCTGTTTCACAATCGCATCGGCGATAGCGTCAGCCAACTTATCTGGATGGCCCGGCAAAACAAATTCGGCGGTGCGAAGAATGGAGAACGATTTATTTATATCAGTCATGGAATTGCACTTTCAGTTGTGCCCAGTGTTCAACTAGGCCTTCTAGGTCTCTGCGAGTTGAATTACCTGGCGTTAACGCAACGCCAAGCTGAACATTTTCTAAAATGCCGCGCGCCACAACGCTGGGAGCGCCAACAAATCCATCCGTCACAATTACGGCGCGCCGCACCTTGTGTTGTTTCATGTGTTGGGCAACGCACCCAATGCATGTGCCGCCCGTTGTGACGCAATGGCCTGCGCGCAGTTGTTGCAGCGTGACATCCACAATCCTGGTGGAAAATAAATGCACGACCGGATGGACTAATTCTTTGTTGTCCAAAATGGCGCCGTACAACGCGCCAACTAAACCGCTCACGCTGCCCGACACATCCAAGTACACGTGCACTTGCTCGCCCTTTGGCGTAATGCGGCTTATCTGCAGTTGTTCTTGATGCAACATTGGCGCCGCGCCGATCGCATTAAGCACCAAGGAGCGACGCATCAAGCGTGGAATGGGCGACTCCACGCACGCACTGTCCATTTGGAAATTGCGCACGCGCCCGTTTCCGGATTGCTTTGACATGATTCGCAACAGTTTGGTCAGCGCGCCGCGGTTACTTCGTGGCGCCAATCCCACCGTTGTCGCCTCCAGTAAATCGTGCAGTGATCTTCCTTTGATTGGATTATTTGGCCGCGGCCACTGCTCAACAATTCTGCGTACTTCTTGCAGCAATTGAGGCGAGCGCGTTTCGAGTCGGCCAGCGCTTGAGGCGCATTTGGGTTGCTTTGATTCGCATTCTGATTCATCTGCATCGTCGTGCAACGCGTCGGTTTCGCCCGCAAATTTAATGCGCAATCCACCAGCCGACTTGCCTGAGCCTTTGCCGCCTGCTGCGTATGCAACATCATTTGGCGCTTGATCACTCGACGGATTTTCATCGCTGTGATCGCCCAACAATTGCACTTTCACAAATTGTTCTTCGCTGATTGCTCCACGAAACGCCTCGCGCAACTCCTCGTAGGTTGCGCCTTCTGGCGTGTACAACTTTTTGTACAGCGGCGCCAAATGTTTGTGCTCTGGTTGCAGCAGCACTGGCGGAACAGTTATTTGAACTCCATTGGTCCAAACATTGGTGGGCCGTAAAAAACATTCTGGAAATTTGTTCTCGCTGTAAATGTCGGTAAGAAGCGCTTGATACGGGCGCTCAGGAAACAACTGGCACAGCATGGAATTAATCACCGCGTCAAACACCAAATTGTCCAAGGGTGTGGCGCGCGCGAACAAACGCGTGTGGCCAAGCACAACGTGGTGCAGCTCGTGCATGGTCAACATCACAAGTTTTTCAGGCGTTTGCGCGTGTTGCGCAACCCATTCCGGATTAATCAGAAAGCGCGGCCGCAATGTGCACTCAACCGCCGCGGTTGCAACGCTGGTGGTCTCCACAATTTCGGCCAGGCTTAACAGCGCTGGCAAACAATACGTGCCCGATGGAAATGAGCCAAGCAATTGATCCGCAATGCTGGTAGTGGGCGCAACGGGCGGCGTTTGATGTGGCGCCGGTGTCTGCTGTTGCGCGGGGCTTGCTGCAATATTGAATGCGTGCGGACTTTCGCTGTGCAAAGTTTTTTGCAAGTCATGCGTGTCAATGTTCGTTGCTTGGTGTTGTGCATTTTGAAATGTCATGATGGTGGTCTCCATGAAAGTGGTGCGATAAGAGTGATCGTGTTTTTAATGTGATCGCTGGTGATCACTGGTGGTCGATCGCGAATAAATATTCCGCCAGAGCAGCGCGCAAGAACGGCCAGCGCAAGTCGCGGGTTGTCGCTTATGCCGGGGAATACATTGCCTGGCGCGTTCACCAACACCGCGGCCACCGCTGGCAGCAACATCAGTTCAGGGCAGGGCATGTTTGCGGCTTCGGTCAGTGCCTTCCAACCGTCGCCATCTTCCGGCATGGCCACGCCAAATGTTTCGCAGAACTCGGTGAATAATGAATTTGGCGGGCGCGGCAAATCCGTCAGGATGCAAATGCGATGGCATTGATCCACGCCCGTATGAGTCACCGCCGTGTTTGGCCGGCAACTCATGTTGTGCAGAAGTGACGCGCCCGGGGGGAGCGTTTCAATTTCGGGGCTTTGATCAAAGCGCGCGCTCAAGTTCATTTCAAGCGGCCCCCGCAAGAACAGTTGCAACATTCAAGCCACTGTCAAAGCCGCCCACGCATAGCGCTCGAACGCCACGCCATGAATCCAGCACCGCAAGAACATCGTCCTCGGTTTTAATTTCGTTGGCTGAAAAGAGTCCCGCAAGTAAATTGCAAATCAGCGGCTCTTCTGGATTGTCCGTTGCAATGTTGGCCAAGTGCTTCACAATGGCTTGCCACGCGCGGTGATTGGCGGATCCAGCCGTCACAAACTGTTTCAGATTTTGCTTGGTGCACACCAACGTGAACAAACTCGCGGTTTGCGCCGCCACTGCGGCGATCATGCGTGCCGACGCGCCGCTTTCCATAAGGTGCACCGCAAGCGCGTGGCGCCCCCCGGATGGAAGATGCGCCAACGCGTCTGCGGCGTACGAAGAAAGTTCTTGAAGTGAAAGTTGCGTGAAAGCAACCGCGCGCAACACTCGGCGCACCGGATCTCTTTCGCACGCCAAAATGCGCCGCGGATCGGCGGAGTCCAGCATTAATGTTTTCCAAATCTGATTGTGCGCCACCATCAACCGCGCGCCGTCAATCTTCACACTCTGCGCGCGCTGCGGCAGCGAATTAATAAGCGCCAGCCAAGCCGAATCGCATAACTGCGCGCTTGGTTTCTGCACGCATCGCGCCGCGTGCACGGCCAACATATTTTGAAACAGCATTGTCGCGCGCCGACCGCTTAGCCAAATACCAAGCCTGCTTGCGTGTTGCAAAATCTCGCGCGTGTAATTCACCAACACCGCGCCCACGGACTCTTTCACCAAAGGAATTTCCTGCTTGATCAATTCAACCGCTTTACAAATGCTCGTCGCCGTTTCATGCGCAAGCGCATGAGGCTCGCTGGTAATCACCGCGCTTTGATCGGCATCGCTCAGAGCGCTCCACGAAGGAATCTCAATCACAAATCCAAATCGATCCGCAAGCGCGGGATCAAGCGGCTCGCTGCCCAAGTAACTGTCCGCCGAAATTTCATTTGTGTCGGCCGGCGGATTCATGGCCGCCCATCGAAATCGCAATTGGGTCAACTCCATTCCTTGCACTTTTTTCTCGTGAATAATGGGAAAAAGCCTGTTCAGCATGTCCGGGCGCGCGCGCGAAATTTCATCAATGAACACGGCTTGCGCGTTCCACACCGACGCGGGAGTTTGCACAAATGTCAACGTTCCATTGACGTTGGGCAGGGGATAGCCAATCAAGTCGTCGTAGTTCACCAAGCTTGCGTTGTAGTGGCGCCACTGCAAACCAAGCGCCTCGCACAGCCGACTCAGCAATAAACTTTTCGCCGTGCCATGCGCGCCCACAAGCAGCAACGGAGTTTCCGTTGCAAGCGCCGCAAGTATCACGGGCTCCAGCGTGTCCAATCCAACTACGCCAAGTTGCCGCAACGGGTGGCGCGATCCCGTCTTGGTTTTAATATTGCTGACGTTGTTCGGTGTGTCGTTGCTGACGGTGTTGCTGCTGCTCATGTCGTGACTCCACGACATCGAAAGCGGCCAGCTTGAAAAGGACGGCTACCCAACGCGGATAGCATTTGCGAGAAGCGTTTGAATTGAAGCATTTATGCACGGAAAGTGCTGTTTGCTGCAGGTTTCAAACCTTCGCCACATCACCCTTTTCAGGGCTGGTCTCAGCACCGTGTCCCCCGTGATT
>CAIKXA010000056.1 GCA_903831295.1 uncultured bacterium | reverse complement strand
CACTAGGCAAAAGAAAACACGGCTGTTTATGCCGTGTTTTGCAATGCGGGAGAGGAGGATCGAACTCCCGCCATCAACTTGGGAAGCTGACGCTCTACCAACTGAGCTACGCCCGCGAGAATGAGCAAGTGTAGCGCCAGGATGAAATGGCTAGATATGCACCAGGATTTGTTACGCCGCATTTAACATCAGTTAGAACGAATGGCTTTGGGTTGATCGCTAGGCGCATCAAATTCGTTATGCATTCAAATAAAAAAGTCGCCGAGTCCGAGGACTCAAGCGACTTAGTGACCCCAAATCGGGGTGAAATTATTTGGTGAATCAGCGTCGGCGTCGTTGGACCAGAGCAGCCAAACCAATTAAAGCAAACGCTCCTGGGGCTGGAATTGGTCCTATCACGCCAAAGTACAAGTTGTCGGCCGTAACCCACACGCTTGTTCCTCGACTTGCTGTGATTGTCATACTTGAAATCGCAGCGCCATCGGAAAGAAACCCGACAAAATCTGATGGACCATTGGCATAGCCGGTGTAAGCAGTGCCGTCGGCCAATGTCACTTTGATCTTGGTGTTGGCAACGGAGTTCAGGTTAATATCAGTTCCAAAGATATTTCCGCCAATTCCTTTCACGCCAGGGGCAAACGTAAAGGTGGCAGAAGTGTTTGGAATGTTGGTCGAAAAGAAGCCCGCGTCGCAATAAATGTCTCCAACAGAACTTGCCGTCCAAGTGATGCCTCCAGCTGTACCGGAGAGCGATGGACCGTAAGCCCCGCTGTAAGAGTTGAATGATTCGATGGCTATTGTAGAGCCTGCATTCACAACATCTTCGCTCCAAAGACCCAGATTCGTATAACTAACTACGGCTGAAGATGCGGATGCAGCAAAGAAGCCAAATCCAATAACCGAAGCATATAAATTAGTTTTCATGAGAGGGAACCCCGAAAAGGTTTGCATGCAGTAAGGGAACGCTAAATCAAACATTGACTCTCGGAAATTTGGGAACTCCAGAAGAGACACTATTTGAATGCATTGTAAACATACCCCCAATTTAGGGGTTGTCAAATGAATGTTTGTATATTTTCAAAATAATTTCAATTTTGGACTTGCGCACGGCAATTCATGTGCAGGTAAAGGTTAATGGAATTGTATTTCAATTTTAAAGCACTCAATATCGTCTTGGCGGTCAAATTTACGCCCTTTGGTGTCCATTACGTGCTTCAAGGTTGTAGGCAAATCCGGCAAAGGTGCCACTTTTGCAACTTAAGCATCTTCAAACAGGCAAATGATTTGGCAGGAACGCTAAAAGTGGCAGTATTTGGTCTTTTTTTGAAGATGGCTTTATAAAATCACTAGGGCGATAAGATCGAAACGCATGCCAAGGACATCGGCGAGCGCCGCACAATTTCGAACTGGTGACGACCAAGAGTGGTTGTCGGTTTCGTATGAGGCGTCGCTGGGACGGTCAAGTGGGGAAGGTAAAAAAACTTCACGTCGGCGTAAGCAGCTTGGCGCCTTTTACACGCCCATGGTGCTCGCGGATGTGTTGGTGGAACTTTCGCTGAATCCGTGGTTGAAAGAGCGTGCTTCGCATGCGTGCCCAACTATTTTGGACCCTGCCTGTGGCAGCGGAAACTTGCTTATCGCCGCGGCGCGCGAGTTGGTTCGGGCGGGGTGCTCCAAGGCCGCCATTGCGAGCGCCATGCATGGCGTTGATATTGATCCGATCGCGGTGTCCATTGCGCGGACGCGGTTGGCGCACTTTCTGCGCTTGGGGCCCACGGCAACACGTCAACTTTCGCGGCAAGTGCGCGTGGGCGACGCTTTGTTTGAGAAAAATCTTGAAGGCGCATTTGACATTGTGCTTGGAAATCCGCCGTTTCTGAATCAGTTGATTGGCGCAACTGTGGTGGACCGCCGCCGTGCGCAAAAACTTGTGCAGCGATTTGACGGAGCGGTGCGCGGCTACGCAGACATGGCCAGCGCGTTTTTATTATTGGGTGCTCAAGCGCTGAAGCCCGGCGGCCGAATGGCCATGATTGAACCAGTCAGCGTGTTGTCCGCGGCACATGCGCATTTGGTTCGTGAGCGCGTGGGCAATTTAGCGCAACTTGAATGCATTTACTTTGAACGCCAACGCTGGGCTAGTGCGTCCACGCATGTCGCCATACTTGCATTTGTAAGTTCAAAAATAATTGCTGGCGTAAAGGCGGTCGACTCTAAAAAAATATCTAGCCCAGCTTTACGCGCAAATTTCGCAGTTTCTGGCGTTGTCGCCAACCGAAAACGCGAACATGCGCTGCGCGTGTTGCCTTCACCCGCGTTGACTTTGCCGTGGTCTGCGTGGCAGGGAAGATGGAGCGCTGCCATGGCGGCGCACGCCGGCGTTCCGCGCATGAAACAGCGCGCCTACGGCGTGATTGGTGATCGCGCGCGCGTGGCCGCTGATTTCCGCGACCAGTACTACGGTTTGCGGGGAGCCATCAAAGATTCCAAAAGTTCCCACGGTCTTCGCATTGTCACCACGGGTTTGATTGATTGGGCGCATTGCATGTGGGGCGATCGACCCGTGCGCTTGCTAGGAAAAATATGGAAGCACCCAGAGGTGAACGAGCGCGCGATTGCAGAAGATCCATATATGCGAGATTGGCTTGCCGACGCCAAGCGACCCAAGGTCTTGGTTGCCGTGCAGACCAAGGCGCTTGAGGCGGTGGTGGACGCCACTGGTCGTATGGCGCCGAGTGTTCCGTTGATTCGCGTTGTGCCGCATAAACGCGCTGATTTATGGCGCATACTTGCGGTTGTGCTTTCGCCTGCCACCAGCGCGGAGGCTTGGTGGCGTCATGCAGGTGCAGGGTTGTCTCCACACGCGTTGAAATTGTCGGCCAAGCAAATTGCCGCGTTGCCGCTGCCGACAAATATGTCGGCATGGAATCGCGCCGCCAATGTGCTGAAAAAATTACATCACACAACTGGAGCCGCGCGCGAGAAGCGCATCGATGAATTTGCATGGCTTGCCATGGAGGCCAGCGATGTAGCCCAAGAGAAGCGCGCCGCATTGTGGGCTTGGTGGCGTCCCTTGATCACGCATAGAGATCAGAAAAAATAGTTTGATCGTTTGTGCGGTAGCGCATTGACGCGCGATGCGAGCAAGTGATTCCTGACCGAATTAAAAAATTTCAAGCATACGGCTTGTCAGAGAGCTTCATGACCAGCGCGGTGGGGATAGCTGGATATTTTATGCTGATGCGGTGCAGCGTGAATTCACTTTGCTCAAAAGGTTGAGCCTTGAATAATGTTTCTATTACGCCGCTGTACATGGGAATGGATTTCACAGGCCAGTGATGTGCCTGCGGCAGCGCTTCCACTGATTCAATGAGTGGCATGAGATCGCTTTCGCGGTTTGGCTCTGGAACACCCATGCCACCACCGGTCATGCAGTTGAACAAGAAAGCGTTCATGGGAGTTTCTTTGAGCAGTGAGTTGTGCAGAAAAATATCAATGACGGCTTCTTCCACAGGTAAATCAAGTCGAGTGAGCGTGGCCACGGGTTCCGCAAATCCATTGTGAGAGAGTTCGGCAAAGAAGAGGTCGGTTGCGGCCTCTTTGCCAACCGAGCCCATAGGCAAAGACCAAGTGATTTTTTGTGGGGTTTGCAGCCGAATTAAATGAGATGGGGTCAATGTGCTAAACGCACTCAGCAGCGGAAATTCGTCGGTACTATTTTTATCAATTGCAGTTGAAACTGAAGTCAGATGTTTGACATCATTATTGTCGTATTCAAAAAGTGAACGTTGAATGAGTGGCCAGCTCGCATTGCTGCGCAAACGAGTGAGGCCAATGAAAGCGTCGCCACTCACAACAGCCACACGGGCTTTGTCCTTGGCGGGAAACTGAATCCAACATCTCCAACGAACACTTGCGCGAATTCCCCAGATGGCTTCATTGGCCATGAACGCCTGCTTGCGCAGCGTGATTTGCGACATGGAGCGCGCGGGATTTGTTCCGCTTTGCATCAATATATTTTTAAATGTGTTGCGGGTTCCGCCCACGCGCTTGGCAAGAGAACTTAAATCAGCGGCGCCTGATAGGCGATTTGGGTTGCGTCACGCGTGGAAGAGCCGCGTTGGCATTTATGAATGAATATGTTCAGCCCCGAATCACCTGGAAGAAATTCAACCGCTTGGTTTACATCGTGTTCCTTGGCGAAACGCACAATGCGCCATGCCAAACTTTTATCAATGCTTAGTCGCTGCGAAAGAGCGAATGCATGGTCTTGGTCGGCGCCGCATGCCTTAATAAGTGCCAACAATGCGTCTTGCAGCATTTGCAGGGAGTTCTTGCATTCTTCAAGCAATGGTTCGGAGGTTGGTATGAAACGGCGCGGCATAATAGAATTTTTACAGAAATCGAATCTTTATGCGTGGGAAATTCTCAATGTGAAAAAATTATTTTTGAAATAGGGTATGTGAGTTGAATAACCAAATGAGATAGAGATAACTTTTTGAATTTATGTTTGTATTCAGTTTCGAGCTGCAATTACAATTTAGGCAACTGTGGTTTCATGTTCGCGATTTTGTTCAAACCTTTGACTAACAGAAACACCGCCCACGCCACAATGAAGAACTCAATGCACATGTTCAGGAAGGAGCCAATTTTAATTGCGACTTCCGGCGCCGCGACGATATTGGCGGCGGGGTCAGCCACTACGGCTTTTTTCAGCACGACTTGAAAGCGCGACAAGTCGACGCCACCAATCAACATTCCCAAAATGGGATTGATCAAGTCTTGCACGATGGAGTTCACAATTTTACCGAACGCCGCGCCAATGATGACACCGACGGCCAAGTCCATGGCATTTCCTTTAACCGCGAACGCTTTGAATTCTTCAATAATTTTCATGTGAGTTCCTTATGAATGAGTTGATGAAATTAAAATTCCAGTTTCAAACCGGCGTAGCCACGGAAATCATTTCCAGATCCGTTGTCGGCGGGTTGACTTTGATAATCATCACGCAAACCAGTCACCAGACTTAAGCCACTGAATATGTCGAGTTTCAGGCTCCATTCCAAGCGTGTCTGCACGAAAAAGTTTTCAATATTGGCAAGGTCGGGAGAAATGTATGAAGACAAGTTTAATTTTTGTCGATCGCTAATTTGCCACGCCAGCGCAATTTCCGCGTAGCCATTGGGCTCGGTAATGTCGGAGTTGCCAAATTCATGCGTGGCACCCACTCCAACTTTGCCAGTAAGCGAGAAGCCTTTGGGGTCCTCATAAAATCGGTAACCAATTCCACCCCATGCTTGAATTCGGTTTTCCCAGCCTTGATTCACGTCATATTGATATTGGGTCTTGCCGAACCACAGCCACTTTGTGGGGTTTAGAAATCGGTCATAGGTCACATTGGTGAGCAAATTGTTG
>CAIKXA010000055.1 GCA_903831295.1 uncultured bacterium | reverse complement strand
GGCCGTAGAAAACCATCCGTGGCACGATTGAAGTCCAAGCGTTTGCGCGTGGTGCGATTTGAAATTCCCGAGTCCATCGCGATCGTTGCGCAACAAATATTTCCAAATCAACCCGCGGTCATACATAAAGAAATTTCTTCGGCTACGCCACCACAAAAAACCAGCGCGCCCGAACCATTCTCGCTTGCGATGGATTCGGAACCAAATCTTGCGAAGGTGTCGACAACAGTCGTTTCAACAAACGACCTCCAGGCGATAAAGATTCATTTTGAGCGCGGCGTTCGTTTACTCGCCGCGAGTGCGTGGACAGGAGCGCGTCAAGCATTTCAAGAAGCGGCGAACTCCGACAAAAATGCGCATGAATGTCTGATGAACGAAGCGGTCGCATGTTTGTCGCTGGGATTGCCTGGCCACCAAGACTCTTTACGATTGTGTCGTGGACTTCTTCAAAGCGACGCGGCAAATGCGTGGGTTCATTTCAACATGGGTGTTTCATATCTCACAAGCGAGCGAAATCCCATCGAGGCCGGCCGCGCGTTTCGGGCGGCAACCCAATCGGTGCCGCAGTTTGCGGATGCATGGTGGGCACTGGGACTCGCGTTCTCCCTGCGCGGCGATCGCAGAAGCGCCGCCGAAGCATTGACGAAAGCCGCGGAATACGGCTGCCAACTTTCCATGCCGAGTTCGCTGGTGGGAACTATTCCAGCCCGCGAATTAACTTCCATGTTTGAAGCCTTGCGAAGCAGGGTTCTTTACCACCCTGCCCTGGCATCGCCGCCAGTTCCGCTTTCACAAGCGTGAATTATTTCATCGCAAGCCGAGTGTTTGATTGCACCATTGGAGTTGTGCCCCTGGTTATTTTCCTTGCCTGCGCAACAAGAGTTTTTCGAACTAGAGTGATTTGGCTTTGATCCGCTTGATTCACCACGCCATCATTATTCAAATCCGCGGCATGCTCGCCAGTACTTCCCATTGCGGCAGCAAGCAACTGCATATCGGCTGAATTGATTTGTGAATCATCATTTAAATCAGCTTGAATGACAGAGTCGTCCACAACCATGAACGCAACATCACTTTTGTCTTGACGTACAGTGACTTGGTTGGTGTAGCTCTCAAAGAACCATGCGCCAGCGGTGCCTTCTTCGCGAGTGACGATTTGGATTGTTCCGTCCCTTAAAGGAAGAGCGATGGAGTTCACGTCATCGGTGAATGAGATTCTCCAAAGGGTTCCGTTGGTAAGCATGCGGCCGGTGATAAAGACTTTGTCGGCCCAACCAGTGACAGAGAACCAGCGGCTTGCACCTGGATTCGAACCAAGACGCTGATTGAGATCCGTGATGATTGACTCAAGCGCGAATTGATCTTCCTTTGGATTGAACATCTTTGGATCAGAACCAACTTCCCATGCGTCGGCGTTGAACACCTGCAATGTGTCAGCACCATGCATTACAAGCTGAATGACCATTTCATCCCAATACATTGTGCCGCTCATTGGGCATTCGACTAATGGACCACAACTCACAAGATTACCAAATTGACGATGTGCGATCCAAGGCATTTGTGAACGAGCGCCATTTGAACTTTTGATTACAGAACGCATGTTATTCAGTTGCAAACGGAATAAATCTTCTGGCTTAGAACCAATCGTATTTACACCGTCGAATTTGATTTCGGTCAACGCTTGAGTTGATTGACCGTAATAAACTGGAGCATCATCTGTACCAAAGCCCTTCGAGTTATTCCACGATGCCCAACGTCGGAAATTAGGAGATGCGTTAGCTTGGTTTAACACAAATGACTCATAATTAGTAACTCTTGCCTTAGGAAATCTCTTTTTAATTGGTCCAAATGCCGCAACATTCATTCCAGAATCAACAATCGATTTCATCAAAGCATCCCATCGTACATGATAGGTGTTTCCCCATTGGATTTGACTTACGTTAAAATTTATAATTTTGCCATAAGTGGACTTGAATCTATATTCATTTTGAATAGCTAAAAGCCCATTCATACCAATTCCCCAGTCGCCCACACCAGTTTCATTGTCGAAAATCACATAGTCCACAGATCCACCCGCAGCTTTAAATTCATCAAAGAACTTTTCAATACGGGCCTGTGAACGCTTGATGCCATTGGTGAGAAATGGACTTTGGTATGGGGTGATTGTCGAAACACCATTTGCATTGGTTGCGATGCAACGATCAGATGGATGTTGTGTCAAATCATCTACAAAGAAGCGGAGCAACAACACGCGCTGGCCAGTTGGTTGATTCTTTGTTCGCGCCGCTGCCCATGCACCGGTCTGTGGATAATCCACCATCACCATTTGTGTTTGTTGGGTGCAAGCTTTATCAACGCTTCCCCAAGTCAAAGCCTTCACAGGGGCGGCTGAACTATTGGTGGCTGCGGCACACACAAGCAACATTGACAACGTACGTGCAAGTGTGTGAGTTTGGCGGGCGCAATTTTTGATGTGGGAAGTGAATTTCATTTCGTCGACTCCTTGTTGCACGACCTGATGTGGTCGGCGCGGGAGTGGATGGACGAAACGTTCGACCAGGTGCCTGCGGGGCCACATCTGGTCTTAAGTTTTCAATCATCAAGAGAATCGACTCTAATTATTTTCAGTCAAGTTACAAAGAACAAGTGATTTAATATTTCAGTTCACAGACGGAATAAACCAACCAAACGATCAATCAAGGCGAGTGAATCGCCTTTGGATACAAAATTTACAACACATAACGAATACCGACGCACTTACGAAGAGTGTCCAAGAAGCCTTGGCGTTGTGATTCGTCCGTGACGGTGGTGTCCACGTTCAAAGCGCACCAACGACCACCGGAACTCTTGCGAAGCTCTCCAATTTTGACTGGGTGCTGCCCAAATGTCTGCCGAATAGCCAAGTGCAAATGCGCTTCTTGGCCAGCGATCAGGCTGTAGCCCCAATCACATGGATACTCGAATACTGCTCGTCCAGTTGGCGTTTCCATAGTCATTTCAAACCTCCGACGTGACTATCGAAACTAGAAATGAAAGATCAAGTTTAATTGGAAATTTTCTTAAAGTTGAAGGATAAAAAAACCGCGGGCGAACAACTTTGGGGTTATCAGTCCAAGTATTTGAGTGCGTGAACTTGCCTAAACGCGGGGCAAATAGAAATTAAACGAGCGGCAAACGGCGCGCCAATTCCATGTACGCCGCATAAGACGCTTTCACTTGCGTCATGGAATCGCCAGAAAATTTTTCCAGGAACGCGCGGGCAATTTCAAACGCAACAACATGTTCCATCACCACACTCGCGGCGGCAATAGCGCTGACATCGGATCGCTCATACGCGCTCATGACGGATTCCTTGGTGTTTAAATCTACGCTTGGCATTCCGCGAAGCAACGTGCTGATGGGTTTCATGGTGCCGGTCACAACCACGGGCATTCCATTGGTCATACCACCTTCAAGTCCGCCGGCGTTGTTAGTGGGGCGTACAAAGCCAAGATGTGATTCATGTTTCTTTGACGCGTCATACTGAATTGCGTCGTGCACTTGGCTTCCGGTGCGGAATGCGCACTCGCGCCCAAGTCCAATTTCAACGGCCTTAAAAGCTTGAATGCCCATCACCGCGCCGGCCAAGCGCGAATCCAATCGTTCGTGCCACTGCACGCATGAACCAAGACCAATTGGGCAGTTGAACACATGCGCCTCAACTAATCCACCAACCGTGTCCTTGTCAACCTTGGCTTGATGAATGCGATCGATCAGTTGCGCGCTTGTTGCGTCACAGGGAATTCCGACGTCGCTTGCATTGCGCGCGGCAAGTTGCGCGGGCCATGAATGCGCGGTGACTTCGCCAGTCCAGCGGACATCAAGCGCGGCGCGCACAAAGCCACATGTTTGAATACCAAACTCACGCAGAAAACAATTCGCAAGCGCGCCGGCCGCAACGCGCGCCGCGGTTTCACGCGCGCTGGCTCGCTCCAATGTTTCGCGGCAATCGGTGGTGAGCCACTTCACGCTGCCGGCGAGATCCGCGTGGCCCGGTCGCGGGCGCGAAACTGAAGGCGTTTTTGCTGCATCATCAAGGCGATTGTCCTCATTGGGAATTCGCATTGCGATTGGACCGCCCATGGACACGCCGCGGCGAACGCCCGAAATAAATTCCGCCTTGTCGGTCTCAATGCGTTGTCGCGCGCCACGGCCGTAGCCCGCTTGACGGCGCTTTAATTCGCCGTTGATGAAATCGCTGTCAATGGAAAGGCCCGCGGGGATTCCCTCCACAATTGCAAGCAGACCTGGTCCGTGACTTTCACCGGCGGTGAGATAGCGCAATGTCATGCGCTCATCATACGAAGGGACGATTATGTGCGAGCGATGGAATTGGAAAATTGCGACCGCACGCGCTGTTCATACTTCGCGCCCAAGCACCAAATAATTCCCGCGAGAAATATGAAAATCGGAATGGACATGTACGCGATTTTCCAACCTGATCCCTGCGCAATCCAACCAATCATCGGGACCGCTGGAACATCGCCAAACACATGCAAAACAAAAATAGCCAACGCCATACCCGTGCCGCGTTCGGCTGGATTCAGAATGTGCACAAGATGGGCGTGCACGGGGCCCACGCTCATCACTAAAAAGAAAGAGCCAAGCGTGACGCCACACCACATGGCGGTGACATTGGGCGCGTAAAGAACAAACAGGATTGATGCGGCTGCAAGAAAACTGGTAATTCCACATATCCATAAATGCGCCGTGGGTTTTCTTTGATACCACCAATCGCCAAGAAACCCACCTGCCATCGTGCCGGTGATTCCAGTGACAACAATGACCGCGCCAAACATTGTGCTGGAACTTTCAACGCTTAATCCCCAGGCTTTTTCAAGATACGTTGGCGTCCAAAAACCAAGACTTCCAAAGCCGGCTGTTTGCAGTGCGTACCCCATGGTGGTCCAAAGCCATCTTGGCCGAAACAGAATTCCAGCGGCACTGCGCAACGTTGGCGGCGCGTTCACGACAACGTGCGTATCCATGGCTCCGCGCTTTGGATCGCGAAGAAAATAAATCACGAGCGCCAGAAAAAGTCCGGGGCCGCCGGCCACAAAGAAAGCTTCGCGCCAACCATATTTGGATCCCACCACTCCCCCAAGCGTGAAACCAATCGCGGCGCCAACTGGAATTGCGGCGTTAAAGAAAGCCATCGCGCGACTTTGTTGTTTGGCCGGAAATTCATCAGCAAGAACGGCCGGCGCAACGCTGGCATATGCGGCTTCGCCAATTCCAGTGAGCGCGCGCATGATCAGCAAACTCCAGAAGCCCCATGCGAAACCGCCAAGCAATGTCAACACGCTCCAAAATGCAACGGCGGCAGCAAGAACATGAAGGCGCGGAAATCTGTCCGCGATGAAACCAAACGCCGGAGCGGCGATCATGTACACAACAATAAATGCGGAGTACAGCCAGCCGGATTGCGTATGCGTAAGCGCCAAGCCGCCTTGATCGATTGACTTTTCTAGAAATGGAACCAGACTGCTAACCACGTAGCGATCGGCGTAATTAAGCAAATTCAGCAGCGAAAGCGTGACAAGCGCGATCATGGGCGCGCGAGTGCTGCGAGCCAAGGGCAAGGAGATTTTCATGAACGCTCGCCCAATTTTTGGCTCAGAATTTCGCGCCACAAATCAACCGGGGGGACCGTGAATGCCGATGTTGTGTGCGAAGAAATATTGGCTGCACTGCCTGTGCGCGGCGAGAGTTGGTGTGGCTTATTTTCCGTCGCGCCATTCGCAGCGACAAGATCTTGCGTAAACAATTCAAATTGCAACGCGGCTTGTCGCAAAAACATTTCTGTTCCATCAACAATCACAGCGCCAACAGACCGCGCCCGCTTCAGAAGCGGCGTTTCGCGCGGTCGATACACCGTGTCCATAACAACCATAGAGCTTGTTATTTGAAATGCTTCCGGAAGTGGGTCAATGCTTTCGCCGCCGCCGCCAGCCATTCCAGCGCTGGTGCAATTCACGATTACGTTGAAAGAATGCGCCGACAGATTTTGAAGCAAGACGGATTCAACACGCGACTGATTTGCGCCGCTGATGGCGCGAGCATTGAACTGATTTGCAAGCTGCGCGGCTTTATTGTGTGTGCGATTGGCGATGGTGACATGCGCGCCAGCGAGCGCAAGGCCCGCAATCACGGCGCGCGCCGCGCCGCCAGCGCCCAACACCAATATGCGTTGCTGGCGCCATTGATCAAACGTTTGCAGCATGAGGCTTTGTTTCTCTTGCGCAGAATCTGAAATATTTGTGGAAATGCCCGTGGAGTTTTCCCCCGCGCCACCACAAGCAAGCTCGGCTGAAACCTGCTCGTTCATACCAAGCGCCATCGCGATCGCGGCAACGGCAGCTGGCGCGTCAGTGTTGAATGCGTACGAAACTCCGTGGCTAGAAAAAATCAAAGTGTTCGCCGCGCCACACCACTCGCTTACCACATCTGCGCTGCCTCCCTGCTGCTTGCACCAACGCAACGCATGTTCCTTATGTGGGAGCGTGACGCTCACTCCTCGCAAATTTAAAATAGGCGATGCGGCTATTTCGCCAAGCGACGCCTTGAAATGCTCCCACTCAGACGGAATGGCCAGCGGAACATAGGCGCCGTTGAATTGCGTGGCGGTGAACGCCGCATTGTGCAGCAAAGGTGACAGCGAATGTTCAACGGGCCAACCAATCACGCCAAAAACTTGCGTGGCCGTAGTGATGTGTTGAAATGAATACACGTCGATGAATTCTTCAACCGTAAGTTGCCCTGGCGCCGTACCCATTTCTCCATGGGGACGCGCATAAGTAAGAAAGCCGCCAAACTTTGGAGCCAGTACGCGACTAGCAATTCCAAATTGCCCCATGCACAGCGCGATTGTTGGCTTGCTTTGATTGCGCAGCAACTCGAACGCTTCCAGATTGTCACGCACACTGCGCGCACGCCACGCAATTTTTGCCACGGCGCACAGCGGTTCGCTGTACATAGCCGCGACGCGCTTTGAAAGATCCGTGGGCCGCGATTTAAAATCATGCGCGCTTAAAATTAGACGCGTGGAAGTTTTAGCCGCAGCAAATTGTTTTTTAAAATCCGCGCTTGCTTGGAACGCGGCAAGTTCAAGATCAATATACGACGGCGGCACATTCAATTTGCAAATCGCTATGAGCAATTCAAGCCGCGCCACCTCATCGCCCGCGTATGTGCCGCCCTCAACCGTGCCGCGAATGGTGACAATGCAAGGCAGCGGACTATTTTTCACCAACAGCGCGACGCTCTCAAGCGCGTTATCTGTTTGCGCCAAAGCATCAACGCGCCATTCCACAATAGTGGCGCCGCGCTTGGCTTCTTTCCGAGCTGATAGAAGCGCGGAGTCAATTTCATTGGCGCTTTCCACTGTCAGCGCAACGGCAATCAGCGACATGCCTCACCTCGCGCGCCGATACGGCGCGTAAAATTTGGTCGCTTCATTGGCGGCAATCTCAAGTTGGGGGGACTGGTCAGATTCTGGCGACGCGTCATGCGCAGAGTGTACGAAGAGCCATGACTGATTAGCATGACGGCATGCAAGAAGTTTCCATTGAAGCGGCGATTGAATTTCTCCATGGACATCTCTCTGGATTTTTAAAATTTGATGGCGAACGCGTGGCAGTGAAGTTCATCGTGGCGAGCGATGGAACGCTTGTGATGCCGGTGATGGAAGCCATGCTGCTAGCTATGGAAACAGTGCTTGAACTTCCCAATGATGACGACGACAGCATGCATTTAATTGTGACGCTTTCTCGTCAATCCGAACTAGGAACATTTGCGCAGTGGTGCGATCGTTGGCGCGCCTATCACGGCGAACCGGAGGACGTGCGCTGGGCCAGTGTTGCGATTGATTCGGGTCGGCTTGCTGGTTGGTTCCTGGATGATCAAGCGATGATGAAGGCAAATCCTTTGGCGGCGGAAGAAAGCGCTTTGCTGAAACAGTTCAACGCGCAGCCGCGCGCATTTTTGAAAGCACTGTGCGTGACCACAAAAGTGGAGTGCGAAGATCCGATCGCGGTCGGCGTGGACGCCGGCGGCATTGACATCCGCCGCATGCATGATGTGGGCCGCTTGCCGTTTCCTCTTGCATTTGAAAACGCCGAGCAAGTTCGCTCGTTCATTAAGGGCGCGTCATTTCACACCAATTTGTGATTCCGTAATTTCACTCCCGCACACTAGAATCATTTTCCACAGGAGAACCACATGGACGGATCACATCACCCTAAAAATTTCGCGGGCAGCCTGAATCACAAAATGATTGACGACGCGCAGGCCGACGCCGCGCAAACCTACGCCAACAACTTTGGCGCGCCTGGTTACGGCGACATTGCGCGTTGCTATATCGAGCAGAAGTACGATGGCTACAGCGCGGAAAATCAAGAAACGTGGTCGACCATGTTTGACCGTCAAATGATTTTTCTAAAAGACAACGCCAGTAAAACATATTTGGACGGCGCGGCGTTGATCAATCTTCGTCGTGACAGAATTCCGCCGTTGGCGGAAATCAATAGCCGCCTGCATCCATTGACAAAGTGGCAAAGTCGCGCGGTGCCTGGCTACTTGCCGCCCAAGGCTTTCTTCGCATGCTTGGCTCGGCGTGAATTTCCCACCACCATTGTGATTCGACCCAAGCAAAGCATTGACTATCTGCCAGAGCCCGACATTTTTCACGACATCTTTGGACATGTTCCTTTGCATGCGGATCCAGTATTCGCGGATTTTCTACAGACCTACGGCAAGGCCGCTCTTGAAGCCACCGATGAAAAAGATGTCGAGCGCCTGTCGCGCCTTTTCTGGTTCACGGTTGAATTTGGTTTGATCAAAGAAAACGGACGCATCAAGGTGTACGGCAGCGGTTTGATTTCAAGTCCTGGAGAATGCAAGCACGCGCTTGAGAGCGCCGAAGTGGATCGCCGACCATTTGATTTGGACCGCGTGTGCGACACGGCTTTTGAAATTGACCACTATCAGCCCATTTTGTACGTGCTGGAAAGTTTCGATCAATTGCGTAACGCCATGACCACGTATGCCAAGCGAATTATGGACAAGACGGCGGCCGCGGCGAACGCTTGAATCTTCCGTTGTGAAAGCCATATCTATCTTGAGCGTGCGCCGAACTTGTGCGACAAAATCAGCACGCGACTTTTTTGTCGTAAACGCAAGGACCGCGTGACGCATTGAAATTGTGCGTATTCTTAGCGCATGGCCGCAACAAAAAATCGTTCTTCTATCAAGCCCGCAATCATGATTGAGCAGGCGGAATTTGCGCGCCGGCGCGGTGCCCTGCTTGACGCCTTGCGAGGCTCCGTCGGCTTGGTTCTTGCTGGCGAAGCGGATCCAAACTTGCACCACCCATTCGCCGCGCACGCGCATTTCACCTACCTCACTGGTTTGGTTGATGAACCTGGCGCCGCATTATTGTTTGACGGGAAAAATCCAAACCCCGCGCGACGCGTGCAACTTTTTCTAAGGCCGCTGAATCCAGAGCGCGAAAAGTGGGATGGCTTTCGCGCCGAAATTGGTGGCGAACTTCGCGCGCGCGCTGGAATTGAAACGATCTTTCGAACCAACATGCTTGCGCTTCAACTTCTAGACGCGGCCAAACGCGCTAAGGCGTTGACTTTGCTCATGCCGCTTGCGGCGCACAATAGCCCCGTAAGCGGAGACCTGGAAATTTTTCGCCGTACGGCGGAACGCATTCCAAATTGCTCCATCCATGACGGCGCGAATATTTTAAATGACATGCGCGCCCGCAAAAGCAAAGCTGAAGTGGCATGCATTCAAGAAGCTGGCCGCATCACGGGACTTGGCTTTGCCGCTGCGTTCGCCTCGCTGCGACCAAATATGAATGAGTTTGATTTACAACGCCACGTGGAGGCGGGTTATCACCAAGGCGGTTCGCGTGAACTTGCATTCCGCACAATCGCAGGCGGTGGGTTCAACAGCACGGTATTGCATTACCACGCCAACGATCAAATATTGCGTGATGGAGATTTGGTGTGTTTGGATTCCGGCGCCAAGTGGTGCGGATATTCCGCCGATGTCACGCGCACATTGCCGGTGAATGGAAAGTTCACGACGCGTCAGCGCGAGATTCATGACTTGGTTCTGGCGGCGCAAACCGCGGCAATTCGCGCGTGCAAGCCCGGCGCGCGCTTTCACCAGATTGACGAGGCCGCGCGCGCGGTCATTCGTCGCGCTGGACTTGCCGACGCCTTCATTCATTCCATTGGCCACCACCTTGGTCTTGAAACGCATGACGCAAATCCTGACGCGCCGATTCAAGCCGGCGCAGTGATCACAATTGAGCCTGGCGTGTACTTGCCACAAGAAAAAATTGGCGTGCGCATAGAGGACGACATTTTTATAACCGCGCGCGGACCAGTCACTCTCACACGCGACATTCCTAGATCAAGTAAAGAGATTGAGGCGGCCATGGCGCAAGCGAGAATGGCGACCAAGGTTAAAAAATAAAAGGAATGCGCGGCGTGGATCAAGTTCGCCACGCGTTCAAACGCGCTCGCAACGCATCGATTATTGAGGAACGGGCTGCACAAGAAATCCGTGCATCGCCAATAGGCACAGACTCCAAATAACAGGAAATGCCGCAGCCGCGATGGCAACTCCAGTAAGTCGCCTGCCAAGTCTGTCCTCGTGTCGGCCAACTATTTCGCACGCCACAACAACGAATAAGACCAAACTAAATTTAAACGCAATGGCCCCGGCAAGATCCCAATGCTCAATGACAAGGCGCGCGAGTGGATTCACTTCAAGACCGCCCTTGCGTAAAATATGCCACGTCAAAATAATGTCCATGCTTGAAAAAAGCAGAAACCACACGTAGCCCTCTTGATATCGCATGGGCGGGGCGCTTAGCCATGAGGGCGATGGATTGCCCGGAGAATTCTCTTTGTGATGATGCTGGAGAGCCATCATTTAGATAAGTATGCCAAGAAATTCCTTTGGTGCGCCCTAAATTAAAGGGATTTTTGTGGGAATATTGTGGGCCGGCGCCGTGTTGAGCTGAACAAATTGCTCTTGTTTTTGTTGCGCAACTGTCGCGTCAACAAAGTCACTGTGGCAAGACGCCTTGGCTTCAACCGCGCCAACTGCCGCCTTGGTTTTGGAAGCAAGCTTGTGAATCTCCTCGGGCGAAAGCACGCCACGCTTTGCAAGCACCTCTTGTTGCTCTGGCGTAAGCGCCGCGCTCAACACCGGCTTGTCGCGTCGATACTCCTCGCTCTTGCCGCTGGCAAACTCCTGAATTTCTTTGCTGATGCGAACGCTGCACCAATCGTGCCCGCACATGGCGCAGAAATCCGTGTCCACATCCAGGTCCTCGTCGTGATAAGCGCGGGCGGTGTCTGGATCGAATGACAATTCAAAATGTTTCTGCCAATTCAACGCGGCGCGCGCCTTGGTGAGCTCGTCGTCGCGGTCGCGCGCGCCCGGAATGCCAAGCGCGACATCGGCGGCATGCGCCGCAATTTTATACGCAACGCATCCTTGCTTCACATCGTCCTTCTTTGGCAAACCCAAATGTTCCTTGGGAGTGACGTAACACAACATGCTCGCGCCGTGATACGCGGCGCTGGTGGCGCCAATGCAACTTGTGATGTGGTCATAGCCCGGAAAAATATCCGTGACCAAAGGCCCAAGCACATAGAACGGCGCGCCGTGGCAAAGTCGTCGCTGCAATTTCATGTTGTATTCAATTTGATCCAGCGGAACGTGACCGGGCCCCTCCACCATCACTTGCACGCCTTGTCGCCACGCGCGCTCGGTGAGTTCACCAATCGTCGCAAGCTCGGCAAGTTGCGCCGCGTCAGTCGCGTCGGCAAGGCCGCCGGGTCGCAAACCATCGCCAATGGAAAACGTCACGTCATAGCGGCGCATGACGGCGCAAATACTTTCCCAACATTCGTACATCACATTTTGCCTGTTGTGAATCAACATCCACTTGGCCAGCAAACTTCCGCCGCGGCTCACGATGCCAATCAAACGATTCTTGATCAAAGGCAAGTGCTCCTTCAGAACGCCCGCGTGAATGGTGAAGTAATCCACGCCTTGCTTGGCCTGATGTTCCAGCGTTTCCAAAATCACAGCCTCGTTCAAATCATCAAGCTTGCGGCCGATGATCATGGAATAAATTGGAACGGTGCCAATGGGAACTTGGCTGTTGCGAATCAGCGCGTCGCGACACGCGTCCAGATCACCGCCAGTTGAAAGATCCATCACGGTGTCCGCGCCCCACTTCTGCGCCCATTTTAATTTCTCAACTTCCTCGTCGGTACCAGAACTAATTGGACTTGCTCCCATGTTGGCGTTGATCTTTGTTTTAGAAGCGCGACCGATCGCCATGGGATCAAGTTGATAGCCCAAGTGAACACGATTTGCTGGAATCACCATGCGACCCGCTGCAATTTCATCGCGCACTTGCTCAGCCGTGAGATGTTGCTCGCGCTCGGCAACGCGGCGCATTTCCTTGGTGATCACGCCTAAACGTGCGAACTCAAGTTGTGTGATGGGTTCAAAGCCGGCGGGCGCCTTGGCGCAAATCCACTGCGCAACGTGCGTGTGCAAATGCCCTGCGCAACCTTGTTGATGATTGTGCGCGGCGACAATTGTCCATCCTGCGGGAAGAAAATCCCACGCGGTTTGCGTGGATGGAGCGGGCATGCCCGGCGTATCTGGACTGGTGAATGCAAGCGGCCCACCCACATCGGATTTGCGCGCGAAAGATCCAGGCGTTGTGCCTTGAGATTGCGTTGATGGATTTGTGGCGCCATGCAGTGGCAGCGACTCGTTGGCTAATCGATCTTGCGAGCGGCCAATCTGAAATGCGGATGCGTTGGCGGCGGCGCCGTTTGGTGTTGTTGGGGACGTGTTGTTGTGCATTGCAAACTTCCTGAAAAGGCGAAGCCGCTTTGGGCGGTTCGCAAACAGAGCCACTTCCCTACGCCGATACGAATCGGTTCAGGTTCCACGGGTACTTCTCAGCGAACTCCACGATGGAGTCCGCGCCCCGAGCGGCCAAGACCACATGATAGTCACACTTATATTTTTATTCGCTCTTAAACTGCTCGCGCGCCAGAACAATAAAATCGCACGCTGGAGGCGGCTTCACGCCCAAATGCCGCAGCATATTGACAATTTGCGCAGCGTGATAATGCTGATGCGTAGCGACATGAATGAGCACATCCATGACGGTGGTCAAAAATGATTTGCCCTCACGTATCCGCTCGGCCACTTGGTCCAATGCGTCTTCGTTGGCGTTGGCAAGCCACGCGGCCCAACGTTGATCAAGCAATTCCCAATCCCGTTCAAGCGCTTCAAGATTGGCGAAATTTTCCAGGGTTGGAAATGCGGCGGACTGATTTTTATTTTCGAGAACGTTGATCCACACGGTTTCCGCGCCATACAAATGCACGAAGGTTCCCAGCACGCTGCCAACTCCCATTTCGAAAGATTTGCGCAGCCCATCGTTTGTGAGCCCGCGCGATGCGGTGAGTAATTTGTGGCGAACCCAATGTCGGTGCTCGTGCAAACGTTTGATGGTGTCTAAGCGTGTTCCCATGTTTGCAGGTTACCCTGCGGCTGATGACAAGTCTGCCAATTACGCTTGCCGATGTTGAGGCTGCCGCCGCGCGAATTCATAGGCGCGCGGTGCGAACGCCGTGTCTTGAGATGGACGCACTGTCGAACATCGCCGACGTCCGCGTGTTCGCCAAGTGCGAATTATTTCAGCGCACTGGAAGTTTCAAATATCGCGGCGCCGCGCACGCGGTCAGTCGGTTGCCTGAGTCGACCAAAGAGACTGGTGTGGCAACGCATTCCAGTGGAAACCATGGGCAGGCGCTTGCGTACGCCGCGCGCGAACGTAGATTTCCATGCCACGTTGTTATGCCGCACAACGCGCCGCGCGCCAAGCTTGAGGCGGTTAAAAAATTCGGCGCACATATAACGCTGTGTGAACCCACGCTCACGGCGCGCGAGGAAATGTTGGCGCAAGTGGTTGCGCGCACTTGCTCCACGGTGATTCCTCCGTACAACCATGTCGATGTCATGGCGGGCCAAGGCACCATGGCGCTTGAAATTTTAGAAGACGTGCCTGAAGTGGACGCGATTGTTGTGCCCGTTGGTGGCGGCGGATTGATTTCTGGAATCGCCGTGGCGGCCAAAGGTAAACGCCCGAGCATCTCCATTATTGGCGCGGAGCCGGCGATCGCCAACGATGCGGCGCGCTCTAAAGCAACAGGAATCCGCCAGCCATCCACCAATCAACTCACTATCGCCGATGGCTTGCGCGGTGCGCTTGGCTCACTCACGTTTCCCGTGGTTCAAAAACTTGTTGATCAAATTCATGTGGTGGAGGAAGACGCGATCGCCAGCGCGATGCGATTTTCTTGGGAGCAACTGAAACTCACGATCGAGGCCAGCGCCGCGGTTGGAGTGTCGGTTGCGATGTCGGATGCGTTTCGTGAATTGGCGCAAGAACACAAGTGGCGCGGCGTTGCGATTATTTTGTGCGGCGGCAATGTGGATCTGGATCACTTGCCTTGGATGAAATAATCCAACACCATCAAGGCGCGGCGGGCGATTTTGACGACTTTGCCGCGATCATCGCGTCTAATTTTTCCAGACGCAACGCGTGGCGTTTTTGATCAGGCTCTAGTTTCGCAAGCGCGCCAATGTGAATCCGCGCGCGCTGCAAATCTCCATCTTCAATTGCCAACGTGGCCGCGAATTCCCGCGTGGCCGCGTCAAATGGATTGATGCGGGCGGCTTTCTCAACCGACTTTCGCGCGGCCGCCAAATTATTTTGAACTCGATACAAGCGTGCGAGTTCCAACGCGTAACTTGGATTTTGCTCCTCAAGCAAATCCAACACGATCAAATGCTCCATCGCGGCTTGTTGATCACCCGAAGTCAACGTGCCGCGCGCGTACACCCGGTGCGGATACGGATCCACGGGCCGCGCCTTGGCGTACGCCTGCAACAATGTCGTGGCAATTCCATCCACCTCGGGCTGCTCCTTCAAACGGCGTCGCAACTTAAGTTCAAGCAAGTCTGGCTGATCTGGATATTGCGCGAGCCATCCATCAATCAATTCGTCAGTGAGTTCAACGGCGGGTTTTTTCACCATCGGCCAACGCGATGCAACCAAAACGGATTGCGCAACTTGAAACGGTTCTCCAACTTGCTTCGCCAAAAAAATCGCCAGCATGTCAAGCCTGGATTGCTCCGCTTTACGCGTTGCCATTTGCAACTGTGGATCTTTGGCGCGGATCGTGTCGGAAAGTTTTTCCAACGACGGTTCCGGCGACAAGCCCCACTGTCTTACCTGCTCCGCGGCCCACACCAAGAATCCAGCGAAAAATTGCTCGCCACTCACGCCAACCGTTTGCTCAAATGCCTGGTTCTCATCAAGGCCTTGTTTGTATTTTTCCAGCAATTTCGGCACACATTCGGCGCCCCACTTGCTTTGTAGATATTCAACCATCCAACAACCCTGCGCGTATGCCAACGGTCGATCTTGCGGAGACTCCGGTCGCACAAACGCCCACTTGATCTTGTCGAGTGCGAATAATTTTCCCGTAGCCAATGAACGCGCCAGCAACTGGCATGTCTCAAAAGTCCGCGGCTTGGTTTCCATGCTCACCGCAAGCGCCTCGGTAAGCCAATGCGGAATTCTGTTTTGCGTTTGACTTAGCGTGACCGTGTGCGTGTATTCATGTCGCAAAACCTCAAGCCAATCAAACAAGCCAAGATGTTTTTTTGGATTGCCCTCCATGGGAACTTCAAGCGCGATCACCGGGCCAGTGGCCGCGGCCATGGTGTGAATTCCCGGCATGCCGGTGATGCGCACGGCAAAAAATTCGTGGTCGGGTAAAACTTCGATCGTGGTTTTTTGGGCGGGCTCATGCGCGAATCGCTTGGTGACATCCAAGTGCATGGCCTCCAAGGCGTCGGGCATCAAGTCCGCCATCACTTCATCAACGCCAGGCTTCACGCGAATTCTGAAATGCGGCGAGTCGATCTCTTTCCATTTGGAAAGTTCATCCATAAGCCAAAGACCAAATGAACTTCGTGTGTCAAACGGATCAAGTTCGGCGGCGGCTTTCAGCGTGGCGATCGCTTCTTGATCGCGGCCCGATTGCATCAACAAATATCCAAGTTCGCCGCGGGGTTCGGTCCATGCGGGCTGCCTACGAATCGCCTCCTCGAGCGCACGTTGACCCAATTCATATTGGCGATTCAAACTTAATGTGCGACCAAGCGTGGCGTAGGCCAACGCGTTGTTTGGAAATTGCTCATCAAACTCGCCAAGGCGTTGCCGCGCAAGTTCTGGATTCCAACGACGACCAGCAACCGCCGCGCGCAACGCCAATGCCTGCGGCATGTGTGGCTCACGCGACAACAGCCCATCCAATATCGCATCGGCGCGGTCTGGATCGTCGCTTAAAAGAGCGCTTTCAGAATCAAGAAGATCCGCAAGCGGATGCGTGGAGTTCAACAACCGCAGCCGATCCGCAGCGAGGCGCGCCGAATCAAAATCAAAATTGCTCAACGCCACTTCTCCAAGCGCGAACCACGCGCGGCTTGAACGCGGATCAAGCGTAAGAGTTTGCCACAATGCGGGAACTCCCTCAGCGCGATTGTGACGGTCAATTAAAATATCACCTTCAAGAAGGGGCGTGCGCGGATCAAGCTTGTCCACTTCGCGCGCGCGGCCAAGATCATCCACAACGGCGCGCCAATCTTGCGCCGTAAGCGCTTGCAATTTTCCCAGCTGAGTTGTGGCTTGCGCCGCCACAAGCAACGCGTTTGCGTCCATGTTTTGGGGATCAGATTTGGCCCGCAATTTACGCAGAATTACGGAAGCTTCTTCCATTTTTCCCAGCAACGACAATGCTTGCGCCTTAATCAATTGGCACTCTGGATCATCGCACCCAGCCAACAATGAAATCGCTTGCGCGGATTCTCCGCGCCACACCAAGGCCTGCGCCCGCGTCGCAACCGGCGCATCAGGTGATTCAAGCGAGGCGTCGCGCAATTTCCAAACGCGAAGCGCCGCCTCGGCTTTGCGAGCCGTGGTGTTCAGATCCTCATCGGACCACTGGCCGTGACGAATGCGCATATCGCGGCGCTCATCGGGCTTCAACCACGGTTCATTGATCGCCTTCACCACCGCCGCAGAAACATCAACGCGCGCCGGCACAAGATCTTGATCAACCGCGTGCGTGGCGAGTGTGATCATGGCGGCGCACAAACATGAAAGATGGATTTTTATTTTAAACATGCCAGCCACTCTTCACTGTTTTGCGCTTGTGGAACATGTACGGAGAATGCATTCGCGCTCAAGGAGTTGGCTTGTATGGACGCACGTCGCGACGCCAAGCCGCGCCCTTATCTGTTGTCACTGGTGGATCCGTGGCAAGTAACGCCTTGGCGGTTACATCAAGCTCTTTGTTCAATTCTAATTTTGTCAGCAGAAGAATTTTTTGATCACCACCCTTGGTGGTGGCCGCCACCGCCACCGGCATCAATGTGCCCAAGTCGTACCACACATTAATCTCCGCCAAATCTGGATCCACACCGGCGTTCAGTTTGGGGCGCATCACAAGTCCCTGAATATTCACAAGTCGCTTCAATAAAGGTTGCTCAGGAAGTGGCGCCAATTGCACTTCAAATCGCCTTAAAACCTCGTCCTTTTTTTGACCTATCGGAATTGGCACCGGCCCTTCACCAATCCGCAGCGGATCAAGTTGCTCGCCTGGCGGAACTAATTCGCGCGCGATCAATTGATGTCGCGCGTCGTCAAATTCAAATAGCCAGCCTCCGTGAAATACAAATCGCTGGGTCTGCGGACTGGCATGACCGGAGGCGTCGATGAACTGATCGAACATGATCGCTAGCGTGCGACTTTTCAACTGCTGCGAATCTTGCGTGAGCACAATTTGCCCCGTGCGACGCTCGCGATTTTCGCTGACAGCATCCACGCGGTCGAATATCACGTTGGCGCGCAATGACCGAATAGTGTCGCCAGCTTTTTCAAGCGCGCTCAACATCGCGTCGGTCGATTGAAATTGAGCGGTCGCATCCACCGGACTTGCCGCGGTAGCCGATGTCGCCGAATCACTCGAAGGCTTTGCCACTTCTTGTTGCGCGGAAACTTTATTTTTTTCTTGCGGGCTTGCAGTTACGGAACTTGCACTTGCGGAGCTTGCATCCTGCACGGGCGCGGCGGCGCACGCGACAACACTGAGTGCTACACACGCAAACACGCCGACCCGCTTCACAATTTCACCTGGTCCACAATGTCCAAACCAAACGCATGCAATCCTGGCATGGAACCCTTTGGATGATTGGTCAACAGCCGCAATTGAGTTAATCCAAGGTCGCGCAGAATTTGCCCACCCACGCCAAACTCGCGCAAATCCATTGGATGCACTTTGGAAGCGACGCCATCAGGGCGCGTTAAATCCGGCGCGTTGGGATCGTCCTTCATGGGTCGATGAATGCGCTGCAAGCGATCAGGCAAATCAAATCCGCTGCCTTCGCTGCGCAAATACACCAACACTCCGCGGCCATCTTTGGCGATGGCGCGCAACGCGGAGCGAATTTCATTTTGGCCGCTGCCGCCGCTTGCATCTTTGAGCGTTCCAAACACATCGGAAAAAATATCGCGCCGATGCATGCGCACCAATGTTGGCTTGCTTTGTTTTTCCACGGCGCCGCTGGCGTTCAAGCGCCCAACTCCGCCAGTGGTGAATGCCAAGTGCGGAAGCGCGTCCACCGAACTGCGCCATGCGAACAAACGGAAAATTCCCTCGGGCGTCTGAATGTCCTCGCCATCATGCGGCTCAACGCGCGTCACCATCACTTCGCGCGCCAAGCGCCACTGAATCACCTGCTCCACCGAGCACATTTTCAACTTGTGCTCCGCGCAGATTTCCTTCAACTCCGGCAAGCGCGCCATCTCGCCATCGGGCTTCACAATTTCAATAATCGCCGCCGCGGGTTGTAGGCCAGCGAGGCGGCACAAATCTACGCTGCCTTCGGTTTGACCCGTGCGAACAAGCACGCCGCCGTCACGCGCGCGCAATGGATTCACGTGACCAGGACGCGTGAAGTCCGCGGACTCCGTGGTTGGATCGCTCAACAAACGAATTGTGGTGGCGCGATCCTTGGCGCTCACGCCAGTTCCAATTCCGTGGCGCGGATGTCCCTCCACGCTCACCGTGAATGCGGTGCTGCGCGCATTGTTGCGCGACGCCGCCAGATCCAGTTCAAGCCGATCGCAAATCATGCCGTCAAGAGCCACGCATAAATATCCGCCGCCAATGCGCGTTAAAAAATTCACCATTTCGGGCGTGATTTTTTCCGCGGCCACCACAAAGTCGCCCTCGTTTTCGCGCTGCTCATCGTCCACAAGAACAATGGCGCGACCGGCGGAAAGTTCCTTCAGAATTTCATCAATAGAGGCAAGCGGCATGGCGTGAGTGTAGTTTGTAACTCAACACAATTCCCCCGCTTTGGGTCATGATTTCGATTTACATTTGGAGAGCCCTATGAAGACATCACAGGACGAAAGACGCCAATTATTGCAACTCACCGCATTGCCAACCGCCGCCGGCCGCGAGGATTCGGTGATCGCTTTCATTCAAGCATGGATCGCCACGCGCGCCACCAAGTTGATGGTGAAATATGACGACGGCGGAAATATTTTGATCACCCAGCGGGCCTTCAACAACAAGCGCCGTCCATTGCTGATCACGGCACACATGGACCACCCCGCGTTTGTGGTGACCCGCGTGGTCAATGCGCTCACTCTGGAATTGGAATTTCGTGGTGGTGTGCACGAGCCGTATTTCAAGAATGTCTCCATTGAAGTGATTGACGCCGATGACAAACGACACACGGCCACCGTGACAGGTCGCCTGAAAGGCGATTCGATTTTTCCCGTGTACACCGCGCGATTAAAGTTGGCCACGTCAGCGATCGCGCTTGGCGACATCGCACGATGGCGACTGCTTAAAGCAAGAATTACGCGTGACACATTGCATACAAACGCGTGCGATGATCTTGCCGCCGCGGCCGCCGCTCTCGCCGTATTTGATCGTCTTTTAAAATCCAAGAGCGCCCCGCATGTTGGGTTGCTTTTCACGCGCGCAGAAGAAATTGGCTTCATCGGCGCGCTCCACAGCATTCACAGCAAATTGGTGCCGCGCAACGCGCGTCTTTTGTGTCTGGAAAATTCACGTTCTTTCCCCGTGGACAGTCCAATTGGCGGCGGCGCCATTCTGCGCGTGGGCGACCGCGCCAGCGTCTTTTCCCCAAAACTCACCAACGCGCTCGCCCTGATTTACGACGAGCATAAAAAACTGAATCCCGCTTTCATGTATCAGCGCAAACTCATGCCTGGCGGCGCCTGTGAAGCCACCGCATTTTCCGCGTATGGATTTGAAAGCACATGTCTTTGCCTTCCTCTGGGCAATTACCACAACATGTGCGACATTGACGGCGTGCTGAAGGGAAAAACAAAAGCGCGCGTGGGGCAAGAATTTATTTCGATCAATGATTTTGCAAGCATGATCGCCATGCTGGAACTTGCCGCCACCAAGTTGTCTGACGAAGATGAGGGCTCGGGAATTCCAATGGCCCGCCTTGACGCCTTGTACAACAGCCGCAAATTTATTCTCAACGCAAAACAAAATCCCCCTCGTCGATAGACTCAAATCATGGCGTCATGCGATCCCAGATTTGATCTTGAACAAGCGTTCCGCAAGGGCATCGCCGCCGCGATCAGCGAGGACGCCGCCAAGGCAGACCCGCAAATAAAGTTCAGCGGCGATCCCGCGCATGGTGACTATCAATGCAACGCCGCGCTTTCTATCGCCCGCGCCATCAAGGGAAATCCCCGCGACGTTGCGGAAAAAATTCTCGCGGCCACTCCACTTTCCGCGCTAGGCACCGCGGAAATCGCCGGCCCTGGCTTCATCAATATCAAGCTTGCGCAATCGGCGCTGCAAACCATGCTTGATCGCGTGGACATGGATGATCTTGGAATTGAACCCGCGCCGTTGCCCCACGCGATTGTGGTTGATTTGTGCGGCGTGAACGTGGCCAAGCAAATGCATGTCGGCCATTTACGCAGCACCATTCTTGGTGATGTCGTTGCGCGCCTGCACGAGCGGCTCGGTCGCAAAGTGTTTCGTGAGAATCATCTTGGCGATTGGGGACTTCCCATCGCCATGACCATGTCTGCGCTGCGTCGCCAGAAGCGCGATCTGAAATCACTCACGCTTGCGGATCTCAACCACGCATATCGCGCGGCACAACTTGAAGCCACCACCGATACCGCTGGACTTGAAGCCGCGCGCACCCGTGGCGCCGGCCCCCACCGCGTAATAGAGCTTGAAACACAGCAAGAAAGCGCCATTGCCGCCGAGCAAGACGCGAAGTCCACGCTGCTGAAACTTCAGTCCGGCGACGTCGCCACAGTTGCCGCGTGGCAGCAACTGATCGATGTCACCATGGCGGAGGTCCTTGAAATCGCGAGCGTGCTTGGCGTGCGATTAACCAATGAGCATTCGCGCGGTGAAAGTTTTTATCGCGACAAACTCGCGCCAACGGTTCAGTCTTTCATTGACCACGGTCTTGCCCAAGAAGATCAAGGCGCCCTCATCGTTCGCATTGCCGAACAAGAAAGACCTTTGATTATTCGCAAGGCTGACGGCGGATTTCTTTATGCCACCACGGATCTTGCGGCCGTTCATTATCGCGTGGCCCAACTTCACGCCGGTGAAATTATTTATGTGGTGGATGCCCGCCAACGCGACCACTTTCGCGATGTCTTCAACGCCATACATTTGATTGGCTGGAACAAACTCGCCGATGGAACTCAATGCAAACTTTCGCACCTGGCATTTGGCAGCGTGCTTGGCACGGACAAGAAGCCGTTGAAAACTCGCAGCGGAGAGTTGTTCACGCTGAAGGCGTTGCTGGATGAGGCGATTCAACGCGGCACTGATCAAGTGAAACTTCGCGCCACGCAAACGGATTCGCCGACACAAGGAACCACCGACCACGAAATCGCCGCAATTGGCCGAGCCGTTGGCATTGCAGCCGTAAAGTATGCGGATCTTTCAGGCGACCCAATCAAGGATTACGTGTTCGACCTTGATCGCATGATCGCCTTTGAAGGCGACACGGGTCCCTACATTCAATATGCCCACGCGCGCATCGCCAGCCTGATCTCTAAGAGCGATGCGGCGGACTCCGCTATTTCAAACTCCGCTTGGAAATTTGACCATCCCGCCGAGCGCGCGCTTGTCCTGGCCATTCTGTCTTTTCCGGCAACCATAAAATCAGCCGCCGATCTTGGCTCGCCGCAACGCGTGTGCGCGGCGCTTCATGAACTCGCCAATTGCTACGCCACTTTTTATCAAGCTTGTCCTGTTCTGAAGGCGCCCGATGAAGCAACACGCCTCGCCCGCTTGCGGCTGTCGCTCTTAACCAAGCGCGTCTTGGCGCAAGGACTTTCGCTGCTGGGCATGGACTCACCCAATCGAATGTGAAACCGCCGCAGGACGCGTTCGCACTTCATACGCGACACCGCTTTCACTGAGCACGTTTTGCGCTTTGCGAATGCTCTCAAGCCAATGCGCGTCGGCGCCAACAAGATCAGGCTCCCACGTCACCACGCGGGAAATACCCGCTTGCACCATGCCAATAGCGCACGCAACACAGGGCGAAAAACTGGTGAACATGGCGCACCCAAGCGGGCTCACACCATTGCGGGCGCATTGAATAATGGCGTTCATTTCCGCGTGCACAATCAATTCGTATTTGGCTGGCCGCTCCAATCGCTCAGCGCGATCCTCAACGCCTCGCGGCAAGCCGTTAAATCCCGTTGCCACAATTTGCTTGGCGGCGCTCACAATAATCGCGCCGACACCACGGCTTGGATCCTTGCTCCATGTCGCGATCTGATCGGCGAGCAAAAGAAATCGAATATCCCATTTATCGTCGCTGGATGACTTCATCTTTGATGGAACCTGCGACAAGTGTAACTCGCGCTACCCCTTTATTGGGCACTCATACTTGACGTTCTGAAGGCGTTCTTACTTGGCTGCGACCGCTCGCAAACCCATATGCGTATCGCCAAGCGCGGACACAATCAGTTCCAATCGTTCGGCAACTTGGCCCATTCCCGGAACGCGATCTTGCGGCTTCAGTTGTATGCACTCCTGAACCAGATCACTCAATTCATCTGGAATTCCAATTCTTTTCTTATTCAGCGGCGCTGGAAGTTTCACCATGCTGGGCGTTACAGCCGACATGGAAACGCCGTCGGCGCCAATTTGCAAGGCGGTTGGAATAATCTCTCCCGCGAGAACTTTGTACATCATGGCTCCAAAGTTGTACACGTCTGTTTGGGCCGTGATCGCCTGAAGATGGGCCTGCTCTGGCGCGATGTACCCAAGCGTTCCTTGAATTCTCTTCTTCACTTCATTCACAGCGCACGCTTGCCCCAAATCAATGATCTTCACTTGCTGTTCGCCAGTCACCATCACGTTGATCGGCTTCATGTCGGCGTGCACAAATCCCCGCTCATTCATGTGCTCAAGGCCGCGGGCCACTTGGGCAAATAGACGAGCGGCCGCACTCACGCTTTCTGGATTTTGATCATCCAGGGTTTCAGCGTCCACCAATTCCATCAACAAGCCAACTTCGGTGGTGGTGAATAATTTTTTAGTACGCAATATTTTATGAATGCCGCGAATGTTCACATGATCTAATTTGGATCCAATGTCATATTCTTTTTCAACCTGCTCAATGAATCGGTCTGATTTTTCGTCCGACAACACCACCAGTTTCAGCGCCCAAACTTGCTTGGTCTTCATGTCTTGAACAACAAAGACTTCGCTTGCCGCCCCTGTTCCAATTTTGGCGATGACGCGATGACCAAATAGTTCTATTGGAAGTTGTGACATTTGAATAACTATGTTGTTCGACGATTTAAAAATGGGACTTCAAAGCTCACGATATTGAGCACATTGAGGTTAACAAAGCCTTCGCTGTAATTCAATCGCCTTATCAAAATTCGCTTGTATTTACGGATTCAATTGCAGAAATCTTGAAGTGAGCTTTAAGAACAAGCGTGATTCAGGTCAAGATTTGGTTTGCACAAGTTGGGCTTCAAAATCCGCGGCGCTAAAAAATCGGCCCGGACTGCTCACACCCGCCACATCACTATGCAAGTAAACATGATCCGCGGGGATATTCAATTCTTTTTGCAGGCGTCGAACAAGTGTCGCCAACTCCCGCATTTGATTGTCGGTAAATGGCCTTCGATCTCCATTGCCAATCAGGCAAATTCCCACGGCGTGTCGATTCAAATCATCGGCTGAAGGCATGCGTTGATGCGAAACCAAAGTTGCGCCATTGCCATTATGTTTGGTGATCGACGCGACATGCGCGCCAGCTTCTTGGCGATTCCAACGGCTTGCAACCTCTATATATCCATCAGCGATTCCCTGTCCGTTACCGATAATAAAGTGATAGCCAATTTCACTCGCGTCCCTGGCTCCTTGAAGTCGCGCCACCGAAGCTGCGTCGCCGGCAGGCGTACTTGAGTGATGAATCACAATCGAGGTCCAGCGTTGATGATCCAACTTCGCTTCGCGCGGAAGAATGCTCGCGTCGCTTGCGCCAACAACCACGCTGGCCATGGCCAATGGCTTTGGTCCATTTGCATCTCCAAGAACCAACAAACTACTTGTGATTGCGGCCGCCGCAGCGAAGCCCGCCCAAACAATATTTGTCCGCCGAGTCAGGGCTTGTTGAATGGTCGCTGTGTTGAAGATTGGAATTCTTAGAGACATAAAAATTTCCTCAACACCACTATCGGACAAATCTTGAATTGGCTTTGGCAAAATTTAATTTTATTTTCACGGCCACTTAACCCGCTGGCGGAGAGAGGCGCGCGCGCAACGCTGGCTTTGGAGTTCCAAATACATCGGGCTCCGTCACTGGCGTGAAGCGGTCACGCAAGTTGTCGGATCGTTCAAACTGATTGCGCGGCTCACTCTCGGGAAAGAGAACTTTTTGACAGCCCTGCATGCAAATGAATCCACCAATAGTGATAGAGATGGCGATCAACACACGCCGACCACAATGCATAGTGGCTAGCGCGCGAACTTTGGGGAGTTGAATGCTCTCAATGCAATGCATGGCGTTTTGCATGATAATCATTCTAATTTACTCGGTATTTCCGCTAGAAAATCATCAATTGGCCAAGGCATGGCGCGCTCGGTTTTTAAAGTTCTACCGGTCCAGCCATCCACATAGGTCACCACAACCAAAAGCGTGGCGTCTTGCATGTCGGCAGGCACCACAATGGGCACCTGCAAGGAATAGTGCGGGGTTCCAAAGCCACTTCGATACACGTCCCGCAATTGCAACGGTCCCCAATGGCTTGACGCTAAAGAGACAACTTTCCCTCCCGGCGCGTGCGCGCTGGCTTCAAGATCCACGGTTCCAGTCAATTGAAATGCTCGGTCCTTTCCGTCAAACACATTTATAAAGACAACAAGTTCCCCAGGTTGCGTGGCCATTCCTGAAGGCGGTGATTTGGGCACAACTCGGGACAAACTTCCAATGGAAATTTTGGCTACCCGCGGCGTGGCTTGCTCCAACTCCGGCGTAACGGTTGGAATTGCGCCCGGCGTTGCCGCGGCCTCGCTCTTGCTTGAAAGTTGAGCGTTCAATTCCTCCACGCGCGACTCCAGAGCGGAATTCTTGGCTTCAAGCGCTTGTACTTGTTCACGCAATGCGTCGGCTGGACTTGGCGTAAATACCTTCGCATGACAGCCCGCCAAAGCCATCGCCGCAATTCCCAAGCTACTTAAAAAGTTTCTCATTTCACCACCTTCACATCGGTTTTTATCAATCGAATCTCAAACGCGAGTTGCTCAAGCGCGTCGGTGAAATCTACATTCACCACGGCGACGCCTTGTGGTAGATGCAGCCGAACCGGCGCAAAATTTAGAATGCCACGAATGCCGGCGTCCACCAACATCTGCGCCACCGTTGTAGCCGCGGCTGGCGGCACGGCTATCAAACCTATCAAAGCGGACGATTTCTTCACGGTTCTTTTCAACTCGTCCATGGATTGAATTGTCAGACCCGAAATACGCTTGCCCACGGCTTTCTTGTCTTGATCAAATGCGGCCGCGAAATCAAACCCTTCATTTCGAAAGCGCGGATACGCCAACAAGGCTCGCCCAATATTGCCAGTACCCACCAGAACCGTTTTCCAAGTTTGATCCATTCCCATGGCTTTGCGCAGTTGATTGTGCAATTCACTCACGCCATATCCAACGCCGGGTCGCCCAAGGGACCCAAAGCAAGCCAAATCCTTGCGCACTTGTGCGTCCTTCACGCCGGTTTGCGCGCCCAACTCCTTGCTGCGAATCGCCGCATTCGGCTGATCAATACGGGATTGCAGCACGCGAAGATAAAGACTCATTCGTCGGCCAGTGGGTTTGGAGATGCGATCTAAATTAGGCATTGCGAAGATTCACAATAGACTATCCGCATGCATATTGCGGACATTCTCAAGCGCGACTCGGTCACAGCAAGTTTTGAATTTTTTCCGCCGCGCAACGACGCGGGTTGGGACTCGCTCTTTCACGTGATCGCGGACTTTGAACGTTTGCAGCCTTCGTTTGTCAGCGTCACTTATGGCGCGGCGGGCAGCACGCGCGCGCGCACGCATGAGCTTGTGGTTCGTCTGAAAACCCAAACCAAACTTGATCCAATTCCACATCTCACCTGCGCCAACCACACTTGTGGCGATATCGAAAATATTTTAACCCAGTATGCGCAGTGCGGCGTCTCCAATATTTTGGCGTTGCGCGGCGACGCGCCGCAAGCCGGACAAACCGCGAGCGATTTTCCACACGCCATTGATTTGGTGCGATTCATCCGCAAATTCAATGAGCGTGCCATTCACCCAGATCCACGTGGATTTGGTATTGGCGTGGCGGGATTTCCCGAGGGTCACCCGGATACTCCCAATACATTGCTGCAAATGGATCACTTGCGCGCCAAAGTTGACGCAGGCGCGGACTATATTTGCAGCCAATTGTTTTTTGACAATGCCACATTTTTTGATTGGCAAGAACGATGCCAACTCGCGGGCATTCAGATTCCGGTGATGGCTGGCATTATGCCGGTCACAAGCATCGCCGGATTAAAGCGCATGGCTGATTTGGCTGGCGGCACCAGATTCCCGGCAAAATTATTACGCGCTGTGCAGCGCTGTGGCGAAGATGTGGCTTCTGTTGAGCGAGTTGGCATTCACTGGGCAACCGAGCAATGCATGGCCTTGCTAGACAAAGGCGTGCGTGGAATTCATCTGTACACGCTGAATAAAAGCGACGCCACGCGCGCTATTTTTCAAAATCTTGGCGTAAAAACCGCCGCCGATTTACGTTGATTGGAAAAGATCACGGAGCTGGCGAGGCGGGCGGATTTATTCTTTGAGGCGACATATCCGTGGCTGGATTTACCCATAATTTCCGCAAAATCACAGCCATATGCTCGTCACCCACATTTCCACGCATGGCAAATAAACCAGCCGTGACCGCGTCTTGATCATTCAACAAGTGTCCGATGTAGGCCTGCAACAATCCATACTGTGACGCGTCTCTGCCAAGAACAATTCGGCGACTTGATTCCGCGAGCGATTTTTCCAATCGCGCGCGCGGCGGAATTGCCTGAGGGCCCCACTTCACATCCATCATTTCCGGGTGCTCGATGAATAATTTTTTCAACGTGATCGCCGCTGAGCTTGGAAGATTGGCGCTGATTTGACAGTGCAACAAACCCGCCAGCGCCAACGGATCGTTGGGGTGGATTGCCAATGCCACTTCAAATCTTTTCTCGGCGACAAATGAATTGCCTTCATACATCGCACGCTGGCCTTCAGACAACAATTCATTCAATCGATTTTTTTCCTCCCCAGTCATGGAGTCAATCTGTTTGCCATGTTTTAAAACCAACGCATAGTCATCCAGCGACATGTTTACACCCGCTCGCTTTTCGTCCTTTGGATCTACAGCCGGCTTTGATTTATCTTCGGGATTCGCTGAAGAAGCGTCCTTGGTTGACACGGCGGCAGCTTGCGCGTCGATTTCACTTTGTTTGTCACCAATCTCTTTCTTTAATTTTTCATAGGCGCTCAATACGCGGGTTTCATCCTCGCGCTGATTTGAAGGCTTTGTTTGAATTCCAGCTGCTTCCATGGCTTTTTGATCTTCTTTAAATTTGGATTCAAACCGCTGCTTCACTTCAATCATGACCGCCTGATATCCCTTGAAGCGCGTGTCAACAGGCTCCAGATTGAGCGAATCAGTTCGTGGCTTTAGCTCTGGTGCTTTCGTCGCCATAATTGCGTCCACTGGTTGATATGCCTTGAACGGATCGCTCAAACCAACACCAATCGCCTCCGCATTGATTGTCTTGTTGCGAATATCCTGACGCAATCGGGCGGTTTCATAAAGCGACAACTGCCCAGCGCCAATTCGGTCACGATCAAATTCGCGTTGTATGCCGCGCAAACTACTTGCAGTTAATACGCCGCGCTCACCATTTTTAATTTGAAAGTTGCCCGATGGAATTGCTTCTTGTTCCAGTGCTCTGGATGTATTTGTTGACAAGGAAAGTCCTTGACTGTCATATTTCAACGGATTGGTTTGTTTCCAATCAATTTTTTTTGTTGGTTCAGGAGTGCCCTTGGGTGGCTCATATCCTCGGGTGACCGAGGGATCCAATTTGCGCACGTCCGTGCCGCCTGCATCGCGCACCCAACTACTCTCAGATGCATAGCCAAGCGCGTCGGAGATTTGTCGCAAATCCGTGGTGTTTCTACGCACAGGCTTTGTTGCTGTGGCACTCGCGGGAACTGTATTCACGCCACCTGAACCAACATGCAACGAGCCATCAAGTGCATTTTGCGCATATGCAGCGCACGCCAAAGCAAGTCCGCTTGCGGCAATTTTTGCCGCATTTTGCTTTGCCAAACGCCGAAATAACCCGTGAAGATTCATTACCATCATCGTAGCGAATAACAGCGCCATTTAGTTCGTGCAATTCATGACCCAATCCGAAAAATTTCCAGCGTCAGCCCACCGCATATCGACAACCGCTGTGATCATCGTGTTGCTATCTGTTGGCGGTGCAATTTTCTTTGGCGTGTACGGACCACGAATCGCTGATCGCCTTACGGTACTGGGTGGAATTCCGTTGAGCGATGTCATGGGAGCGGCAGCTGAATTAAATGGGCAAGCGCAATTTTCTTGCCAACATGACGAAAGTATTGAACCACTTCAGGTCAACGAACAAAGTCCGTTGCTCTCGCGACTTCTTGGCCGCACTTTTCAAGCCCCCAACTTGGGCGAGGCGGGATATGAATTGCAGAAAATTTCTGGAACATCGCTTCCTGGAGCGCCTTATCGATGCGCAGAACTTGTGTATCAACAAACCGCGCCAAATGAAAATCATTGTCTTGCGCTCTATCTCGCCGCGGATGATGGTCAATATGTCGCCTTCGATAAACTTGGACGCTCGCACCCCTATATGCCCAATAATCTGCTTGTGATCGATTCCGCGGACAGCGGCGAGACTGGCGGCATGATTTTTATCTGGAGCGATGGCTTGGTGCTTTATTTAGCTTGCGTAGAAGACGAACAAGAATTTGAAAAGCTTGAATCGCTGCTTCGCGCGCCTTAAAAATTTCACATTGTTTTTATTGAAGCGAGTCCGTTTAGGGCAAAACATATTGGGATTGGTCTTTGGCGCAATTTTATAAATCGCTCACTGCATTGTCGTGAACTAATTAGACTGCACGCTATGACCCGCACTGCCTGTATTACCACTCCAATTTATTACGTCAATGATCGCCCGCATATTGGGCACATCTTCACCACAACTTTGTGCGACGCCTGGGCGCGAGCCATGCGCTTACAAAATTGCGATGTGTTTTTTCTAACTGGCACAGATGAGCACGGGGTGAAGGTTGAAAAATCCGCAGCCGAGCACAATGTCACGCCGCAAGCATGGGCGGACAAAAATGCCGCCGAATTTCAGCGAATTCTTCCACTATTTCAGATCACCAACACAGATTTCATCCGAACAACTGAACCTAGGCATGAACGCCAGGTGCAAAATTTTATTGAACGTCTGCAAAAATCTGGCGCGCTGTACAAAGGTTCCTTTGAGGGTTGGTACGACGAGGGCCAAGAGGAATATCTCACCGACACGCGCGCGAAAGAATGCGAATATAAAAGTCCGATCAATGGCCAACCATTGGTGCGCGCCAAAGAACAGAATTGGTATTTCAAACTGAGCGCCTTCAGCGACCGCTTGAAGGCGCACTTTGAAAGCCAACCAAATTTTGTGCAGCCCAGCGCGCGCATGAATGAAGTGGTTGGACGCCTTCGCGAAGGCTTGCAAGACGTTCCAATGACGCGCACCAATTTCACGTGGGGTATTCCCATGCCTGGCGATCCCGGACATGTGATTTATGTGTGGATCGACGCGCTGTTTAATTACATCACTGCGTTGGATTACAGCGATGTTTCCGACAAAAATCCGCGCGCAAAATATTGGCCCGCAGATTGGCATGTGATTGGGAAGGAAATTCTCTGGTTTCATGCCGTGATTTGGCCCGCCATGTTGATGGCTCTTGATTTGCCTCTGCCTAAAAATATCCACGCGCATAGTTTCTGGATTAGCGAAGGTAAAAAAATGAGCAAGAGTTTGGGCAACTTCATTGATCTACCAACAATTGAAAATTACATCGCGCGCTATGGGCTTGATGCTTGGCGCTGGTTCATGCTGACGCGCGGTCCCATTGACGCGACCGACGCCGATTTTCGCGCCAACGCGTTTCACGAAACATACACCGCGGATTTGGTGAACACGGTAGGCAATTGCTCTAGCCGCGTTACGGCAATGATCGCCAAAACATTCAACGGCCAAATGCCTGAAGACATTGAGCGTGGCGGAGTTTGGCCAGCGCGTTGCGAACAAGCCGTGGCTGATTGGCAAAAACACTTCGATCAGTTTCAATTGGCTGACGCCGCTGATGACGCCATGAAATTGCTGCGCGATGTTGATGTGTTCATCAATCAAACTGAACCATTTAAGTTGGCCAAGGACCCCGCGCAACGCGCGCGCGTGGCATCCATTCTTGCCCAGTGCCTTGAAAGTGTTCGCATTGCATCACTTCTTTTGGAAGCCTTTTTGCCACAAAAGATGGGTGAGTTTTCAGCTCAACTTGGCGTACCCGCAGATACCTCTTGGGATATTCGATCGCGCTGGGGCTTGCTCAAAACTGGCTGCGCGGTGACTAAAGTTGCGTTGTACCCGCGCATCGAATCCACGCCCACTTAAGCAACGTTCTAGCTTCATCTACTTTTTCAAAAACAAGAAGCCCCTAAAAATCAAGCAGACGGGCCCAGTTGTCTGGACCCGCCTGCTCAAAAAAGGGCGTGGACGAGGCTAAATCGTCTTTACAGACGACGCCTCCCACAATTCACCCCAACACCACAGAGCATGGCCAGCACGGACAGTGCTCCAGGCGCGGGTATGAAGTTCATGTCTAGCGACACGGCATCCAACGAAGTGTTGGGACCGGTGCCAGAAAAGTTTATTTGCCACTGAGTAGCGGCAATGAGATTTGGCTGAAGATTCCAAGAGAAGGACAACGTTTGCACGCGACCACCAAATGAAAATGGTTGATCAGATCGAATCTCGGCCAGTCTGGGATTAAGCCGAAGCACGCCACCACCATTATCCATGAGCGTAAGTGCGATGCTGTTCAAATCAATAACTGAGCCAGCGGCGGAAATATTTAAAACAACTTCAAGCGGATTTTTAGAAGCCGTTGCCATACCGCCAAGCATGGAAATAAACAAAGGAGCTGTTGTTCCGTAAATATTCTGCGTGCTCGTAAGCACTGCCCCTGCTCCAAAGTTGTAAAGACCACCAAGGTTGTCGCTATTGGGCGCATCTGGAAGATTGGCGCCGCCATATGCTGATGTAAAATTTTCCCATCCCATGTACTCGGTGCCGGCCGCGCCGCGCCAAGAAGGAATCACCGGGTTCACAAACCCTGCCTCCGCGCAAGGTATGAAAGCCGCAATGGCAAAAATTGGAGCAAAACAGATTTTCATGATGTCCTTTTTCCTCAACCTCAACTTGAAGCAAAACAAATTACTTCGGCAATCCCAACATCTATTAGTCCGCACAACAAGCCAGTCAGGTTGCAAATTTTGCGATCGAAATCAATATAAAATAAGCATTTGCGGTGGAAAACCTGTGGAAAAATTCTGTTATGGGCTACTGAACTGAATCCCAACTAACCCGAATTCTGCCGAGAGGCCTTGCGCCAAAATATGACGGGAAAAAACAAAGCAATTGCCTCACCAATGAAGGCTGGAGATTCATGAAAAGCAGCGCGTTCAGGCGCCCAGATCACCCCGTGGGTGAAACTGGATCAATATGACTTTGCAAACAACACGCGCCGCTGGGCTGGCTTGCCCGTCAAAATGCATGGGCCAGGATCTGTGGCGTCATCCATAGGCACCACGCGAACAGTGACACCCAGTTCGTTCTTCAATTTGGCCTCCGCCTCAGCGTCCATGGCAAAGCGGCAGTTGGCAAAACCGCCGTGAATTTCCGTTGGCGAATTTTCGCTTTCGGCGGTCTTGGGAGTGAAGTACTCGCGGAACTCCTTTGGATCATCAATGGTCTTGGTGTTGGCATCTCGAAACGCCTTGGCCTTTGCCAACATGCCTGATTGAATTTCCTCAAGCAACTTCACTGCTCCGGCCACCAAAGCGTCTGGCGAAATACTTTCTTTCTCCTTCACGCCGCGGTCTCGCCGCGACATGCTTACAACGCCTTGTTCTAAATCACGCGGACCAACTTCAATACGAACTGGCGCGCCCTTCTTCACCCAACTCCACATCTTGTCACCGCCGCGCAAATCGCGCGTGTCAACTTCCACCTCAATTGTGCGACCGGCGTATGCAATTTCACTCAATCGCGCCGCAAGTTTGTGACAAGCCTCAAGAACAGCGGCTTGCGTTTCAGGCTTGGGAGTGATCGGAAGAATCACAAAGTGCGTGGGTGCAAGTCGCGGCGGAACAATCAATCCATCATCATCGGCGTGCGTCATAATGAGTCCGCCCACCAAGCGCGTGCTCACGCCCCAACTAGTTGTCCATGCATGTTGCAATTGACCAGCCTGATCCAAGAATTTAATTTCACTGGCTTTGGCAAAATTTTGCCCAAGAAAATGGCTGGTTCCTGCTTGCAAAGCCTTGCGATCTTGCATCATTGATTCGATGGAAAACGTATCCACGGCGCCAGGAAATCTCTCACCATCTGTCTTGCGGCCTTTAATCACGGGCATGGCCATCCATTGCTCGGCGAAGTCCGCATACACATCAAGCATCTTCATAGTTTCCTCACGCGCCTCCGCCTCCGTCGCATGCGCGGTGTGACCCTCTTGCCACAAAAATTCCGTGGTGCGCAGAAATAAACGCGTGCGCATTTCCCAACGAACAACATTGGCCCATTGATTGATCAACAGCGGAAGATCGCGGTAACTCTCAACCCACTTTGAAAAACTCGCGCCAATAATTGTTTCACTGGTTGGGCGAACAATCAAAGGCTCATCCAACTCGCCGGTTGGCACCAACTTTCCATCTTTCATTTGAAGGCGATGATGAGTCACCACGGCGCACTCTTTGGCGAAACCGTCCACGTGTGCGGCCTCTTTTTCCAAAAATGAAAGCGGAATGAATAATGGAAAGTAAGCGTTCTTGTGGCCAGTTGCCTTGAACATTTTGTCCAGCGTGCGCTGGATATTTTCCCAAATGGCGTAACCCCACGGCTTGATCACCATGCAACCACGCACAGCGCTGGTTTCCGCCAAATCAGCGGCCTTGACCACTTGCTGATACCACTCGGAATAATTTTGCTCGCGGGTGGGATTGATTGCGGTTTGTACTTTGACGTTTTGATTTTTTGCTGATTGATTCATTGGTGGACCAACCTCCAAGGTAACACGCCACGGCAAATTGCACGCGGTGCGTTGGGATTCAGTGGGATTTATGTTGCCGCTCACAATGCGCGGATTTGCAGCGCGATGTGCCTTAAGGTTTTTTTGATGCTTAATTTAAAAGCCTTCGTGACCAATTTGTGTGATTCCGTGGCGGCCGCAAGCGCGGTTTGTGAAACCTGATTTCGAAGCATTTCAAGTGGGGTAATAATTTCCGAAAGCGGAGTTGGTGCGGGCGCTTGCGATAGTTGTTCTTGCGCGGGAAAAATATATTGGAGCGTTGTTTGTGTTGGCGCCGTTTGCACAAATCCCACTTGCGCGAAATGGTCTCGCAACTGCGATTCAAGCATGCACGCGTCACGAAATTCCCCCATTGCCTTTGCCGCCGCATCCAAGCGTTTCTCAACCTCTAAACCACGCTCGCCACCCTGCGCGCGTAGAAGTCGAAACGCAATATGCGCGCGTTGAACTCGCTTGCGCAATGCGTGCAACCAAGTCTGATCACGACCATCCCATGATTTGCGCGCCTGCCTTTGCGCGCGATTCCAAAGATGTTCAACCGAGCCCGCCACCATCTGCGGAGAAAGATCGGAAAATCGAATCGCTTCCGTCGCCAAAATCATGCGCTCTGTGTCGCTGGCTAAACCTTCAAGCACTTCGCGGTGATCATGGCTAGAAATCACTGTCCCTAATTTTGGCGCCGTTGCGTTGCGCGCTTCTAAAAAATTCAACGAATGCGCAACGCCAACCCACGCTAAGCGTGCGCCTTCTTGCGCATGAACTGGCAACAGCGAAATAATTTCATTGATCTTTTTATCGCGCGCGTCCCTGTCCCGCATAACTCCCAGTCGCCGCGCCAGCGACGCCCACTGAGCATCGAGCTCTTTGCGTTTTTCCAAACCCAAACCGCCGGCGGTTAATTGCAACGCGCAACGAATTTTTTTCACGGCTCGCCTATATCCGCGAATGCCCTCTACTTGATCACGCTCAGCGTCACCCATGGCTTGCGCCAATCTTCTGTGCGCCGACTCGCATTCTTGATGCAATACATTATGAATCAACTTGGATGCGGGCGAGTGCGGTTTCACACTCAGATGCTACGAAAGAGCGGCAAAAGTTCCGAGCAATTCGTAAAATCAGTGCTGGGGCGCTGGCTCTGTGGAAACAGCGGGAGTTGGCGTGCTTGGAATAATTGGCGACGAAGCAGGCGACTCCGGAGCATCGTCAAAAGATCCAACAAGAGGTGGGTTGAACGCTGGCTTTTCCACTGGAATCAGCCAACGCTGCACAAATGACGGACGAAATTCCACGCCGAACGCGCCTTCTAAATGCACGGTTGCCATTTGCCAAACACCCTCGGTGGTGACGTAGATCACATCAACTTCCGCCATGCTGCCATTCAGGCGAAGTTGTTGCAGCGTCATGCCTGTGGTGTCGCTGGCAGTCATGGGGCGCGAGCCTTCGCCAAGCTTCAATGCAACATCATCCCAAACATATTGCGCTGTTTGCGGCGGCAAATTGAAAACAAGAATTTCACCGGCTGGCGCTAGACGTTGTTGCGCATAGCGCAAACCGCTAGCCATAAGTTGCGGGCATGGTGGAGTGGATGGAGAAAGCGTTGTCCTGCCAGCTGTTGGTGGATAGGTGGCGCCAGCAGTGCAACCAGTGAGCGCAATAATCAGAGCAGAAGCAAACACAATTGCGAGCACAAATGTGGATCCGATTCGTTGCATAAGAGCTGCTCCCATTTCAAATACGATGTAACCCGGTGCTTACTTTTCAGCCTTGGCAATTTGCCAATACTCAAGCTCAACAGGAGCCTGACGACCGAAGATGGTAACCAACACGCGAACCAAGCCCTTCTCAGGCAATGTTTCGTCCACCGTTCCCTCGTAATTTTGGAACGGACCTTCCTTGATCACAACCGCGTCGCCCTTCACAAACTCCATGCGCACGGTCGGTGATTCATCAGGCTTCTTGCTGTCAAACAACATCTTCTCAACTTCTGGCGGCGCCATTGGCGTTGGCCGACCAGCTGTACCCACGAAATCGCCCACGCCCGTTGTTTCCTTGATCAAGAAAAACACGTCTTGTGGAATGCGTCCGTCCGGCTCCAACTTCATTTCAACAAACACGTAGCCGGGATACAACTTTGTCTCCGTCACGCGTTGCTTGCCGGCCTTGATGGTCTTGGTCTTTTCGGTTGGCACCATGATGCGACCAACCAAATGCTTCATGCCTTCAATTTGAACCTTGCGCTCCAGCGTTGACTGAACGGAATTTTCCTTGTTGCTTGCGACGCGTAGCACGAACCAATCCATGCCGTCGCGATACATCGGCAACTCGCTGTCGGGATCCACCGGTGTGAGCGTTCCGTTGGCGGTCATTTCCGCGGCGGACATCGTTGGTGGCGCCAACATTGGCGTGCCCTTGTTCTTTGTGCTCGCAGCTTCATACGCGCGACTTGTGGCCACGCCGCCCTTCAATGGACCGGTGCTTCGAAGCGCGCTCAGTCCAGCGGAAAGATTTTTGGTCTTGGCCGCGGCATCGCCGCTGACTTCATCATGATTTTCGTTATTTGGTGATTCTTCTGACAGCATGTCGATCAGCTCCTCATGTCCAAAACTTTCATCCAGACGAACAGGGTTGAAAAGATAAAGTCAAACAACCAACAGAACAGTGAGATGATGATGACCACCGCGATCACCACAACCGTGCTTCCAACAAGCTCGTGCCTGGTGGACCAATTCACTTTTTTCATTTCGCCTTCAGTGGCTACAAGAAAGTCAACGCTGCGGGCGTTCCAACCCACAAACCACCAGATGGCGGCGCCAATAATTGCCAAAAATAATGTCGCCACGCCGCTGGCAAGATAGATCGCGGGAAAGCCCACGTTCACAGTTTCCAACATGCGCCAAAGCCAAATCGCGCCAAGCACGGCCACCAAACCAAAGCCAACAACGGACATTACTCGGGTCCAATAGCCTTGACCAAATTTTTTAATTGCGCTTGCCATATTGAACTTTCAAAATGAATGAGTAACGCCAAACACGCCGACCAAAAGGCTGTCAAACACGCCGGGAGGGGATCGAACCCGCGACCTGCGGATTTGGAATCCGCTGCTCTACCAGCTGAGCTACCGACGTTTATGCGTGAGCAAAGATTGAGATCCTTACTTGCGCTTGATTTTGTGAAGGGTGTGCTTGCGAAGTCGTGGCGAAAACTTTTTAAAGCCTTCTTTCACTCGTTCGGAAATTCCGCCCTTCACGCGGATTTCGGTGCGGTAATTCAAGTCACCGGTTTCGGTGCATTGAAGCCAAACATATTCGCGATCGAGAGATTTTTTAGCCATGACAAACTCCAGGCCTGAGGCCTTTGATAAATCCCATCTGTTCCCGCCGACACGTGGTCAGCGGGAACAGACAGGATGAAACTTACAGATTGATCTTCGTGCAAACACCTGAACCCACGGTTCGACCACCCTCACGGACGGCGAAACGTGTTCCAACTTCCATAGCGACGCCCTTGCCTTCAAGATCAACGCGCATGGTGATATTGTCGCCAGGCATGCACATCAAGTCCTTCGACTCAACGCCTTCCTTGATGAGCTCAATGCGACCGGTGATGTCTGAAGTACGGAAGTAGAACTGTGGCTTGTAGCCAGAGATGAAAGATGTG
>CAIKXA010000054.1 GCA_903831295.1 uncultured bacterium | reverse complement strand
TGATCATGGCTGCTACCACAAGCGAGTTTAGCACCCGCGCAAGCCCTGCTTGCGTGGGGTGCGTTGTCTGAGCGACTGGTAGCAGCCATGATCACGCAGCATCGAGTGTTGTCTGGGCGACTGAGCCCCTGATGTTCACTTATTAAATCGCCGCGCACCTCACGGATGCGGCGGAATTGGCTTCATTTCGCCGCGCGCCACTTTGTCTTGAAGTTCGCTCCAAGACATTTTTGGTTTGTCGTTCTTGATCTCAACCATGGTGATGCAATTGTCAACGGGGCACACGAGTGAGCACAAATTGCAACCCACGCAATCGTCCTCGCGGATTTTTGGCAGCACCTTGTGCGGCACGCGGCCTGGACCCAGATCAACGTTAATACTTTCCGGCGCAACCAAATCAATACATTGATGCGCGCCATCTTCGCACGCGATGTAGCACAAATTACAGCCAATGCATTTATCGTAATCAATGCGCGCCACGCGTTGAAAGTTCAAGTCAAGGTTCTTCCACTCGTTCACATTGCGCACGCTCTTGCCAATAAGTTCAGCCAGGCTCTTCATGCCTTTGCTGTCAAGGTATGTGCTGAGGCCTTCGTTCATGTCTTGCACAATTCGAAATCCGTAGTGCATGATGGCCGTGCACACTTGCACATTGGTGGCGCCAAGAGCCATGAACTCTGCCGCGTCTCGCCAATTGGCAATGCCGCCAATTCCAGAAATAGGCAGGCCTACTTGCGCGTCGGCGGCGCAACACTGCACCATGTTCAGCGCGATGGGTTTCACGGCGGGGCCGCAGTAACCACCGTGCGAAGAAAGTCCGGCCACCGTTGGCTCTGGCACAAACGTATCCAAGTTCACATTGGTGATGGAATTAATTGTGTTGATCAGCGAGATCGCGTTGGCGCCGGCGCGTTTGGCGGCGCGCGCGGCCGCGGTGATATCAGTGATATTTGGGGTTAATTTCACTATAACTGGAATGGTGGTGGTTTCCATAACCCAACTGGTAATGCGCTCTGCAACTTCGGGTTGTTGTCCAACCGCGCTGCCCATTCCGCGCTCGCACATTCCGTGTGGGCAACCATAATTCAGTTCAATGCCGTCGGCGCCGCAGTCGGCGGCGCGCTTCACAAACTCGCGCCACTCTTCGCGCGTCTCAACCATCAGTGAGGCAATCACCGCGTGATTGGGCCAGCGTTTTTTTACTTCAGCGATTTCATCAAAGTTTGTTTCGGGCGAGCGGTCGCTGATCAACTCGATATTATTGAAGCCAATCATGCGCTGATTGCCAAAGTTCAGCGCCGAGTAGCGCGATGCCACATTCACGATGGGTGTGCCGATGGTCTTCCACACCAAGCCGCCCCATCCAGCTTCAAACGCGCGGTGCGTTTGGTACGCCGTGTTGGACGGCGGACCAGATGCCACCCAAAATGGATTGGGTGATTTTATGCCAGCGAGATTGCTTGAGAGATCAGCCATGATTATTTTGTCGACTTGCCTTTGGAGGAGAGTTTCTTTGCAAGCGCCGCCTCTAATTCATGCGCGCGAATTGGGTGCAGTAAGCCGGAACCACTTGCGCCGGGCTTGTGGCCAAGGCGTGAATGTTGCGTGGGAAATTCTGGCTGTTTCTTGCTTAAATACTGGTGTATTCCGTGCGCCGCTTTCTTGCCTTCGCCCACGGCGTTCACCACTTCACGCCCGGAGTTGGAGCAATCGCCGCCCGTAAACACATGTGCCACGCTCGTGGCGCCAGTAACGGCGTCAGTGACAATTCCGCCGCGCTCATTCATGGTCAGCGCCGGAAATAATTTCTTCAGCAGTGGCACTTGCTTCTCTTGACCAACGGCTTTCAAGATCATGTCGCATGGTTCAATCCATTCTGATCCCGCCACGGCTTCAAGTTTGCCTGCGGCGTTCACATGCGTCTTCACAAGTTTGATGCCGCTGACATGTCCACCACTGGCGATAATTTCGAGTGGCATGCAGTTGAACAAAAACTTGGCGCCATCATGTTTGGCGTGGGCGTATTCAAAGTCGTACGCGCTCATGTCGTCGGCGCCGCGGCGATACACCACGCTGACATGTTGCGCGCCCAAGCGAATTGATTGCGTGACGGCGTCGATGGCGGTATTGCCACAACCAATCACAAACACGCGCTGGCCGATAGAAATTTTTTCAAGCGGCTCGCTGTGAAGACGCTTGATGAACGTCAGCGCGTCGAACACTTCCGGCAAGTCTTCGCCTGGAATTCCCAGATTATTTCCAGCGCCCAAACCAATCGCCACAAAAATTGCCTTAAAATCCCGTTCTAAATCAGCAATTTGTAAATCTTTTCCAATCGTCACGCCGCATTGAATCTTCACGCCCAAACTTTTCACCAACTCAATTTCTTCCAGGCTGAAAGCGGGCGTCATTTTGTACAGCGCGATTCCGTAGGTGTTTAAACCGCCGGGCAATTTTTCTTTTTCAAAGATGGTCACGCTGTAGCCAAGTTGAGCCAACTCGGCGGCGCAGCCAAGACCCGCGGGCCCGGCGCCAATCACGGCAACGGCAATTCCATTTTGATTCGTGGGCGGCTTCAACACTGAAATTTTTCGCTCGCTCACAAAGTCCGTGGCGAAGCGTTGCAATCGACCAATTTCAATCGGCTTCTCATCGCGGTCATGCAACACGCACGCGCCTTCGCACAACACTTTGGTGGGGCACACGCGCGCGCACGAGGCGCCAAGAATGTTGGCGGTAAGAATAGTTCGCGCCGCGCCAACCTCATTGTGCGACGCGATCTTCTTTATAAACCCTGGTACATCAATACCGGTTGGACACGCGGCAATGCATGGCGCGTCAAAGCAGTACAGGCAGCGGTCAGCTTCAACGATCGCCTCTTGCGCACGCAAAGGCAAGTGCAGATCCGCCATGTTGTGGGCAATCGTGTCGGCAGGAAGCAGGGGCTTGAAAGTCATGTTGAGCGCTTGCGAGAGTATCGGCAATTTGCTTGTCATTGCAAGTAATTTGTTCACGTTTTGCGCTCGCGCTCGCGTCACGCTTTCACTTGCAATGGCAAGTCTAGGCGTGAACACACTCGACGAATTGAATGGTAGTTGTCACACTTGCACGCATGTCAAACGCGCTTCAACCCAAACGCACCGTGGATGAATTGAAAGACTTGCGCGCGCTCACCAGCGACGCGGACGGCGCTCAGCGCGTGGCCTTCACGCCCATGTGGAGCACCACGCGTGCTTGGTTCACCAAAAAACTAGCGCAGTTGCCTATAGAAACTCACGCCGATGCCGCTGGAAATTTGTGGAGCACATTGCGCGGCGAATCCTCCAAGGAACTTCTTATTGGCGGCCACATGGATTCAGTTCCCAACGGCGGCTGGCTTGACGGTTGCTTGAATGTGCTTGCGGGTTTGGAAATTCTTCGGCGCATCAACACGCAGTTCAACGGCAAGCCGCCCATCACTATTCGCCTTGTTGATTGGGCCGATGAAGAGGGCGCGCGCTTTGGAAAAAGTTTGTTTGGTTCCTCCGCATGCGCTGGTTCGCTTGACATGGATGAGGCGCGCGTGCTCACAGACAAAGATGGAATCACACTTTCTGCGGCGCTGAAAAATGTCGGCATTGATTTTGAGCGCGTGAAAGACAGCCACGTCGAACTTAAAAATGCCGCCGCATATATGGAGCTTCATATTGAGCAAGGACCTGTTTTGCTCGACAAAAACCTTGCTCTTGGCACGGTGCTTGGAACATACGGCGTGCAGCGCCACGCCATTACTTTTCACGGCCAGGCCGCGCACTCTGGCAGTACTCCCATGAATCGCCGGCGCGACGCGTTTCTTGCCGCCGCGCGCATGGGTCAAGAAATTTACGCAATCACAGATAAGTTTGGCGGCGTGTGCACCATTGGTTCTTGCACCACCAAGCCAAACATTGTCACCAGCGTGGTGGAGGATTGCCGCATCACTCTTGATCAGCGTCACCTTGATCCCGCGGCGCTTGCCAACATGTTGCGCGCCGCGCGCGAGGCCAGTGAAAAGTTCGCGCGCGAAGGAAATGTTTCCGTGCATTGGGATCGCTTGTGGGAGATCGAGCCCATTCCGTTTCATCCGCAACTATTGGATCTATGCGACGCGGCGATTACAGAAACCACGGGCACGAAATTTCGGTTGCCGTCTGGTCCATTGCACGACGCTGCGCCCATGGCGCAAATTGGTATTCCAACCATCATGATGTTTGTGCAAAGTCTTCACGGCATCAGCCACAACAAAATTGAAGACACTCTTGAAGAACACATCCAAGCTTCCGTGGTCGCCTTTGACGCACTCGCGGATAAAATCATGAAATGGATCGTCGCGGCCAAGTAATTCATTGAAATTGCGCTAAAAACGGGCGCAAAAAATAGAATATTTCAAAGAGCCATCGTATTTCAAGGGGATTTCCTGTAGCATTGGCGATCCAACGAGGGGCGAATTTCATCGCTCTCAACAAAAACATCTCGTGGACAAGCCAATTCGGCTTGATATTCGAAAGGCACCTTTGTCTCTATTTTCAACACTCGGTTTAGACGATTCGACACTTCGCATGCTTGCTGAGGAGGGTTACACCACGCCCACCGAAATTCAGGCTCAAGCAATTCCACCGGCCCTTGCGGGCAAGGATGTTCTGGGCATTGCCCAAACGGGCACCGGCAAAACGGCGGCGTTCGCGCTTCCAATTATTCAGAAACTTCAAAACGAAAAGTTGTCCAAGAAAATTTTCGAGCCACGCGCTCTCATTCTTTCTCCAACACGTGAACTCGCTGCGCAGATCGCCGAAAGTTTCGCCACCTATGGTCGTGGCACCGGCCTTCGTCACACGGTTATTTTTGGTGGAGTCAGTCAGTATCACCAAGAGCGCGCGCTTGAGCGCGGCGTTGACATTCTTGTGGCCACGCCCGGCCGCTTGATTGATTTAATCGATCAAGGAATTATTTCCCTTGCGCAAATTCACACATTTGTTCTTGATGAGGCCGACCGCATGCTCGACATGGGTTTCATTGATCCAATTCGCGACATCGCCAAAATGCTCTCTCCCAAGCGGCAAACACTGCTGTTTTCAGCCACCATGCCGCCAGCCATCGCTGGTCTCGCAGGTTCATTGCTCAACAATCCAGTGCGCGTTGCGGTGCACACCGTGGCCAGCGCCGCGCCAAAGATTGAGCAACTTCTGTATCAAGTTTCGCGCGACCGCAAGTTCGCACTGCTTGGCCACATTCTCAAGGACCCCGAGGTCAAGCGCGTGTTGGTGTTCATGAAGACCAAGCACAATTCAGACAAGGTCACCAAGCGCCTGCGCTCATGTGGCGAAAAGGCTGACACCATTCACGGCAACAAGGCGCAGAGTCAACGCACCAAAGCCCTTGATGGTTTCCGTTCTGGTCGCACGCGTATTCTTGTGGCAACGGATGTCGCCGCGCGCGGACTAGATGTGGACGCCATCACGCATGTCATTAATTACGATTTGCCAATTGACGCCGAGGCTTATGTGCATCGCATCGGCCGCACTGGCCGCGCGGGCGCCACTGGAATTGCAATCGCGTTCTGTGA
>CAIKXA010000053.1 GCA_903831295.1 uncultured bacterium | reverse complement strand
TCTGGATTGCTTTCGGCAAGAGCATTCAAAAATTTGAGGGTATCGGCGCGCTTGGCATACAGTCCGCTTTCAAGGGCGACTGTGAGGGCGGAAAGAGTGCTGAAGGCTTTCATATTGCGCGTTTCCATTTCGGTGGTTGTGCGCAGACAAATCTTTCTGGAAAGCTCGGTGGCTTGCAATTGAATTGCGTTCACATTGAACAAAGTGTTGAGCAATATCACGGCAACAATCACAAAAACGCTCGGCAGAATTCCAAACTTCACAAAGCGACCGAGAAGACCAGTGCGAAATTTCTTAAGAAGCATTTGGATAACTTAACAGGTGCATTGAGGCACAGTGCCGTAATTCTGCTTTGAACCCCTATTCGCCCATAATTGGTATTCTGTTAAATCAGATTCTTCCAGCGACTCGCAATCAAATGCTGCGTAATCATGCTTGAATTGCATTGAATCAATCGGACTTGGTGCGCGCTTGCCACTTCATCCAGTAAGCCCAACGGCATTGCTTTCAGCCGAACGTGCTGCCTCACAGCGCTTGGTTAAACGCGGCCAAGTTGCCGCTCAATCGTGACGCGCTCGCCCTGTTCCAGACCAAACGCCGCATGAACCAATCGGATGGCGTTCTTGCCATGCTCCTGCGGGATCAGGCATGAAATCTTGATCTCGCTTGTCATGATGCAACGAATGGCGATGTCCGCTTTGCCCAAGGTTTCAAACAGCCTGCCCGCGACGCCCGAGTGATGGCGCATGCCCGAACCAACCACGCTGAGTTTGGCCAAGCCGATTTCAATCTCCATTGAACCGGAGCCCATGGCTTTGAGAACCCGCGTCACGGCAATCTTCACTTCGGGCAATTCGGTGTGGGCCACGGTGAAACTCAGATCGATGAACTTGTGTGTGATCTGGTCGGAATCATTTTGAATGATGTCGTCCACCAAGATTCCCATTTGCGAAATGGCGCCAAACAAAATGCCTTGGGTGTCCGCGCTTGAAGGCAAACCTTTCAGCACCACGCGCCCCAAGTCGCTCTTGAGCGCGCAACCAATGACCGCGATTGATTCCATGAATGGAGTCTCCTTTTGAATCATCGTTCCAAGCTCATAGCGCTGACTATGACGCACATGAATTGGCACACCATAGCGTTGACCGAACACAACCGCTCGCTCATGCATCACGCCCGCGCCCACAACCGCAAGTTCAAGCATTTCTTCGTATGTGATTTGCGTCAGGCGCGGAGCCTCAGGAACCAAGCGCGGATCGGCGGTATGGACTCCATCAACGTCGGTGTAAATTTCGCAGCAACCGCCGTCGCCCATCACATCAAGCGCGGCCGCGATCGCCACCGCGGTTGTGTCGCTACCGCCGCGGCCAAGCGTGGTGAGATCACCCTCAGGCGAAACCGCTTGAAAGCCAGCGATTACTGGAATAAACCCCCCGTCGATTTTTCGGTCCATGCTGGCTCGGTCTATGGCGTCAATGCGCGCGTGGCCAAACTCGCCGTCGCTGCGAATGCCGCATTGATACGCGTTCATGCTGCATGCGCGAAGGCCCAGGTCTTCAAGCGCGATCGCCGCAAGCGCGCTGCTTGCAAGTTCGCCCGTGGCCATAAGCGCGTCAAGTTCGCGCTTGGCGGGCTTGTTGGAAATTTTCTTTGCGAGCTCGATCAAGTCATCGGTTGAGTCGCCCATGGCGCTCACAACCATGACCACGCGATCACCATCCGCTTTGGCCGCCGCGACGCGGCTTGCGGCGTGACGAATGCGCTGCGGATCAGCGACCGAAGTTCCACCGAACTTCATCACGCGCGTCGGCATGAATTATCCTTCGCGTGAAGATGCCTCGGCTCGGCTTCGCTCTGAACGCTCCACGCGCTTGCGCTCCGTCTCATTGAGCAATCTCTTGCGCATGCGGATGGCTGTTGGCGTGATCTCGACAAGTTCATCCTCTTCAATATATTCCAAAGCTTGCTCGAGGCTCATGATGCGTGGCTGCTTTAAAACAACCGTGGCGTCCTTGCTGATAGCGCGAACATTGGAGAATGGCTTCATTCGGGTGGCGTTGACCACCAGATTATTTTCACGTGTGTTCTCACCAACCAACATGCCTTGGTAGCAAATGTCGCCGGGCTTCACAAACATCACAGCGCGGTCGGACAAAGGTTCAATGGCATAGGAAGTTGCGGGACCAGCTTCGTTGGCGATCAACACCCCCTGCACGCGTGGTTTAATGGCGCCAGGATTCACGCCACGCCATGATGCGAATGCGTGATGCATAACAGCCTCGCCGCCAGTTGCGTTGAGCAATCGTGAGCGCAAGCCAATCAGGCCGCGGGCAGGAATATCAGCTTCAATGTGCATGCGGCCATTGCGTGGATCAACCTTGGTGATTTCAGCGGCGCGGCTTCCAAGTAATTCAAGCGCGGCGCCCATTCCGGATTCCGCCACATCAAGTGTGAGGCGCTCCCATGGCTCGCACATTTCGCCGTCGACTTCTTTTTCAATGACCAAAGGCTTGCCCACGGTCAATTCAAAACCTTCACGGCGCATAGTTTCTAGCAACACGCCCAAATGCAGCAATCCGCGGCCAGAAACATGGAATTCTTCGGATGTTTCACCTGGCGTTACACGCAGCGCCACATTGGAGCGAAGTTCGCGGTCCAAGCGCTCTGAGAGCTGACGGCTCGTGACAAACTTTCCTTCGCGACCACCAAGCGGTCCGTCATTGATGCGGAACACCATGTGAAGCGTTGGCTCGTCCACGCTTACGCGCGGCAAAGGGTCTGGAGAATCTGGATGCACAACCGTGTCGCCAATGGTGATATCTGGAATACCTTCGACGGCGCACAAGTCACCGGCAAAAACTTCTTGCGCCTCGCGGCGGCCAAGACCTTGGAACTGATTCACTTTGGAAACACGTCCACGATCCATGCGTCCATCGGCGCGACACAAGCCAACAGCCATGCCTGGCTTGATGCTTCCGCGCATCACGCGGCCAATGGCGATGCGTCCAACATATTCGCTGTAATCCAAATTGGTCACCAAGAATTGCAGCGGACCACTCGCGTCCATTTTTGGAGCGGGCACATGCGTAAGAATGGCGTCGAACAAATCATCCACGCCACGATCCTTTTGGTTCTTGTCGCGGCTGGCCCATCCATCGCGGCCACTGGCCCAAAGTACTGGGAAATCAAGCGCAATTTCATCGGCGCCAAGTTCAATGAGCAAGTCGAACACTTCGTTCACCACGGCGTCTGTGCGCGCGTCTGGGCGATCGCATTTATTCACAACAACGATTGGCTTCAAGCCAAGTTGAATTGCTTTTTGCAGCACGAAGCGCGTCTGCGGCATTGGACCTTCAAGTGCGTCGATCAACAGAGCGCAACCATCGGCCATGCGCAACACGCGTTCAACCTCGCCACCAAAGTCGGCGTGGCCTGGCGTGTCAATAATGTTCACGCGCAAAATTGTTCCCTTGTTGGGACCAAAACGAATTTCGTAAGTGACCGCGCAATTCTTTGACAGAATGGTGATGCCACGCTCGCGTTCAAGCGGATTGGAATCCATAACGCACTCGGTCAGAGCCTCGTTGGTACGAAAGGCGCCGGCTTGGCGCAACATGGCATCAACTAAAGTCGTCTTTCCGTGATCGACATGCGCGATAATTGCAACGTTTCTAAATTCCATGATGAGCACCTCAGTGTAACGGCACTCCGCTTGATTTCGATGCACAAAATGAAATTTATTCCAAACCGTACAAAGGCAATAACTT
>CAIKXA010000052.1 GCA_903831295.1 uncultured bacterium | reverse complement strand
TACGGCCTGCCCGTGCTCACCACCAACTGTTCCAACAATTACGGCCCCTACCACTTTCCCGAAAAACTTATTCCGCTTGTCATTCATAACGCGCTTGCAGGCAAGCCACTTCCCATTTATGGCGATGGCCAGCAGATCCGCGACTGGCTCTATGTGCGCGATCATTGCAGCGCCATTCGCCGCGTGCTTGATGCGGGCCAACTTGGTCAGGTCTACAACATTGGTGGCTGGAACGAAATGGCCAACATTGATGTGGTGAAGATCTTGTGCGCCGCGCTTGATAAAGAAAGTCCGCGCGCCGACGGCAAGTCATACGCAACGCAAATTACTTTTGTAAAGGATCGCGCTGGCCACGACCGCCGTTACGCCATGGACGCGCGCAAGATAGAGCGTGAATTAGGCTGGAAACCTGCGGAAACCTTCACTTCTGGCATTGCCAAAACCGTGCGCTGGTACTTGGACAATGCGGCGTGGGTGCAACAAGTCACTAGCGGCGAATATCGAAAGTGGATCGCTACCAACTACTCGTAAACCGCAACCAAAATTACACCATGAATATTCTGCTATTAGGAAACACTGGGCAAGTGGGCTTTGAACTTCAACGCACGCTTGCACCGCTTGGCAAAGTCACCGCGTTTGATTTTCCTGACGTTGACTTTCTACAACTTGACCAACTTGCGGCGCTTGTGCACAAGCACAACCCCGCGGTCATTGTGAATGCCGCCGCATATACCGCCGTGGATAAAGCTGAATCAGACCCAGCCACGGCACACACAATCAATGGCGCCGCAGTTGGTGTGCTAGCCGCGCAAGCCAAGCAACTCAACGCCTTGCTTGTTCATTATTCAACCGACTATGTTTTTAATGGCAGCGGTACGCGCCCTTGGATTGAAACCGATACGCCACAACCGCTCAGTGTGTATGGCCACAGCAAACTTGCTGGTGAAACCGCCATTAGAAATTCTGGTTGCAACCATTTCATACTGAGAACAAGTTGGGTGTACGCCGCGCGCGGGCAGAACTTTGTTCGCACCATCTTGCTCCTAGCCGCAGAGCGTGATTCGCTTAGCGTTATCAATGACCAAATTGGCGCACCCACCTTTGCGGGATTTCTAGCACATTCCACGGCAAAAATGATCGAATTTTATAGAGCGAACGCCGCCTCGCACGCTAAGCATTTGGGCACCTACCACGTCACCGCGCGCGGCGAAGCAAGCTGGCACACTCTGGCCAATTACGCAGTTCAATGCGCGCTTGATTGCGGAGCCACACTTCAAGTCACGCCCGCGCGCATTACCGCCATACCCACTTCACAGTATCCGTTGCCTGCGCCACGACCGAGCAATTCCAGAATGTGTGTAGACAAATTCGAAGGTACCTTTGACATTACGTGCCCCGATTGGCGCACGGATTGTCGCAGCGTTGTTACAGAACTTATGCGCGGAGCAACTTCATGAGTGGCAATATCAATCGCAAGGGCATTATTCTGGCTGGTGGAACAGGTTCGCGGTTGCATCCAGCAACGCTTGCCATATCCAAGCAATTATTGCCCGTCTTTGACAAGCCCATGATTTATTATCCACTCAGCACGCTCATGCTGGCGGGTATTCGCGACATACTTATTAT
>CAIKXA010000051.1 GCA_903831295.1 uncultured bacterium | reverse complement strand
GAATGGTGATGCCGCGCTTCTGCTCTTCCTCAAGGCTGTCCATTGTGGCGGTGCCTTCATGCACTTCACCCATGCGATGAATCTTTCCGGTGTAGAAAAGAATGCGCTCCGTCACGGTGGTCTTGCCAGCGTCAATGTGGGCGCAAATTCCGATGTTTCGAACCTTGTTCAGATCAATGGGCATGTGTAACTCGTCTGCCCCAATGTCGGGGCGTGTAAAAGTATGTGTGCGTCCAGAATTCCACTTCATCCGCATAAGACGCCTGCGGTGAAGAATCGAAGAGAGTAGGCATTTTGGGGGGTTCAGGTCAAGCGTTGCGAAGGCTTGAAAACCCCTAATTTTGGCTTCATGGGGCGGCGAAGGACTCGCTATGACGCTAAAAGTTTCGAACCAAACGATCGATTTCCAAGCCCCACTTGGATAAATGCGGTCGAATTACCTCAAGAAATCGCCTTCCATCTTCCACATAGCCCGCGGTCGGGGCAATTCCAGGCAGCAGATTTGCAAAGAATGCGTTCATTCTGCGCATGCTCAATTCGCGCACATATTTCGCCGTCATGCTGGCCAGTGCCACGGGTAAATGTCGTTGCTCGGATTCGGCCTCGAAAGAAATAAACATGTTCTGCTTTCCATCAATGACTTGGTAGCGACTTTCGCGGTCGTTCTCCTCATGAATGCGAATCATGGCCTCTGGAAAAGCGCGTTGCAGTGGCTTGAGATAACGCGTTCGCCCACTTTGCCGATCGCACGCCACGCACAGTTCAACATCCGCAAACTTTTCGCGCAACTCGCAGAGCAGTCGCAGCAGCGCCAACTCACTCACCGCCGATTTGCTTCCGGTGGCTTTGGAAAATTGATTCAACTCTTCCGGTTCAATGATCGTGCAGCGGTTGCTAAGCAAGCGCGCGCCGGATTCCTCAAAGGCAAGATGCATGCGATTGGCCGCGATGCGCAACTCGTCGCCAGTGGTGGCGACAGGCAGCATGGTGGTGGGCAAATCCTTGTGCCACGGCAGGGCGTCGGCGGGGCCGCATCCAAGCAACTTTATGAATTCGCTTTCTTTCAGCGGAAATAGATCGATTTCTTTGGCGCGCGTTTGGCGCGTCATGGCGTCAAGCGTGCTTAATACGCCGCGCTCCAAGTTGCGCAGCGGATGTGTTTTGGATTCCTTGGAGCCCTTGAGTGTTTTGGAATCATCAATCGCAACGCGACCCTTGTGATCCGTGGGGCGTTTGCAAACCGCGCTGGAAAGCGCCTTCCACAAATCGGGCCACATCCCCAACGCTTCATCTGTGCTCCAAGCTGTGCATGCGACAGTCATCGGGCCAAGCAGTGGTCCGTAGCCCGCCTCATCAATGCCGGCGTAAATGCGCATGCTTTTAAGCCTACAACAAGCGGGTGAATCAATTCATTTCGCCGCCGCGCATCAGTTGCAAAATGTCGGGTACATTCTCACGCAACAGGAGAAACACTATGGCAACAATCAGCAAGACATCTGAAATTTTGGGCGCCGAAGCCGCCGGTTTGATGGGGCACAAGGCGAAAGTGGACAAAAAACTTTTGCATCTTCCAGGTCCAGACTTTGTTGATCGAATTTGGATGGGTTCGGATCGCAATCCGCAAGTGCTTCGCAATCTGCAATCGTTCTACGACCACGGGCGCCTTGCTGGCACTGGTTACATGAGCATTCTGCCAGTTGATCAGGGCATTGAGCATTCGGCGGGCGCAAGTTTCGCCAAGAATCCGCTGTACTTTGACGGTGAAAATATTGTCAAACTAGCCATCGAGGGCGGTTGCAACGGCGTCGCCACAACATTTGGCGTGCTGGGTTCTGTAAGCCGAAAGTACGCGCACAAAATTCCATTTCTTGTGAAGCTGAATCACAATGAGTTGTTGACATTTCCAAACCAGTTCAAGCAGATCATGTTTGGCTCGGTCAAAGAGGCGTGGAATTTGGGCGCCGCCGCCGTGGGCGCGACGATTTATTTTGGCTCGGAGGATTCCGATCGTCAAATCATCGAGGTCGCCAATGCATTTTACGAGGCGCATCAACTTGGCATGTGCACATTCTTGTGGTGCTACTTGCGCAATCCCGCGTTCAAGAAAGATGGAAAAGATTTCCATGTCAGCGCCGATCTCACGGGTCAGGCCAATCATTTGGGCGTCACCATTGAAGCCGACATTATCAAGCAAAAGCAGGCGGAATTGAACGGCGGCTACGAGGCGCTGAACATGGGCAACTCCAGTTATGGAAAATTTGATCCGCGCATTTACACCGATCTCTGCACCGACCATCCAATCGATCTCACGCGCTATCAAGTGCTGAATTGCTACGGCGGTCGATCTGGTCTGATTAATTCTGGTGGCGCTTCCGGCAGCGATGATTTGTTGCAGGCCGTACGCACCGCGGTGATTAACAAGCGCGCTGGCGGAACCGGTTTAATCACGGGTCGCAAGGCGTTCCAAAAACCAATGGTCGATGGCGTGAAGTTGCTCAACGCAGTTCAAGATGTTTTCTTGGACAAGGAAATCACCATAGCGTGAAATTCTTTCCTGCAGTTTTGGCGCTGTGTGTGGTCGCGTTGTCTTGTGGTTGTAAATCAACGGCGGTGGCCGAATCCACCGCCCCAAAGCTTCAATTGCAGTGGCACTTGGCCAGTGAAAAACCGTTGCCGGGATTTGTGGACATGTCCAACCTTGAAGTAGTGAAAGGCGGCGGAAAATTGTGGGTTGCTCCCGAGCCCATACTTCGGCTTTCAGATATTTCAAACGCGGCGCGTTCCAACTCGGGCGACAAGTTTCTCTATCTCACCGTCAAAGTTTCTTCACGCAGCGGTTTGCAAAGTGACACCGGTTCTCATCTGCGTGATTTATTGGCGTTGATGTTCAAAGGAAAAATTGTGTACGTCGCCATTTTGGTGGCGCCTCTGTCGCAACAAATGATCGTGCGCGTTGGCGCAGACGGAATCAGCGAAGCTCAAGCCGATGAAATTATCCAAGCCATTCGAGATAGCGGCGGCGGGAAATAATTTATCCCGCGGTAACTCGCTGTAAATCTGCCTGGCGAGTTGGTTTCACTGGGCGAGCCGACTCCATGGAGCGGCGAATTTCCTCCGCGCCGCGCACGTCCTCGCCAAAGCGCACAAGACGCAGCGAATTCGCGATGACAAAAATGTACGCGCCCGCTTGGTAAAACGGCGTGATCCAAATTTGAATTCGTCCTGTCGCGGCTAGCGCCAATCCAATGATGGCCAACACCAACGCCGCCGCGATGTTGAGCGCAATAATGCTGCGCGCGCGCCGCGCCAACTCAAGCAAAAACGGAATGTGGCGTAGATCGTCGTTCATCAAGGCCACGCCCGCGGAGTTGGTGGCAATGTCGCTGCCCGACAATCCCATGGCCACGCCCACGTCGGCGCTGGCAAGAATTGGTCCGTCGTTGATTCCGTCGCCAACCACCAATGTGCGGTGTCCGCGGCGAATCAGATATTTCAATTCCTCGTGTTTCTCCTCGGGCAAGCATTCCGCCTCTATGGAATCCACGCCAACGGCCTCACCAACGCGCGTGGCCACTTCAAGTCGATCGCCAGTGAAGATGCAGACTTTGCGAACGCCTAGTTCACGCAACCGCGCAATGACCTCGCTAGCATTTTGTCGCAACTTGTCCTCTAGACCAACCGCGCCCAAATAGCGTCCACCCAACATCACATGCACGCTACTCATTCCTTCGATTCGTTTACTGGCTTGGTCAACCGCCGCAGCGATGGATGGATCTTTTTCCATGAGCCATTGCGCGCGCCCGGCAAGCACTTGTCCGTCATTGGTTTGAGCGCTCACGCCGCGGCCATGAAGTTCCTTGTAATCACGAATCGCGCGGGGCAAAATACGGGCTTTTGCAGCGGTTTCCAGAATACTTCGCGCCAGCGGATGGTTGCTGCTTTGCTCGGCGTCGGTGGCGGCTTGCAATAAAATCGCTGGGTCCACGCCTTCGGCGGGCGCCAAGCGACCCACGCTGAATTTTCCAGTGGTCAGGGTTCCGGTTTTATCCATGATCACCGTGTCAATGTTGGATGCGCTCTCAAGCACGCGCGTGGTCTTGATCATAATTCCTAAACGCGCCGCGGCCGCGAAAGCCGCGACCATGGCGGTTGGATACGCGATCAACAACGCGCCCGGGCATGTCACCACGAGCACGGTCACGGCGCGCTCGGCGGCTTGATCGCGCACGGCGGCAATTTCACTTTTGCTCGTGAAGAACCAAACAAGCGCCGCCACCATCAACACAACTGGAACGTAATAGGTTGCCAAGCGCTCGATCAGTTCTTGTTTATGGCCCTTGGCATTTTCCGCCTCGCGAATCAGCGACTCCACTTTTCCAATCGTGCTTTCACCGGCGACTGCTGTCACTTCAATATCCAACTGTCCCGTGAGGTTGGTGGTTCCGGCGTACACCGCGGTGCCCTCACTCGCCTCGATTGGAATCGCTTCGCCAGTTAAACTTGCTTGATTTATGCTGCTTTGTCCCGCGATAATGCGGCCATCCACGGGAAGATTTTCGCCCGGACGCACGCGAACTTTTTGTCCAACACGAATTTGATCCAGCGTGGTTTCTTTTTCGCTTCCATCTTGTTGGATCAAGCGGGCGATGTCGGGAGTCAACTCAACAAGATCTCGGATAGCGCGTTGCGCTCCCCAAGCGGTGCGGCTTAGGATCAATTCACTCAGCCACAAGAAGAACGCAAGAAAGCCCGCGGCCAAATATAAATTGTTCGCAAGCGCTGCAAGCACGGCCAAACTCGCCAACGAGTCGCCACTGGGTCTACCTAATTTCATTTCTTTCAGCGCGCCAAATGCCAATGGCGCCACCAACATCAACGCGCCAATCGCCGCAGGAATTTGCGCCACTTGTGGTTGCAGTCCCAGCAAACTTCCAATCCAACTTATCAGCAATAATGTTCCGCCAGCCAGCGCCACAAAAAGTCTTCGTTCAAGGCGCTCACCACCTTGGGAAAGATCGCGGCGGGAATTTGTTTGGGAGATAGCGTTGGGAAGTTGGCTCATAATTCAAATTTCATTTTGGGTCTAGCATGAATATAAACATTGTTCTTTAATGCGCGTGTAAGCCTAGCAAGAGCAAGCGCCACCCTACGACTTCAATCTTCCAGGGTTCAGGGTCTTACCCAATGCGTTCCACTTTTACGCTACGGCTCATGAGATCGCGTATCGCCTGCGTGGGCGGAAGATTTTCAAATAACACCCGATACACCGCGGCGGCGATGGGCATTTCAACATTGTATTTTTCAGCCAAGGACCGCAAACTTTTGCAGGTTTCCACGCCTTCCACCACGCTTTTTGTGGTGGCCAGTGCGGCGGCTAATGAAACACCCTTTCCAATCTGCTCGCCAAGGGTTCGATTGCGTCCCTCAGGACTGAAGCACGTGGTCGCCAAGTCGCCAACGCCAGCGATGCCAAAAAAAGTTTCTTGTTTAGCGCCCATCGCCAGGCCAAGGCGGGTGATTTCCGACAAGCCCCGCGCCAACAGCGCGCTCTTGGCGTTGGATCCCATTTGCAAACCATCCAAAATTCCGGCCGCGATGGCCACAACATTTTTCGCCGCGCCGGCGATCTCCACGCCGATGGGATCTTGGCTGGTGTAGATGCGAAGCCAGGGTCTGGAAAAAATATTTTGAACAAGCGACGCGAACTTTTCATCGCCGCTGGCCGCCAACAATGTTGCGGGAAGTTGCCGCGCCAATTCACTGGCAATCGTGGGGCCGCTTAAAACAGCCAGTGGACGATGTCCCGTTGCGGCGAGCAATACCTCAAGTGGGGGACTGAGCGACGAAACTTCCACGCCTTTTGTCACTGTCACAATTCCCGTGTTCGCGGCAAGAAACGGTCCAATTCGCTGCCATGTGGCGCGCGCGAATTGTGCGGGAATTGCGCTCACCGCCAATGTTGCCGTGAAAAAAATATCCTCAATGGAGTCGCTCACGCGCACGCTTGCGGGCAATTGAAAGCCTGGCAGTCGCGGGCTCACGCGAGTTTGTTCAAGTTGCTTCGCCGCATCCGCAAATGGACTCCAAAGACACGCATTGTGGCCAGCCTCAGCAATGATCGATGCCAACACAAGCGCCATTTGTCCGTCGCCCGCGATCGCGATTGTGTGTTGCATGCTCATTCCTCCTCAAATTTACTTTCAACCAATTGGCGCAGAGCCGCGATGGCTTCAAGGGCATCAACTCCATCGGCTTCGATTTCAATTTCTGTTCCTTGCGTGCATGCCATCATCAACATTTGCATCACGCTCTTGCCGTCCACACGTTCTTGATTATCCATTCGGTGCACTTTTATGGAGCAAGTAAACGAACCCGCCATCGAGGCGAATGCCATTGCGGGGCGTGCATGAAGCCCCAGTCGGTTCAATATCAACACACGCGACGATTTCAAGTCTTTAGCGTACCAATGGATTGGCGTCGGCTTCTTCAAGCAAAGTGACCACCTCGGCCACGGTCTTGGCTTGGCGAAGGAATTTTCTAAACTGATCCTGGGTCAGAATCGAGAACAATCCTTCCATCGCGGCTAAATGAAGTTCTGGCTTGTCCTCTGGGCTCAGCAATAAAAAGATCGCATGGACAGGTTGGCGATCAAGCGCGTTGAAATCAAGACCCGCGTGGTGCAAGCCAATGGCGGCCACGCACTTCTTCACTTCAAGTGTTTTGACGTGTGGCACCGCCACGCCGTGCCCGAAACCAGTAGAGCCTTTTTTCTCGCGCTTGATGACAGCCTTTAGAAAGTCATCGCGTTGGGCGGGCTTGAACGCGCCGCCTTTCATCAAGGCGTCAAGAAGCTCGCCAATGCACTCGTCGCGCTTGGATGATTTCAGTCCCGGAACGATTGCTTTTTCCATGACCAATTGGCGAAGTTTCATGCGATCGTCTTATTTCCTTTCAAATTTCTGCTTGCGCAAAAATATCTCTAAACAGAATGATCGACATAATTGGCATGCGTGCCGCACAAAATCAAGGAGTTCGATCGGCTTCTGGGTGTTTATGGCTGCGAATGCGATCTTTATGGTCAGTTAATTGCCGCACGCCCCGGTCCAGCACCAGATCAACGCAGGCGTATAAATCATCATGCTTGCTGTTGGCGATGAAGTCCTCGTGATGCTCCACGTCCGTGATTAATTCAACATGAAAGCCATGGTGTGGCTCTTTTTCAATCACAAAGGTGATTTGCAAAACCTTGTCAAAGTGTCGTTCAAGGCGCGTCACTTTGCTCCGGATGTATTGTTCAATAGCGGGGGTCAATTCTAAGTGCTTGGCGCTGATGTTCACGAGCATGAGTGGTCCTTTCGTATGAAACTCACCGAGTGCATCCAAACCTAGGATGCGTTTGAGCAATTCACAAGTTGAAATGTAGATACTTCATCACATTCCCGCTCGCGGTTCGATGGCATTTCCAAAAATCGGTCGAGTTCCTCCGTGACGCAGCCAATTCGCAACCTGCGCGACGGCTTCGGGCAAAGCCACGCGCTCTTCTTCAAAGACGCGTTGCGCCAGTTGCTGCGCGTTCATCGCGCGATCAACCGGGCAGCGACGCTGAAGAATGATCGAGCCCTGATCAAACTTTTCGTCGGCCCAATGCACTGTGCAACCGCTTTCATTTTCTCCGGCGGCAATGACAGCGTTGTGCACGTGCTCGCCCCACATTCCGTGGCCGCCGTATTTTGGAAGCAGCGACGGATGAATATTGATGCAGCGATTTTTCCAATGCTCCACTCGCAATAGCCGCAAGTATCCAGCCAGCACGATCAATTCCGCGCCGACATTTTTCAGCTCCGCATCCACTCGATCATCTAAAGTGTCCGCGGGAAGCGGGGAGATTTCCATTGTGGGAATGCCCAACGCCGCGGTCGCTTGAATGCCTGGCACATTGGCGCGAGTGGACGCGACCAACACAATGCGAACCGGAATATTTTTTTGAGCGATCGCATTTTGCAAGTTCACAACGCTTCGACCGCCACCGGAAATCATGCATGCCACGCGAACGGGTTTGTGAATATCGGCGCTGATCATGCGTGTGATGAGACAGAAATGTCGGGATTTGTGCGGAAATCAACACTGTGGCCCGACTGATCCACTGCGACCATTTTTACTGTGGCGTGCGTCACCATTACCTTTTCTCCGCCGCGATAGCGTTCGGCCTCAACATCAACCGCAACGGTGACACTACTACGACCAGTTGCCACTGTCTTTGTGAAAATCGTCAGCACATCGCCCGTGAATACAGGCGCTTTGAATTCAACTTTGTCAAAAAGAATCGTGACCCAGCGATGTAGGCCATGCTTGCGGGCCTCTAGGTATGCAGCTTCGTCGATCAGGCTTAAAATCTTTCCGCCGAAAATAGTTCCTTGATGATTGGCGTCTTCGGGATGGGTTACATGCCGGAGCGTGAGTGTGACGTCGCTTGTGCTCATGCATCGGAGTGTATCCGCGCGGCTATAAGGATTTTGTTTGCGCGCGTTTTGAAATTTTCTTGGTCACGGATTGAGTTGGTGGACTTTGGCTTGATTTGGCCTTTGATTTCCCAGTTTTTCTGATTGTTTTTTTCTCAGGCAACTTCGAGTCCATCACCGAGTGATTCTGATCCAGCATTCGTCGCAAATATATTCCTGTGGCGCTGGCGGAATTCTGGGCGACTGTTTCGGGCGTGCCAGTTGCTAGAACTTCTCCGCCGCGATCGCCACCTTCTGGGCCCAAGTCAATGATCCAGTCGGCGCACTTGATCACATCCAGATTGTGCTCGATTACAATCAGCGTGTGTCCGGCGTCGGCGAGGCGGTTGAGCACCTCCAGCAATTTACGCACGTCGTCAAAGTGCAATCCAGTTGTGGGCTCGTCCAGCACATACAGCGCGGAATTTGTGGAGCGATTTCCAAGCTCGGTGGCCAATTTAATTCGCTGCGCCTCTCCGCCAGAAAGCGTGGTGCTGGCTTGGCCAAGTTGCATGTAGCCCAGGCCCACGTCGCGAACGCACATCAGCATGGCGTGAATGCGCGAGTGCGCTTCAAAGAACACGACCGCGTCGTCAATGGTCATGTCCAACACTTCGGCGATGGTCTTGTTCTTGAAACGAATATCAAGCGTTTCCTTGGCGTAGCGCGTTCCGTTGCAGGCTTCGCAGGACACAAAAATATCTGGCAAGAAATGCATCTCAATTTTGCGCACGCCTTGGCCTTGGCACACTTCGCAGCGGCCGCCTTTCACGTTGAAAGAAAATCGACCCGGTTCGTAGCCGCGAACGCGACTCTCGGCAACGGCGGCGAACAGCTTGCGAATATCATCAAAAATCCCCGTGTAAGTGGCGGGATTTGAGCGCGGCGTTCGGCCAATCGGGCTTTGGTCCACTTCAACCACGCGTTCAATTCCCGTGAGTCCAGTCACGCGATCATGCGCGCCCGCGGCGACTTTGGATCCATGCACTGTCTTTTGCGCCACCTTCAGAAGCACTTCATTCACCAAAGAACTTTTGCCACTGCCAGAGACGCCGCTGACGCAAATCAGGCCGCCGAGTGGAAATGCAACATCAATATTTTTAAGGTTGTTCTCACGGGCGCCTTTGACCACGATCGATTTCGCCTCGCTGACTTTGCGCCGCGCGCGGGGAACCTCCACGCAACGAGCGCCGCGCAGATACATGCCGGTCAAACTCGTGGCATGCGCGGCGACTTCCGCGGGAGTTCCGTGCGCCACAATTTTTCCACCATGTCGGCCCGGGCCTGGACCAATGTCCACCACAAAATCGGCGGCTCGAATTGTGTCCTCATCGTGCTCCACCACGATCACGGAGTTGCCAATATCAGTGAGTTTACGCAAGGTTTTTACCAGTCGATCATTGTCGCGTTGGTGCAGGCCAATGGTTGGCTCATCTAGCACATAGCAGACACCGACCAAGCCGCTGCCGACTTGAGTGGCTAGGCGAATGCGCTGAGCCTCGCCACCGGAAAGTGTTCCACTTGCTCGGTCCAAGGTGAGATAGTCCAAGCCAACGCTGTAAAGAAATCCCAGACGTGATTCAATTTCTTTCAGAATGGGTTGAGCAATTTGTTTTTGATTGGGGGATAAGGTGAGATTTTTAAAATACTCAATGGCACGGCCCACGTTTAAATTGCTCGCGTCGGCGATGCTCATTTGTTTTTTTCCGCCAAGAACTTTCACGGCCAAACTTTCTGGGCGAAGACGCTGTCCTTGACACGCGGGACACGCCGCTCCGCGCATGTAATGAACCAGCCGCTCCTTCACAAATTCACTTTCGGATTCCAGATAGCGGCGGCGCAAGTTTGGCAACACGCCCTCAAACTTCACGCCAAGTTTTTCGGCGTCTTCCTCGGGAATTCCATCCATGAGATAGCGGCGAATTCGTGGCGGCAATTTGGAATAGGGCAGCTCGCGTTCAATCTTGAAAAATGTGCAGAAAGCCCGCAGAATTCTGCCGTAATAAATGTTCATGCGACGACCATTGCGCCGCCAAGGTTCAATGGCGCCATCGGCAACTCCAGCGTCGGGATTGGCCACCACAAGTTCGGCGTCAAATTCCTGAATTTGACCAAGCCCACTGCACGCCGCGCACGCGCCTTGCGGCGAGTTGAATGAAAATAATCTTGGCTCAAGTTCTGCAAGCGAGCACTCGGGATGTTCTGGGCACGCCAACTTCTCGCTAAATCGATGCTCTTTCCAATTCGCGCCGTCCTCCACCAAGGCAAGGGCGCTTCCGGCGCCAAGTTTCAACACGGTCTCCACGCTTTCAGCCAATCGTTGTCGATCACTTTGAGCGGGAACAATGCGATCCAAGATCGCTTCAATGGTGTGCAATTCGTAGCGGCCAATGGCAAGTGGATTTTCGCCGCCAGCTTTAAGCGCCTCGCGGATGTCGATCAATTTTCCATCCACACGCGCGCGCACCAAGCCTTGTTTCTGCAAAGCTTCAAGCACATCTTTATGAAATCCTTTGCGCGCGCGAATCACGGTGGCCGCCAACATGACGCGTTTGCCGGCAAATGCATCAAGAATGGAGTCCGTGATTTGCGTGGCGCTCATGGCGGTGATTTCCCGGCCGCAAATTTTTCCGTCGCCGTCGCGGTGCCAACATGTTGGCGTGCCGCAACGCGCCCATAGCAAACGCATCGCGTCGTAGATTTCCGTGGTGGTGGCCACCGTGCTGCGGGGCGTGTGTCCGCCACCGCGTTGTTGGATAGCGATCGTGGGCGGAAGACCATCAATCCGTTCCACATTCGGTTTCTGCATTTGGTTTAGAAATTGCCGCGCATACGCGGAGAGACTCTCCATGTATTTGCGTTGACCCTCCGCAAAGATGGTGTCAAACGCCAAACTACTTTTGCCGCTGCCAGACACGCCCGTGAACACCACAAGTTGATCACGAGGAATGGACAGCGAGAGCGATTTCAAATTGTGCTCGCATGCATTTACAATTTGGATTTCGCGTTTGGGTTCGCTCATTCAAGTTCCATTATGAATTTAGGCATGCGACTCAGTCTGGGGGGTTACTTATAGGATCAATAAAGATGCCAAGGCGCTCTGCAATTTGCTAAATTTACGATAACGTATGTTTCTTTCGGTCTTTGTGGTGGAAATATGTGTAGATAGAGGCATGGTAGGAGTGGATAGGAATTTCTTGCGGCGTAACTTGTAGTTTCAGCCGATATACCAAAAAGTCACTTGTCTGCCTAAGGTACGGATATGGAAAATCGAAACGCGACCCCATCCATTGCCAAGCCGAGCATCTCCAAAGATGACTTTGAAGTTGTTCGTCGCCCTGAGGTGGATGAAACTCCAGACGCCACGGAATTGGCGGCGTTGCGTGATGCGTGTCGGCGAACCCGTCTTGGGCGTTCAATGGTCGCGGACAGCATGATCAGCAAGGATTGATTCTTGCTTGGAAATATGTTGGTTGAAATTGCGTCATTGATCAACGGCTTGAATTAAAAATGAACCCCATGGAAACAGCCTCGCAAAAGCGGGGCTGATTTGTTTTTGTCGCGTTGCGCAGGCGAAATTTCGCGGTCAGGGTCGAATACGTTTTCCACTGGCGCGCGTGCCAGGCATGCCCGCGTTGGTGGAGCGCTTTTGCGCGGGTTCCTCTTCGGGCAAAACCATTCCCTCCACCAGTGGCGCTGCCTTCAATCGATTGATGCGATCCCGCAACTTCGCCGCGGTCTCAAATTCCATTTCCTCCGCGGCATTCAACATGTCCGCATGCATGGCTTCCAACATTTCATCTCGGTCCATTTCCTTTTCATCTTTACGGCCGGCGGCGGCGCGCACACTGCGGGAAGCCGCCAACTCCTGCTCAATTCCACGGCGAATCGCCTTGTGAATGGTTTCGGGCGTGATGTTGTTTGCGGTGTTGTGGGCGATTTGCTTTTCTCGGCGCCGCGAAACTTCATCAATAGCCGCCTGCATTTCCTTGGTGACTTTATCGGCGTACAAAATGGCCTGCGAGTTTGCGTTGCGCGCGGCGCGGCCCATGGTCTGAATCAAACTGGAAGTGCTGCGCAGAAAGCCCTGGCGATCGGCGTCTAAAATGCAAACCAAACTCACCTCTGGAAGATCCAGTCCCTCGCGCAGCAAGTTCACGCCGATCAGAACGTCGTACACGCCTTCGCGAAGTTCCCGCAGCAATTCCAATCGATCAAGCGTTTCAATTTCGCTGTGCAAGTAGCGCACGCGAAGGCCTTGCTTGTCCAAGTGCGTGCACAAATCTTCACATAATCTTTTTGTAAGCGCGGTGACCAGCGTGCGCTCGCCGCGCGCGGCGCGTTCGCGGGCGCGCTCGATCAAATCCGCCACTTGGGTGAGCGCGGGCAAGATGGTGATTGGTGGATCAACAAGACCGGTGGGGCGGATCACTTGCTCGGTGACCACGCCGCCGCAACGCTCCAATTCCCATGGGCTTGGGGTGGCGCTCACTAAAATAGTTTGCGGCACCAATGATTCAAATTCTGGAAATGTGAGCGGGCGGTTGTCCAGCGCCGCGGGCAGCCGAAATCCATGTTCCACCAGGGTTTCCTTGCGTTTGCGATCTCCAAAGTACATGCCGCGCATCTGGGAAACAGTGACGTGCGACTCGTCGATCACGCACAGCCAATCATTCTTTTCGCGCCCAGGAATGCTGCGAAAGTAATCCAACAAGCAATAGGCGCGCTCACCCGCGGCGCGGCCATCGAAGTAGCGGCTGTAATTTTCAATGCCGCTGCAAAATCCAGTTTCTTGGATCATCTCCAAGTCGTATTGCACGCGGCCTTGCAGGCGCTGTGCCTCGACCAGTTTTCCAGCGGAGCGCAATTCAAGAACGCGCGCGGTGAGATCCTTGCGCATTTCGCCCATGGCTTTTTGTATTTGATCCTCAGGCATCATGTAATGCTTGGCTGGAAATATAAACGCGGCAACTTCCTCCGCCAAAATTTCGCCGCTCACCGGATCCACAATTTCAATGCGCTCAACCTCGTCGCCAAACATTCCAATGCGAATCGCATGTTGCTCATAGGCGGGATACACCTCGATCAAATCGCCGCGCACACGGAAGGTTCCACGCTCCGGCGCCACCTCGTTGCGCATGTACTGCATGGTGGTTAAACCCAGGAAAAAGGCGCGCCGATCCAGCTTTTCGCCGCGGCGAACCGCAAGCATTCGGTTCATGTATTCGGCGGGACTTCCCAATCCATACAAGCAACTCACGCTGGCCACCACGATCACATCTTGGCGCGAAAGCAGGGCGCTGGTTGTGGCCAAGCGCAAGCGATCAAGATCATCGTTGCGCGACGCGTCCTTTTCAATGTAGATGTCGCGCTGAGGAATGTACGCCTCTGGTTGGTAGTAGTCATAGAAGCTCACGAAATAATTCACGGAGTTGTCGGGAAATAATTCGCGCAACTCCTCATACAGTTGCGCGGCCAACGTTTTATTGTGGCTGATCACAAGCGTGGGCTTGCGCACTCGCTCGATGACATTCGCAACGGTGAAAGTTTTTCCAGTACCCGTGGCGCCAAGAAGTGTTTGCCATGGACGACCTTCCCTCAGACCTTGAACAAGCGATTCGATCGCCTCGGGCTGATCGCCAGTGGGTGCAAATGGAGCCTTCAGTTTGAATTCACGATCGCTCACCCACGCACTGTAGGAAGTGGCGCGATTGCATGCGAATTGAGGATCACGAGTTTGTGGTGAGAAGTTCGCGCGGAGATTTTTTCAGCAGCCTTGCCACGGCGGGTAACGCGGCCAAAAGCGTGAATACAAGCAACGTAGCGCCGCCAATCATCCATGGAATCACAGGGAAAATCAGCGACAAATTGAGGCCGATCAAGTCGCGATACAAGACACATCCCGCCCACGCCAGTTCAAATCCCAGAGCGGTTCCTCCCAAGATCGCTGTTACCGCCAGCATCGCGGCTTCCGCAAGCACCAAGCCCGCGATGGAGTTTCGACTGGCGCCAGTGGCGCGCAAAACCCCAAACTCATATCCGCGCCCAGACACTTGCGCCGCAATCACATTGCCCACTCCAAAGCATCCAAGCAACAACGCCGCGAACGCAACCGCGCCGCCCATGCCCAGGATCACCTTGCCAACCTCATCCACTTGCGTACGAATGCCACGGCCGCTTGCAAACATCGCGCCAGGAACGGCGTTGGCAACGGCCGCGGCCAGATCTTCATCCTGCGCGGAGCTGCCGATCGGACCCAAATCCATTTGCATGATCACCGCGTCGCGCACTCCAAAATTTTTCGCCACTGCCGACAAGTCCATGAACACGCAACTCATGGCGTGCTCCATATAGACGCTGCGAATTCCAAACACTTGCGTTGCCATGTCCAAGCCCGCGCTTGAAACAACTCCAACCACTTTCATGGTCACGCGATTTTTAGGGCCGATCAGATCAATGGAGTCGCCCACATCAATTCCCCGCGCCGTTAGAAATTGCTCCGCCACTAAAACGCCTTCGCCACTTTTTAAAAGCGGCAGGGCCGTGTCAGGGGAGCCGCGAATCCAATCCAGGCGATTCATTTTTAGGAATGAATCTGGCTCAAATCCAACACAAATCACGTTGGGCGGCGCTATGGATTGCACGCCCAAGGCCATCTTTGAATCTGTTTTCAGCGGCAAATATCCAACCGCCGCCGCGTTGCGCACGCCGGGAAGTTTTCGAAGCACCTCTTGATCGCGCGGACTCAAACCGCTGACGCGAAACGCGAACGCGTCTCCAAATTTCACCTTGGAACGAATTTCGTTCAGCACACTTTCGCCATTGCTCCATGAGCTCACCAGAATGCTCATGCCCATCATCAGCGCGCCTGCGGTGAGCCCCAGCCGATATGGCGCGCGCGACACTCCGCCGCGCAACAGACCTGGAGCGAGTGAAAGCATTCGTGTCAACACTCCGGAAAGCGCCGCGCCAACAAGTTGCATGATGGGCACGCACAATAAAAACCAACCGATGTGAATGATGGGTAATCCAACCAGGGCGTGCAGCCAAAATTTTTGTTGCGTATCTGTTGGCAGAGTGAGCACGAGCACTTCAAAACTGGCGCAGGCAATTCCAACTACAAGACAAATCCAAATGCCAGCGCGCCGCACAGGCGTCGCTCTACGTCGCAATGCTTCCAGCGGAGACGTGCGCGACGCGATCCGCGCGGGGTTTAAAGCGCCAAGAAATCCGGACATAACCGAGCCGCCAAGCGCCAGTCCGGCACCCAGCCATGATGGCGAAAATCCTTCGGGCAAACTGTCGCGGAACCACCACGTCACCAGCCAAGCCCCCGCAAAACCTAGGGGAATTCCCACTATTCCAGCGGTTGCGCTGAGCACCACGCCGGCAACACATTGGCCCGCGAACAGTTGCCCACGCGACGCGCCCAAGCATCGCATGGTCGCCAATTCGCGTTCCAATTCCGCCACCGCCGTGGTCATGCCAACGCCAACAATAAATGAGCACGCCAGAAACGCGATCACCGTGGCCAGCGTGAATCCAAGTTGCCCCGCCACGACCTGTTTGTCCATACCCGATGTCGCCATCTCCGCGGGCTCGAGCAGCATGTCAGGTTCGACATCTTGCGCATGGGCTTTGCACCACGCGCCAACATCCGTTGCCGGTGCGAGCAAGATCGCAATCTGCGTAGCTTCGTCCTCGCGGCCCATCGCACTATTCAACGTGGATCGATACAACACCACAGCTGGTTTTTGCAGTGCGCCAAGCATTGGTCGTTGCACGATTCCGCAAACGGTCAGTCGCACGGGTTCGCCAAGACGCAGCACCAAAAGCGCGTCTCCAATTTGCGCGTTCAAATCTTTCGCAGTCACTGGATCAAGCGCGATGTGATTGGGAGCGCTTGGTCTTTGACCCAGTTGCATTGGCATTGGATCAAAGCGTGGATCTGAAACGGGATCGATGCCGCGGGCTTGCGCCGTGGTGCGCCGCAATTTTCCAGCTGAATCAAGCGCTCCATCGGCGCGACTCAGCGTGAGCGAGCCCAAACGTCTGGCGGAAACAGCCTCAACCTGCGGCCAAGATTTGATTTGATCCATAATGCCCGCGGAAAACGGCGCCGCTGATTGTTGCACCAATCGCGCGTCAACTTCGCCAAGCAAACTGGTCAACTTTCCCCGCACATTATTTTGCACCGAGTGCATGCCGCTTCCAACCGCTGTCACCAGCGTGCTTGCCATTGCGATCGCCACAAACAGCAGCGCGCTTCTACCTGGGCGAGCGAACAATGTCCGCCGCGCGAAGCGCCAACTGGGAAGCATCCATCCCTTGAACATCAAAGCTCCCGGCCAATAGGCCATCTCGAAGAACATGAACTCGTTCGCAATGCGCCGCCGCGGCGGGCTCGTGCGTGACCATCACCACCAACATATTTCGCCGCGCCGCAAGACCCGCAAGCAACCGCCACAAGCGATCGCTGGTGTCGCTATCAAGATTTCCAGTTGGCTCATCCGCCAAAAGAACTGGCGGTTCATTCAGCAGCGCGCGCGCGATTGCCACGCGTTGTTGCTCGCCACCAGAAAGCGAATCCGGCCGGTGATCCATTCGATCGCCCAAGCCCAACTCGCGCAACAATTCCTGCGCGCGCGGCGCAACCGTGGCGTGCGAAATGCCATCAAGCGTGGATGGAAGCGTGACATTTTCCAAAGCGGTGAACGTGGGCAGCAGGTTAAATCCCTGAAAAACCACGCCACTTCGGCGGCGTCGATGCATTGTCAATTCACTTTCAGAGAGTCCATCAAGCCGCGACTGGCCCACTTCAAGTTCTCCAGAATCCGCCGCGTCTAGTCCCGCAAGCAAATGCAGCAGCGTGCTCTTGCCACTTCCCGATGGACCCATGATCGCATGAAAGCCCGGACCGAGAAGTTCAAGATCGATTCCGCGCAGAGCATCCACGCGGCGTGAGCCCATGGCATAACTTTTGCGAACTCCCCGAAGTCGAATTCGGCACGCGCTGATATTTGGATCAGTGGACGACATGCTTGGAGTCATAGGTCGCCGCGTCCATCAATTTAGAAAGCGGGGAAACATCGCTCACTTTCAGTTTCACCAACCAGCCTTTGCCGAATGGATCACTGTTGAGCAAAGATGGATCCTTCACGGCGGCGTCATTCACCGCGGTGATCGTTCCAGCCACGGCGCAATAAATTTCGCTGGTGGTCTTCACGCTCTCCACTTCGCCAACCACATCGCCAATGGCGATCACGGTTCCAACTGGCTTGGTCTGTACATAGGTGACGTCGGTCAATTCATTGGCGGCGAATTGGGTGATGCCCATGGTGACATCCCCCGCGTGATTGATAAACCATTCATGGCTCTGGGAAATACGACTTTGTTCTGGACTCTTCATTGTGTTCTCCATTGGGGTGGGGGATCATAGTGTCCCCGAGGCTTGCTATCCTCTTTGAATCAATAGGGAGACCCGCAGATGTTAGCTCAAATGGTTTTAACGCTTTCGGTCGGCGCGCTCCGGCCTTTAATGAAGCGGGCGAAAAAGCCGTTGGATATTTTTGAGCTTCCAACCTTTGTCAACGAGGAAATGGGGCTGCGCGGTCTGAATATTCCCACTGATTTATTGATTGGGCGCACGCCAAAAGATTTTGAACTGCTTCGTGATCTTTCAGACAAGGGGCATTGTCCATTTCTGGTTTTAATCGAAACTCCCGCTTTGGATTTATGGAGCCCCGGCAATCACGTCGCTGTGATTGAGCGCATTCGTCGATTGGCCAGCGCGGCCAACCGTCTTGGTTGCTCCAGTGTCGCCATCAACCTCGCCGATGTCACAACGCAAGAGCGCGTGGATGCGGTGGCGAAAACGCTAAAATTAGCCATGGTTGAAATGGACAAGTTTGAGACGACTTTGTTGCTGCAAAGCGTGCCCGGACTTTTATCCGACGGCAAAGCGTTGATCGATCTGGTGAAGAAAGTTGGAGGCTTCCGCATTGGCAGCATGCCTTCGTTTCACCACGCCGCGGCGCATGGTGGCGTAAGCCAAGAACTGCGCAAGCTCGCGCCTTACGCGCAATCGATCACGGCAAGCGTGAAGGGTTTTTCCGACGCGGGCGAGCACGCTGATTGGAGTTTGGACGAGTGCGTTGAAATATTGCGGTCGGTTGGCTACGTGAATTCCCTCTCGCTGGATTTTTTAGGAAAGGGTGATCCAATCAAACCGCTCAGCATGGCGCGCGACATGTTGTCGGCGGCGATGGAGGCCGCGGAACCCGCATGAATTCCCCCTCGCATCCATTGATCATCACCATTGATGGCCCCGCGGGCACGGGTAAAAGTTCCGTGGCGCACATGTTGGCTGTGCGGTTGGGTTTGGAATTTTTGGACACGGGCGCCATGTACCGCGCCGCCGCATTGTTGGCGATTGAAAATTCAATTCCCATAGACGATGGGGAGTCGATCGCCGCCGCGCTTGCCGCCACAACTTTGGTGTTCGATTGGAAATCAAGTCCACCTAAACTTCTTCTTGGTCGCCGTGATGTCACTCCATTCATTCGATCAGCGGAAGTCACCGAAGCCGTGTCGCCAGTGTCCGCATGCTCCGATGTGCGCCGTGAAATGGTGCGCCGTCAAAGGGAAATCGCCAACGCTCATCCGCGTCTTGTCACGGAGGGACGTGATCAAGGATCGGTGGTGTTTCCTGACGCGCCGCTTCGCATTTATCTTGAAGCCGATCCACGCGTGCGCGCGCAGCGACGCGTGGCTCAATTGCGCGCCGCCGGACATGTCGCCGATGAGGCCAGCATTCTTCGCGCGATCCAGCATCGCGATCATGTGGATTCAACGCGCGCAGTTGGTCCACTTCGCATTCCAGATGGCGCGACACGCGTGGACACGAGCAATCTTGATCTTGAGGCGGTGGTGAACACGTTAGAAATTCTCGCCAGGGAGCGGCTTGGTCCTTGGCTGCCAATCGCAACAACCGCGTCGGTGTATCGCTAATGTTCCACGATTTTTCTCGGCGCGCGCCGGGCCGAAAATTTATCCAAGCCATGTGGTGGGATTTCATCGCGCTGTTTTGTGGAATATTGGCCAGGATCTTTTATGGAATGAAAGTGGTTGGCGCCCACAATATTCCGCGCACGGGCGGCGTGTTGTTGGTGGGAAATCATCAATCATTTCTTGATCCAATTCCGCACGCGGCCGTGGCCTATGACCGTCAGACCGCCTACATCGCGCGCAGCACGCTGTTCAACAACAAATGGTTTGGCGCGTTGATCAGTTCCTTCAACGCGATTGCGTTGAAAGAAAAATCCGACTCCGCGGCAATCAAGGCCGCGTTGCAAGTTCTGGCGCAGGGGCGCTGCTTGTTGATTTATCCAGAGGGTGGCCGCTGCGACGACGGCGCCATTGCGCCATTCCAACGTGGCGTTGCGCTGTTGATTCGCCGCGCCAAAGTTCCAGTGGTTCCAATCGGGCTCGAAGGTGGATTTGATATCTGGCCCAGTTCGCAAAAGTTGCCGCGTTTCGCGGGGCGGCTTGAAGTGGAAGCGGGCGAGCCGATCGATCCAGAAGTTTTGATCAACGATCCTGATGGCGGTATTGAACGGTTGCGCCTAGCGGTTGATCGCTTGCGCATGAATCGCCGCGAATCCATTCGGCGCTCAACACAAGGAAGATTTCCCGCTGTTGGTCCAGGCGATCAATTGCTTTTGCCAACGCAGGCCAATGTGCCAGACAGCGCAACGCATCATCGCCCTCCAAGCCCGCAGAACATTTCTTCCAGCAACGCTCATGGCTGACGCGAATCATTTCAGTGGTTCAAGCACCAGCGCGCGGGACGCCGCCGCGGAAATCGCCGCAAAATTTTCCGCGGCCGGATTCACCGCGTATTTCGCGGGTGGTTGTGTGCGCGATGAATTGCTCAATCTTTCGCCCACCGATTACGACATTGCCACCAGTGCCACCACCGAGCAAATCCGCGCCATATTTCCCAAGGCGCGCGGCGTGGGTGAAAGTTTTGGCGTGATTCTTGTGCATCACAAAGGGCGCGTTGTTGAAGTGGCCAGTTTCCGCGCCGACGGCCGCTATGTTGATGGCCGTCGCCCCCAGGACATTCAAATGGGCGATGAAATCACCGACGCCAATCGGCGCGATTTCACCATCAATGGAATCTTCATGGATCCCGCCACGGGAAAACTGATTGATCACGTGCGCGGCAAGCAAGATCTTGAGACTAAAACATTGCGCGCCATCAATGATCCAGACGCGCGTCTGAGCGAGGATCGGTTGCGCTTGCTGCGAGCGGTGCGTTTTGCGGCGCGCTTTGAATTGACCATCGAACCTAAAACCATGGCCGCCATCCGCGCGCATGCCAATGAACTTCGTGGCGTGAGCCGCGAACGCGTGGGGCAAGAATTGCGCCGCATGATCGCGCATGCAAGCCGCGTGAAAGCCATTGAACTGATCGAATCTTTGGGACTCGCGTCAAGCGCGTTGCTTGAAATTGCGCCGCCAACTTTGCTGCGACGAGTACGCGCGCTTCAGCAAGTATCGTTGCCTTCGCCAATTCTTGCGCACAATGCGCATGAGATTTCCACGCAACTGCTGGCCACATTTCTGAGCGCATGGCTTCTTGACCGGGAGTCCACGCTGCCTTGGCAAGAACGCGTTTCTCAATGGACCAGCGCGCTGGTTCTTTCCAACAAGGAACGCGATACGCTTACAAGCACATTGTTTTTGTTGACGCGCGTGCCCGAATGGCCCGCCTTTTCAAAGGCCCAAAGAAAAAGAACGGCGGCGAACCCGTCATTCCACGCGGCGCTGCGCGTTCACGCCACGGATGCGCCTGAATTGGTGCAACGCATTCTGGGCGACTATGCGCAACTTGAAATAGAGGGAATTGCCCCAACTCCGTTGTTGTGCGGCGACGACTTGCTCGCCATGGGTTTACGCGCTGGTCCCGAATTTCGCGTGATCCTGGACGCCGTATACGACGCCCAACTGGAAGGATCGATTGAATCCAAGAAGGCTGCGACTGATTTGGCAAGGCAACTTTCCCGCACTTGATCCGTATACTCAAAGACCATGAAACGCACCGCTCTTCTTGTTGGAATGCTGTTGATGGCAACGTTGGCTTTCGCCGCCGACTCGCTATCGCCTTTGCAAATGAATCAGAAGGATCCATCCAAGGCTCCAAAAATCTACGTGATTCCCATGGGGCTTGATGGAAATGGACAAATCGGCAGCGACATTCGTCTGAGCATTTATGAAAAAGTCGCCAAGGATGTCAAGGAAAAAAAACCTGACCTGATTATTTTTCAAATGGAGAGCGCCGACGGAAAAACTGGAAAAACTTATTTGGGAAATGATGATCGATCCGAGAAAGGCCGTATTGATTTTGAAGACGCCAGAAAAATGGTCGACTTGTTGAAGTTGGACTTGGCCGACATCCCGCAAGTGATGTGGGTGAAAGATTCGGTTGGATTCAGCACGGTGATCGCGATGGCGTGGCCAGATCTGTATATGACAAGCAACGCGCGTTTGTGGGGCATGTCGCGCGTGATGGAGCTTGCAAGGCATCCAGATCCCGAAGTGGTGCGCAAATTTCTCGCCGCCGTGACCGGTATTGCCAATGGTTTCTTGCGTCGCGGCGGCTATCCGCCCGAACTCGGGCTCGCCATGATGCGTCCAGAAAAGACGCTCAGTGTTTCTTGGAGCGGCCGCAATCTTATGTGGCGCGATGACACCAAAGGAACATTTTTGGTGGACGGCGATGAACTCGTGGTCGCTAATTTTGATGCCAAGACCGCTGAGGATTTGGGTTTGTGCGACGGCATCGCCGACAGCGTAGAGGATCTCATGTTCCTGCTTGGATACCGCGAATGGGATGATTCGTTGTGCAAAAACAACAAGGATGGAACCAAAATTGTTGGCGACTACATCATTGATTGGCGCAAGGCGTTCGCAAAATCATTGGAATCATTCGGTGAATACGAGAAATATTCCTCGGATCCTAAAAAAATGAACTCCGCCAAGCAAGCCCTCGAACGGGTCCGCGATGCGATGAAAAAATATCCCGCCGTGGAATTCCGTTGGAAAACAGAGCGAGGTGTAAGCCTGGATGCCGTGGAAAAGTTGCTGCTTGAATTGAAGGAAAAAAGTAAATCAGGTTCTGGCGGCGGTGGTGGTTTGGGCGGCAGGTAATTGACACACAGTTTGAAGGAAATGAATCATGAAATATTTTGTCACAACATTGTTCGCGGTAACAGTTCTGTCAAACATTGCTTTGGCTCAAGCCAACCCCGCAACTCCCGCTGGTTCAGATCCCAGCAAGGCGCCCGCCACTCCGGCCTCAAAGCCAGCGACTGATGCCGCCGCAAATTCCAAGACCGACTCAACCAAACCAGGCGCGGTCGAAAAAGACTCGCGCCGACAAGTATTCATATTGCCTCTAAGCGGAATGGTGGGTGTTGGCTTGCGCCATCAAGAAATGGAAAAAATAGAGAAGGAGGCCGACAAATTTGGTCCCGGCCAAATCATCGTGATCCGAATCAACTCAGGTGGCGGATTGGTGACGGAGGGCGATGAAATCGGCATCACATTAAGCCGCATGCGCGACAAGCATCGAGTGGTGGCTTGGATCGAGGAGGCGATTTCCGGCGCGGCTTTCACCGCCATGCACTGCCGCGAAATTTATTTCATGAAGACGGGATCGCTTGGTTCCATCACCATGTTCTCGGGCGACAAGAGCGCGCAAGGCAAGGAATTGGAGGCTTGGATTGAGCGTGTTGGAGATGTCTCCGCCGATGCCGGTCGCAATCGTCAAGTGGGTCGTTGCATGGTGTATTCACCGCTTGTTGTGAGTTACACCAAGGACCCCAAGTCCGGCAAGGTTACGTTCTTTGACAACGACAGCGGCGAAGTGATGTTGAGCGATGACAAAGACAACCTGACATTCACCGAGGACGTGGCGCTTGCTTGCGGTTTCTCACAAGGGACCGCCGACACGGAGGCGGAACTTTTCAACATCATGCAGTTGAAGCCAAATTCATATGTGGTCAATCCCAACGGCAAGAAAGTTGGAGATGCCTGGGAGAAGACAGTCACTGACTCTAAAAAAGCGTCCTCCAAACTCATGACCGAATGGGAAATCAAAGGCTCAAGCCAAGGACAAATTGCTCAAATTCAAGCCCGAAAAAAATTGCTTGATGAAATGTTGCGGATTTGGGAAAAATGCGAGCCCGTGGCTATGGGCTACGAGGGTGGCGGTCCGATGATTCCTCCAGAAGCGCAGCAATATGAAGATCTTTTTGTTGGCTTTCAAAAAGCAAAAGTGAAAGCTCCAATTGTTCGCCAAGCCTTTGAGCGGTTGAAGAAGGATTACGACCAGCAGTTGGCCGCGTTGAAAAAGAAAAACTGAAAAAACTCAACGAAACGCTTCTCAAGATCACGGCGCGAATGAGGTGTCCGTTGTTATTCTATTTTCATGTCACAAATATTCACCGAAGTTGAAGATCCATTTTTGCCACAAGCGCCCGCAAAGTGGCCAAGCATTCTTGGTTGGATTATGCTGATTTGGGGCGTGTTGGGTGTCATCCTTGCAATCTGGGGCTTCATGAATAAATCTTTGGCGCTTGAGACTTATCAAGGGTTGCCTGACTGGATGGTTGCCGCCTGGCGGGTGATGCAGATTGCGGGGACCGTTGTCACAATTATTGGCGCGCTGAGTGGTTGGTTTCTGCGCAAGAGAATGCGCCGCGGATACGCGTTGGCAATGTGGTGGGTGGTTCTTACGTTTCTATTGAATGTGGGTGGCCTCGCCATCCAAATCACCAAACGCGATGAGATGCAGGCCTTGATGAAACGTAACATGCTTGCGGAATTGGAAAAACAAAATCAGCCCGCGCCGCAATTCACGCCCGAAATGATCAAGGGAATTTGGTTCGCTTCAGCAGGGTGCGGCGGGCTCATGGGCATACTTCCACCGATTGTCATTGGAGTTATTTTGTTAAGCGCAAAGCGCAAGGCAGAAGTCGCCGCATGGCCACATTGATCAAAGTCATTTTAAGTTCAGCGGATTGATGTGAAAATTTCGTGAGATTGCAAGCATGGCTAAATTTTATGGCCAAACTTTCAGCCTCAACTTTCAACCCACTTCGCGGCGCTGAAACAAGAATGTTCCAAGCGCCAACGCCATCACAATCAACACACATCCGTAAGGAACGGCGGAGGCGATGTAATCAATTCCAATTGTTTTTTTCTGAGTCAACGCGTCTGTGAGCCAAAACAATTGAAAGTTTGGAAATATCGATTGAAGCACCTTGTAAAAACCCCACTCCAAATGCATGGAATCATGCCACGATTGATCGGCAGCAGGCAGTTTGGACATCAGGTCTGACAACTGCTGCAATTTGCGGGCGAACAGCCAATCGCTGAGCAAGCCCACAAAGAATGTCGCCAATACAGTTGCCAACGTGAGCACTTGGCCAAGCCGAGTGCTCACCGCGACAGCAATTGCCCCAAGAATAAGTTCAGCCATCATCAGCATGCCAATGGCTTTCCAAAGATTTGGTTTGAATGTGGTTCTGATATCCGCCGTGGCCCAGTCTGGCTTGAAGATCAAACACACGCAGTACGCGGCTAGCAATAACGGCAAGCCAACGGCGATCACGGTTGATCCAAAATTCCACTCATATAAAAAATTGCACCACACTCCAGCCGCGAACATCAAAACTATGGCGGTCAAACCAAATGTGAGAACCGGTTGGTTGTAAGGAGTGGCGGCGGTGGGCATGGTTCCATGCAACTCGGTCAACATGAAAATCAATCCCAACCATAGTGTGACCAACATTAAAACACAGGCGACTCCCAAGAATTTGCCAACCACAAATAAGGGACGCGGCACTGGTTTGCTCACCACAGTCAGCACGGTTCGATTTTCAATTTCTCTACTCACCACGCCGGTTGCAAGAAAGGCCGACAGGATGACCCCGCACATAAAAATAGTCGATAGTCCAATATCAATGAACATCCGCTGATCGTCCTCCATGGTGAAGCCGCTGAATGGAATCGAGAGGAATATCAGCAAAAATCCAATGATCGACGCCACAAATGTGACGGGTTGGCGGATGCATTCCAGCAGTGTGTTTCGCGTGAGCGCGAGTAGTTTTTCAATCCAAGCCATTGAAGGTCTTTCGAAAGAGTCCAAGAAATTGTTCGTCAAGACTAGCGCAAGACTGAACACAGTTTACGACGTGGGCGTAAATTACTCCCCCACAAAGCCAGTCTGCGATACTATTTCCAAACCCCAATCGCCACCATGAGAATAGATCATTTTTCTTATCAACAAGCCAGCCGTGTTTCGGTTCTTGGCTTTGCATTGCAATGCTTGACAGGCATTGTGCTTTTGGTTTTCGGACGGCTTGCGGGAGACACCACATTGGTCGTGGCGTCCACCGCTGTGCTGTGCGGACTGCCAGTGTGGGCGGCGTTGGCCGTGGTGTTTCATCAACATCGACTGGAGCGGCTTGAATCACTCGAACGCGAGGAGCTTGCTCAGTCACGTGGCGAAACAATTTTTCAAACTTCGGCTTTGGATCAAGAAGCCTCGGCGCGTCGACTTGGCCAAATGCATCGTTGGTTGATGCCTTTGGTGAGTTTGTCGGTGGCGTTGTTGTTGTTTGGATTGGGCATGTGGAATTGGTCGCGGTTGCGCGATATGCAAGATCCCGGACCAGATGGAGTGGCGTTTGCGGTTGGATCTTCATTGGGTTGGCAACTTGCGGTGTGCATTGGATTGGCGCTTGTTGCGTTTATTTTCGCGCGATTTGTCGCGGGAATGTCAAAGCAATTTGCGTGGCAGAATTTACGTGGCGGCGCTGGATTCATGGTCAGCAGCGCGTTGGTGATGCTCGCCACTGCGGTTGGAATTGTTTTTCACGTATTTCAGCGGCCGATCGTGATCGAATGGATGGCGCTGGGTATCGCCGGATTCCAAGTTGCTCTAGCTGTGGAAATTTTCCTGAACTGGACTTTGAATTTGTATCGCCCGCGACGGGCCAATGAAATTCCGCGTCCCGCATTTGACAGCCGCGTTCTGGGATTGCTCGCCGCTCCGGATAATTTAGTTCGCGGCATCAATGAGGCCGTCAACTATCAGTTTGGATTCGACATCACTTCAAGTTGGGGCTACAAACTTTTGCTTCGAAGCAGCGGGGCGCTTGTGGCGATTGGTCTTGTGGCGCTTCTTGCGCTGAGTTGCATTGTTGTTGTGGGTCCTGGCGAGCAAGCGGTTCGGCTTCGTGGCGGATCCATCGCGGGTCGCGTGCATCAAGGCGAACTCATGTGGAAATTGCCTTGGCCATTTGAAACCGCAGAAGTAGTTGATATAGCCCAAGTTCACGCCTTGCCTTTGCAAACCAGCAACATGAAAATTGGCAGGGTGAATTTATGGGGCGACTCCCCCGATACGGAAAATCAGCGCGCGGCCTATTTGGTGGCGGCCCCCAAACTTGCTGTGGAAGTGCAGCGGGATCTTGGAACCGGTAGCGAAGCCGCGTTGGTTTTAGATCCAATGTCTCCCGCAAATAGCGCGGATGTGAACGCCGACGCGGCCGCCCGCGGAATCAGCGATCGTTTTGCGCTTGTGGACGCCGACTTGGTTTTGATTTGGCGGATTAAACCCGATGGACTTTTGTCTTGGCTGAATTTTGCCAGCGACGCCAAGGTACGCCGAGTGGGTTACGAAATGCGCGAAGTTATTTTGCGCGAAATGTCGCGGCGGGATGTGTGTCAATATCTTTCCACTCGTCCGCTTGATGAAGTTCTCAGTCCCAGTGGTGCGGCGTTGGCCACCGCGTTGCGCGAGCGCATTCAAGGCACGTTTGATAAAGAGGGAACTGGCGTGGAAGTGGTTAGCGTGCAAATTCCAGCGTTGCGACCGCCAGGTGAATCGGCGGCGATGTACGAGGAACTTTCTATGGACACGCAGAACGCGCGCAAAGTAAAAGAAGAAGCGCAGCGAATTGTGAACACCACCATGGCCGCGTTGCTTGGTGACGCCAGATTGGCCGCGCAAGCCGTGGACGCGATTGAATTGTGGCGGGTGACGCAACGAGCAAAGGGTGAAGCGGCGCCGGAGACAGTGGCCGCGCGCTTGGCTGTTGAAAATATATTGGTGTCCACGCGCGGCCAGATTGCCACGCAGATCAAGCGATCCCGCGCGCGCCGCTGGGAATTGCATTTGGAGGCGCGAAAGACCGCAAGTGAAGTGCTTGGGCAGGCGGGCGCGTATCACATGGCGCCAGAATTATTCATGCAGCGCAAGCTCATGGAGGTCTTGTCGCAAAGTCTTTCCAATGTCCGTCAAAAATATGTTTTGGGCATCGATCCCAATCGCATTCGTGTGGATATTCAAATGCAACAGCCAGAAGTTGGATTCAACTTGGCTGATTATGTGGAAAAAAAATCGGATCAGTAACGTAGGAACTTAAACCATGTCAAAGACTCTTCCCATTGCCGCTGGCGCGTTCATCTTGTTGGTTCTGACTTTGTTCAACACCACGTACACCGTGAATTATCACGAGGTGGCTGTGGCAACGCGCTTTGGAAAACCAGCGGGCATTGTTCGCGAGGCTGGCTTGCACTTCAAGGCGCCGTTCTTCATTGATCAAGTTGCAAAGTTGGACACGCGGCTTCAACTTTCTGAAAGCAACATGGAAACCGTTTTGACAAAAGATGGCCAGCAAGTGGTGGTCAAGGCATTTCTGTTGTGGCGCGTAAATTCAGTTGGCGACGCGCCCTTGGCTTTTTACAACGGCTACGGAAATCTTGACGCCGCAAGCAAGGAGTTAGAGACCCGCCTGAACGCCAGCATTCGAGGCTCGGTGGGACAGTTTTCTTTCACCGATTTGATTGGTTCAAAGAGCCGGTTGCCCGACGCGGAAACATCGCTTTTGGCTGATATCAAGCGCAATCCAATGGTTGGAGTGGAGCCTGTCACAGTGGGTTTAAGCCAAGTTGTTTTGCCACCTAAAACCACGATCGCCGTGGTGAAGCGCATGAGCGCTGTCCAAGAAACATTGGCCAACCTAGAGGAAAGCCGCGGTCAAGCCGAGGCGGACGCAATTAAAAGCATGGCAGCCAGTCAGGCGGACACCATCCGTAATTTTGCCGAGCAGTGGGCCGCAGAAATCGAAGCGGTTGGAAACACGGAGGCCACTCGTTATTACGAGCAGATGAAAAAAGAGGCAGACCTTGCCATTTTCTTAGCGTGGCTTGACACGCTTCGCGCAAGTCTTTCGGGCAGCACCACCTTTGTGACCGACATGAACAAGGCGCCGTTTCACATGATGGATCTTGATTCGCCTGTGGACGCCAAAGGAATTCCGCAACCAGCTCAGAAATCTTCTTGGGGTCAATCGGGCCAAGGAGCGAATAAATAAATGGCGGCTGACGACAATCAACTTCCGCCTGAAGGCGACATTGAAGCAGAGTTGCCGCGCCGTGGAGCGAGCGCGCAATTTGAAGTGGCCGCCACGGTTGCCGCCGAGGTGGCAATGCGCCAAGCCATGGATCCCGCCAATCAAAGTCTTGGCGAAGCGCTTCGGCTTTCGTATCGACTTCTGCAAGTAGCGATTGTTGGTTTGTTGATCACCTTTTTGTTCAGTGGCTTTCAAACAGTGCAAGAAGGAATGAGCGGTGTTCGAACCATTTTTGGGCGTATTTCTGGAGAGCCTGGCCAAGAGGCGCTCAGTCCTGGTTTGAATCCATTTTGGCCATATCCAGTGGGAGATATCAGCGTTTTCGAGACCAAGCGCGTTGTGGAACTGCGCTCAGAATTTTGGCCGCGCATGTCGGCCAAGAACACCACCATTGAACAAATGATCGATGGCGCCGATCCCACCGCGCCGCTGAAGCCGGGATTTGATGGAACGGTGATCACCGGCGATGGAGATTTGGCGCACATCCAATTGGTGGCGGAATATGTTGTGGAAGATCCGGTTCGTTTTTTACAGGCCGTCGATCTGGAAAAAGGTGATGCGATTGTTCGCATCGCGTTGTCATGCGGGGTCACCACGGCGATCGCAAGAATGCCGTTGACTGAACTTGTCGATCAACGAGAACAACCCGCGGCGATGGTGCAGTTGGAGGCGCAACGCATTCTGGATGGAATGTCCAGCGGAATTCGTCTGCAAAAAGTAACCATGCCAGAGCGCAGCGCTCCGTTTGTTGTGCGAAATGTTTTGCGTCGCGTGCAAACTGGTAAAGAAGACGCCAAGACGATTGTTGATCGCGCGCGTCAAGAAGCCACCGCGCAACTTTTGGAGGCCGCCGGTCCAAATTACGAGCAAATTTTAACCATGATCGATGGCTACGAGGTTGCGCTATCCGCTGGCGAGCTCGCCCGCGCCGATCAATTGTTGCGTGAAATTGGACTGCGTCTTGAAATGAAAGATATTGGCGGAACCGCAAGTTCCATCGTAAATCGAGCCAAAAGTTATCAAAGCGCCATCGCTGCCAATCTGGGCAAAGAGGTGCGTCGCATAGAGGGATTGCGTGACACGTGGGAGCAAAATCCTCAGCAACTTGCGCGTCAACTTTGGTTGGACAGTTTGCGCAGCGTGCTCACTCAGGCAGAAGTTGAAGTGTTCTCTATGCCGCCAGGAGTTGGTCAAAGCCAAATCAGCATCGCCTCAAGTCCAGAAGTCATGCAGCTTCGGCGCAACGCCGACGTTGCCAAACGTAAGCGGGCCGCCGCCGCGATTGAAGCGCTGCGTCCCACATGGTCTCTTGGAGTGCGGCAAACGGTTTTGGACAAGGCTGGGCGAAGGCTTGACGATAAAGGTGCGCAAGGATTTGGCCGGGAGAATAAGTGATGTCAAGAACGTCCAAGCAAACCACGGATCTTGCCGTTTCAGCGGTTGGACTCACAAAAGTTTTTTCTGATTTTTGGATGCGTGCCCGTGCCGTGGCGGTGGACGGAATTGATTTTGAAATTCGCCAACATGAAATTTTTGGGTTGCTGGGACCAAACGGCAGCGGAAAAAGCACCACGATCAAGATGATCCTTGGGCTTCTTCGCCCCACGCGGGGACGATTAACAGTGCTTGGTCACGCTCCCGATGATGTGAAAATTAAATCCCGCATTGGCTACTTGCCAGAGGAAAGCTATCTCTACCGTTTCCTCAACCCCATGGAAACGCTTGATTATTACGGGAAATTGTTCGGTTTGGAAAGGCGCATCCGCCGCAGGCGCTGTGAAGAATTGCTGGAGATGGTGGGCTTGAACCAAGTTGGTCGCCGTCGTGTGGGAGAATTTTCCAAGGGAATGGCGCGCCGACTCGGGCTTGCGCAAGCCTTGGTGAATGATCCAGATTTTCTTATTTTGGATGAGCCCACAAGCGGACTTGATCCAATTGGTACTCGGCAAGTGAAAGATTTATTGTTGGAGCTTGGGCGCCGCGGAAAAACAATTTTGCTTTCCAGCCATCTTCTTGCGGATGTCGAGGATGTTTGCGATCGCATGGCGGTTCTCTATGGCGGAAAAATCCGCGCCAGTGGAACTGGCAATGAACTGCTGGAAGATACGGACTACACCGTTATTCAAACGCAGCGGCTTCGACCTGAAACGATCGTCAAAGTTGAACGCTTATTGCAAGAGACCGAGGGAGTTGGAATTGAAAGCACGCATGCGCCGCGACAGAAACTTGAGGATCTCTTCATGAATATTGTTGCGCAAGCAAGGGCGGAGCAATTGGCCAACAGTGGCGCATTGCATGGTGGAAAGACCGCAGCCTTCCTGGCGGCCGATGAAACGGATGGAGTGGATTTAGTGCAGCAACTTGCCAGCGCTCCCAAGCCCGCTCCCGCGAAGATTGTTCCGGCCAAGAAAACCGATGAGGCTGAAATATCCGCGAATATCCTTGGAGATTTGTCCAAACCGATCGACCGCGTTGTGGAGAAGCCTAAGAGTGAAACCCCATCAAAACCGGTCAGCAATGTTGACCGCAATGTTCTTGATGGACTGCTGGGCAACGATCAAAATGCGGGCGGGGGCAAATCCCCTTGACACATTCGCCGCGGGAGCGTTGGTTGCGGTGGAATCGCAGCTTTGAAAAGTTGCGTGTGAAAATAATCGCAGCCGTAGCTTGCACTCTTGTGATGGCGGGAGTGATCTCGCCATTTTTTTGGGCAAGCATGCGATTGCAATCCCAACGCAATGCGATTGAATCCATAGTTCGGCAGGCAAATTTAGTGGACCGCGATCCGATCAGCGTCGCGTTGCTGGAACGCGGCGAAGTGGTCACATTGGTTGAGGGGAAATTTGAAAGCAGTCGGCTTCGCTCCATCGGAGCCGACTTGTTTGATCGCCAAGGAAAAGTTCTTGACCCAACTTTAGTTTCCGATATTTTGCTAGCGCCGTATTTTCCAACGTGGTCGCCGGTGTTCGTGGTGGAACGACCCACGTCACCGCTCTTTATTGGCGGCATACTTCTCGGCTCACTGTATTTAGCCCTGTGGCTGGATGTATTCCTTCCTTGCCTAGGCTTGATGTTCTTCGCGGCGGCAATCGTGGTGCCAGCCATGAGTCGCGGATACTTTTCAGTGGCGTTTGTCACCACCGGAATCACGGCGCTCATCATGTCATTCGCCCTATTGATTCGGCTGCTCATTGCGCTTTTGAACGGGCGTGCAGGCTGGTGCGCCGTGGCTCAAACTCTGGTTCGTGAATCTATTCGCTTGCGTATCAGCGTTTCGTTTATCGCGGTGGTTCTGATCGCGTTGCCGCTTTTACCGCTGTTCATTGATGGCTCGAGTCCGTTGCGTTATCAAATACAAACATTCATGTCGCGCGCCTTGGACATCGCGTATGTCTGCGCCGCGTGCATGACGCTGACATTAGGGTGCGCCACCGTGGCGTTTGAAATTCGGGATCGACAAATTTGGCAATTGATGACAAAGCCTTTGGATCGCTTTCAATATTTGATAGGCAAGTGGGTGGGACTTGTTGGACTGAACGCCGTCTTGTTCCTTGTGTGCGGAGTTGGAATATTCATCTTTGTGCAATGGATGCGCACTCGTCCATCTTTGGATGAGTTTGATCGAATCGCCGTGCGCGACGAAGTGCTTGTGGCGCGCGATGTGGCGCGGCCCGAATACACGCGCTTGAGTCGCGACAAAGTGGAGGAGGCGGTTGATTCCTTGATCGCATCCGACGCGGTATTGAAAGCGGATCTAGATAGCGGGCGCCGCAGGCTTGAAGATGTCCGACGTGAAATCGCCACGCAACGTCAAGCGGAGTTTCAGTCGGCGCAGAGGCGAGTGGCTCCAGGAGAGAGCAAAACCTTCGTATTTCGCGGCTTATCACAGGCAAAACAGTTGGGCGGAACCTTGTCATTGCGATACTTTTTGCACGCCGGCGGCAGCGATTCACATTCGTCATTTCCAATTATTTTTGAATTCTCGGATCAAACATGGGTGGACAGAATGTTTGTTCCCGCGCAAGGACACATTCTTGCGGTGTCTTCCAATTTGATCGACAACGCCGGCAATTTAACGGTTCAAGTGCGCAATCTCAAATTTGATTCCAAGGCGGGGCAATTTTTTCCTGGCGAAAACACATTCAACTGGGATGAGGACAGCCTTGAAGTGCTCTATCGAGTGGGTGGATTTGAAGCCAACTATTTGCGCGGCATGATGGTGAACTTGATCAAACTTTCTTTCCTCGCCATGCTGGCCGTTTGTTCCGCCACCACGCTGAGTTTTTCAATTGCATGCCTGCTTTCATTCTCAATTTTTCTTGCGGGAAGCTTGGCTCCATTCTTGGCGCAAAGCCTGATGTACTGGACTTCGGCGGCAGATGCCGGTTCGATTGAAAGCATGGTTCAATTTATTGTTCGAGCCATCGCCGGAGTGGTGGAATTCGCGCTTCGGCCGTTTGGTCAAATTAGCGCCAATGATCTCCTAGTCAAAGGGCGCAATGTGAGTTGGGACCGAATGTTGCAAGCTGTGGCGGTGATTGGTTTTGCGTGGACCGGAACCACGCTTGTGATTGGCTGGTTGGCGTTCCGTCGCAAGGAATTAGCCGTTTATAGCGGTCAAGGTTAACCCATGCGTGATCGACTTATTCAACTTGCATGCGCGGTGATCTTTATTGTGGGAGCCACAATGAGCGGCTTTGCGGTTCCCAAGTTGCTTGAACAGGCGAACAAAGAAGGTCTGCGCTATACCGCGGACCCCATAGAAGGCGCGCCTCCGATTGTCGCACTTGGCACGGCGATTGGCGCGCTGCGTGGAGTGCTTGCGGATTATCTATGGATTAAATTGCAAGCGCAAAAAGAGCAAGGCCTTTTTTACGAGGCAATGGCCGACGCGGATTTGATCACCAAGTTGCAACCACGCTTCGCGGAAGTTTGGGGATTTCACGGGCACAACATGGCCTACAACATTTCGGTTCTCACCAATACTCCCGATGAGCGTTGGGCTTGGGTGAACGCGGGTATTGACTTGGTCCGCAATAAGGGACTGCGCTACAACCCCAATGATCTTGGCCTAAACAAGGAACTTGCCTTTTGGTTCGCGCATAAAATTGACGGCGTATCCGACGACGCGCATTTGCATTACAAGCGCGAGTTCGCCAAGGAGTGGCAATATGTTCTGGGAACTCCGCCCTACGACCAAGTGGAGCGTGAGAAATGGATCAGGGCCATCGCCGACGCGCCCGACACACTTCAAGAACTTGAAGCGCAGACGCCCGGAGTGACCGTGCTGGTTGATCAATTAACCGCGGAATTTGCGCCTTTTGATAAGCAGTTCCGTTTCAAATTGGACAAGGAATTTCTAATCAACGTAGGCAAGTGGTTGGCGGTGAAGACATCTCCCTATGCAAAAATTTTAAACTTGGAAACAAAATTCAAAGCCAACGATCCTATTTTTGTGGCGTTTGATCAAGTGCTATCCAAGCCAGATCAGCAAGCCGCTTTGAAAGCGCTGTTGCTATTTGTGCGCAAGCGGGTGCTGCTTGACGACTACAACATGAACCCAACCAAGATGGCGGATTACACGCGCGATTTTGGCCCGCTGGATTGGCGACATCCGCAAGCGCATTCGTTTTACTGGAGTCGCATTGGCGCCGAGCAAGGCGAATTACGATACGGCGCTCCCGATGATGCGTACAAGGTGATGAACAACGATCGCATGACCATTCAAGCGATGCAGGCAATGAATCACTCCGGCTTGGTGGCGATCGATCCATTTTCAAATGACAATCCAACACGTCTGCAGGACAACCGGTGGATCAAGTCGATCGAGAAATATTTTTTACAGCTGTATCAAAAACATTACCAAGCGCGCGGCGCCGGAAGCGACACGTTCTGCGACTTCCATGAGAACTTCATGTCGCAGGCTATTCGGCAACTTTTTCGCGTTGGTGATTACGCTGGAGCCCAGGAAATCCTCGATCATTTGGATCAGTTGTACGGCCGAGGCGGATTGATTCCCAGCGAGAAATATCAAAAGTCCCTAGAGGATTTTGTGCGCGACGCCACATACGGGGAATATGAGATGGTTCCAGATGTGGCGCGCACCGACGTGTACGCGGTGTTGCAGCGTGGATTTCGCGAGGGTCTGTTGTTGGGGCGGAAAAAAATACTGGATGAAAGTTTGAAGTTCGCCAAGGATCTGACGGATTATTTCCAAGGCAACCGTTACACCGATTTTGTGAACAAGTTTGGCGAAAAGCGAATGGCGGATCTTGTTGGCGATATTCGAAGGAGCGTGGAGGATGTATTGATCGCATTGATTCGCGACACCAATCAGCCATTGCTTGATCGCTTGTCCATGTACAACCGCGCCACGGAAGAACAACGGCGGATGGTGTACGACTCGGTCAAGGACCAAATTGAGTCCGAGTTGAAGGAGAGCCCGTTGAGCCAAGTGATGCAACTCGCCGTGGCGTTGCCGGAGCCTCCAGAAATGCAGTCGTACCGAGCCTTGCAGGCCGAGGCTGCGCGCTTGAGGCAGGAAAGTTTGGACAAGCAAAACAGGTCGGAAACCCAGCGAAAATGAGTAATTCCAACATGCCGCCCGCCATCTTCGCCATTGGCCGCAACTACTCGGAGCACGCCAAGGAAATGGGTGGAGTGGTGGATCCCAATCCAATCATCTTCATGAAAAATCCAGCGAGCGTGATCACGGATGGCCAAGCCATTGTCATTCCAACAATCTGCCAGCGGCCAGGACCGCAAGTGGATTGGGAAGGGGAGTTGGCGATTGAAATTGGAACAACGTGCAGGAATGTCCGCCAGCAAGACGCGCTTGCGATGGTTCGCGCCTACCGCGCCGCCAATGATGTCAGCGCGCGCTGGTGGCAGAAGCAGGGTTCGGGTGGACAATTTTGCCGTGGAAAGAGTTTCGATACGTTTTGTCCGTTGTCTCAACCCACACGCGCCGACCGTGTGGCGAATCCCCAAGATTTACGAATTATTACCCGCGTGAATGGCGTGGTGATGCAGGACGCGTCCACATCCGGCATGTTCCACTCGGTCGAGAAAATTATTTGCGCGTTGAGCGATGGAACCACGTTGTTGGCCGGCACCATCATTCTTACTGGTTCGCCCGCGGGAGTGGGCGCGGCAAGAAATCCCCCTGTTTTCCTTCAAGATGGCGATGTTGTGGAAGTGGAAATTCCAGGCGTGGGTCGCGTGCGCAATCCTGTTCAAAGCGAAAAATGAACAAGATCAACGCGCGAACTTCCTTCCCCGCGCGTTGCTTCATGGGATTGGTTCGTGGATATCAAATAATTCTTTCGCCAGTGCTTGGCGGTCGATGCCGCTTTGAGCCTTCGTGTTCTTGCTATTCAATGGAGGCGTTGCAAACCCACGGCGCGTTGCGCGGATTGTGGTTGACCACGCGGCGAGTTATTCGTTGTCATCCTTGGGGTGGTTCTGGATTTGATCCGGTGCCAACTGCTTGCAGCGATTCTCCAGTTTGCGCAGAGCGTCCATCAGCGCATCTTGATACTCCTTCAACTGTTTCGGCTCATGCGGTCGAACCACAATCACCACATCAAGACACGTCGGCAACTGTTTCTGCCACAGTCGAAAACCTTCGCGCAACAAACGCTTGATGCGGTTGCGCCGCACGGCCGTTCCCACTTTGCGCGGCAAGCTCACGCCAATGCGGGTGTGGGAAAGCGAATTGCGTAGCGCGTAGATTGTGAGAAATCCCAAATCCACCCGCTGTTTCCCCGCATAGACGCGGCGAAAATCGCGGTCGAGCCGCAAGCGCATTTTGGCTGGAAATCGCAGGGAATTCTTCATTTTTATGATGCCTCCAATTCGCGTTGGTAGCGATTCATCAGCGAGGCGCGCGAAATAAGCCCCATCACCTGCGCTGGAACGTCGCGCGAAAGAACGACGAGACGCTCAACATCATGGCGGCTGAATCGGTCAAGCGCCACATCCATCGTTTCATCCGGATAGACCACGGGCAAATCATCGCGCGTCACTTCGTCCACGGTCAGCAGCGCGATCACTTGTCGATTGATCAGTGCCTGACGCAAATCATTTGATGTCACCATGCCGCGATAGGAGCCATCTTGGTGAAGCACCACAAAGTCATCCACTCCATGCTCGGCGCTGATGCCAATGATCTTAGACAACTCGTCGTCCGCCGACACGGTGATTGCCGTGTCAAGTGGAAGATTGGACACGTGCAAACGCCGTAGCACCGTTAAGTCGCTCATACCACCCAGGCGAATTCCCAACGACGCAAGTTCCGCCGTATAAATGCTGTCGCGGTAGAGCACGCGGCTGGCCAAAGCCGCTATGACCGCGGTCAACATCAGCGGCAACATGATGCTGTAACTACGCGTGAGTTCGTACACCAGCAGCACTCCGGTGAGTGGGGCATGCGTGGTTGATGCAAGCATGGCCGCCATGCCAACCAGCGCCAGATGCGTGGGTGGCGGCGCGCTTGTGAAGCCAACGGCGTGCAAAAACATGCCAAATGCGCCTCCAGACATCGCACCAAGAAGTAAACTTGGTGCGAACAATCCACCTGCTCCTCCAGAGCCAAGCGTGAGACATGTGGCGATCATTTTCAACAGAAGCGCAACGCAAATCCCACCCGCGATCCACAGCATGTCTGCGTTCGCGCCGCGCAACGCTGGTTCATAAAGCGTTCGATTTAATAATTCACGCGTGGGCGCGTACCCCGCGCCGAAAAACGGTGGATAGCCAGAACCTGTTTTATTCAAGCTAATCCACGCCGCGCCAAGACCGCCAAGCAGAATCGCCCCCGTGAGTGGCAGAAATAATTTGGGCACTGGAAGGCGCGCGAAAAGCTTTTCACTCAGCGGCAGCAATCGTATGAATGCGACCGCGATGAGCGCGGTCAACAATCCAAACACCACATAAAACAATGTTTGCCCAATCGTGAAAGTTTCCGACTTGTCTTGGAAGAAATCCATGCCCACTCCAAACAAGGGCTCTGAACTGCCCAGCCACATTTGGGCTGTCGCGGCGCTCACCACGCTGGCAATCACAATGGGCGTGAATGTGCGCAGCGAGAAATCGCGCAAGATCACTTCCATGGTGAAAAAAATCGCGGCCAACGGCGCGTTGAATACCGCGGCCAATCCCGCGGCGGAACCACATCCAAGCAATGTTGCAGCGCTGGCGCCATCTCCTTTAAGCCAGCGGGAAATATTGCTGCCCACCGTCGCGCCAATAGTCACTATTGGTCCTTCAGGTCCAGCGCTTCCACCTGAACCAATCGTGCAAGTGCTTGCCAGCCAATGTCGAATGCCAAGTCGAATAGGCAAATTGGATTGCTCGCGATTCACCGCCAGCATCACGCGCGTCACTCCGTGACCGCGAAAGTTGGTGGGAAATATCCAGAAGACAAATGCAGTCAACAGCGCGCCCACGCAAGGCGCCAACAATATAAGAACTTGGCTGAGACCCACAAATTCCTCGCCTAAAAATTCCGGCAAGCGCTCCAACCAGCGGATGGGAAGTATGAATCCAATCGCCGCGGTTCCCATGACAACGCCAAGGCCTCCAGCGACAAGAACCAACCACCATTCCCGGTCAAGGCCAAGGCGTATGCGAAGTCGGTTTGCCAATGTGCTTGAAAGCATGCGCCTTGCAGGGTAACTGCCCAAGTGGGGCGCTTGGCGCGTTCTTGCAATGTTTCAGCCAAAGACGGCAATGACCTAGATTGGCGCAATTGAAGGTGGTCGACCAGAAGGCGAAACTTTGTTACACTATTCGGCTCGCCAAAGTGGCGAATTCTTCGAACCATATTGGAGATCCGAACATGATTGAAGCCCTTTTAAGCGATGAGATTGTGGAAAAGTTTGGTGGTCGTTTTAAATTGACCTCGCTGATTCAAAAGCGTCTCAAAGAAATTATCGAAGGCGCGCGTCCGCTTGTGGAAAGAAATAATCGCAGCGACTTGGAAGTTGTTGTGGCCGAGATCATGGAAGACAAGATCACGATTGATTGGGAGAAGAGTAATTTGCCCAAGCCTACGGCGAACAAGCGAAAGTAATTTCACTTCAATTTGAATTATGCAACCGCCTGACCCTCAAAGGTCAGGCGGTTTTATTTTTAGAACATAGTGCGCCGCGGCGCGCCAATACAAGATCGCTTGGATTCACATGATCTGTCCAGCGCGAAGAAAGCGGAGAGGGTGGGATTCGAACCCACGAGTAGGCAAGCCCACTATCCGTTTTCGAGACGGGTCCCTTCAACCGCTCAGGCACCTCTCCGGCTTGATGGGGACGCAAGTATGACGCTTGAAGCGAATCTGGTCAACGATCCAATGTATTGAAATCGTGAATCATTCACGCCGTGGTGGCTTGATTGGCCGCAATCCAACCAGTTTTCTCATTGCCAAGCTGAATACGCAGCCAACCAGGGCGTTTCTCCAACACGCTGAATTCAACGCCTTGAGAAAGTGGCTCGGCAAATTGGGGCTCAAATCCTTCGCCATTTCCCTTGCGAACAATCACGCCATCGCGAATGGTGACGCCTTGGGGCCAGAGATTTGCCGCAAGGACATCCGTGGCCACAGTTGCGCCAAGAATCACGCCAATGATCGCGCATCCCCATGCCGCGCGCCGCGCAAGCAACCGCGCGAGACTGTGTCCTTGTGTGGCGGGGCGATACAGCAGAAACGCCGCGATTGTCCATGCGGCCGTCCAAAGTATTTCAGCAAGCGTGAGGCGCCCTTTGAAGGAAACGACATGCCACCACGCGGAAACATCCTCCATCAACATTCCGCCGCCTGAATTAAATCTGTCCTTCACCAAACTTCGCGCGTGCTCCAAATTGGATTGCAACTGGGAGTCGCCAGGCATGATGCGCCGTGCTTGCAGGTAGGAGCCAATACCGCTGCCGATTTGTTTGGACTGCACCTGGGCATTTCCAAGGTTGTAAAAAAGTTGGCCATTGGTCACGCCGCCATTCACGACTTTTTCAAATCCATTGGCGGACTCAATAAAATATTTTTGCGCGGCCTCGGGATCTGTTCGCGCAACTTCAATGCCGTGGTCGTAGGCGGATTGCGCGGCGTTCAATTCATTCAGGCCAACGTCATCCGCACACAACGCACTTTGTGAAAGCGCGGCGCACGCGGCGATCACTGCAATTTGAATCGCACCAAAAAATGATGTCATGGCTGGAGGTCTCCTAGAAATGACTCGGTCTTGCGTTGCCATGCAAGTGAATCAAGTTCGCCCAGCAGGTTTACGGCTTTCTCCCGCAATTCTTGCGCATTTTCGCCGTGTCGTGGCGCGAATGCCGCGCGCTCGCCGAGCGCCAAAATTGCGTCAAGCGTTTGCAGGCATGGCTCCGTGGCGCCGGCGATCCGCGCGAATGTTGTCGCGTCGCTGCGGGTGACCGTTCCAACAGGGCGCGCGGTGCGAGCTTCTACAAAGCGTTGGATAATTTGCGCGATGGTGGCGGCATCTTGCGCCGCGAATAATTCACGCCGCGCGATTTTTGCGGCGCCGCGGGAGCGAGTTAAAATTTTGTTGCTCTGAGTGGAGTTGTTTCTTTTACGAACCAACAGCAATAAGAACGCGAGCGCTGGGGGTATGGCCACAAGAGCGCATGTTGACCAACCTACATTCAGGCGTTGATCGCTGAGAAGATCCGCGCCAGGGGCGGTGTTGGCAACGAGTCCACCATTCACGTCGGTTAGATTTGCCGCGGGCGCGTCTTTTTTAGCGGAGCTCACGCCCTCCAAAGCCGTTGCCGAAATTCGTTCGGCGGGACTCACACTGATCGCAATCGGCTTGGTGAAAGTGGTGACATATTTCAAAGTGGAAGGATCGAAATAGGAGAACTCGATTGGTGGAATTTCCGTCACGTCCGCCGATAGGGCGCGCACAGTTTGAGTGAATGTTTTTGTTGATCCGTCCACGGTTCCCGCAAGCGGATCCGAAGGCATGCGGAAACCTTTTGCGAGCGCGGGACTTTCAAGTGGAGGTGGTTGAAGCGAACGCAATTCCTCTTTGTTGTCGCTCAGGCTTTGGATTGAAAGCGTCAGGGTCATTGGATCGCCCACCGCGGCTTTGGTTGGTTTTGCGCTGGCTTGAATGGAAAATTGTCCAACGGCTCCGCGGAATGAAGCGGGACGTCCGGCCTCCGGCAAGGCTTTCACAATGAGATTTGAAGTTGCGGGAGTGACAGACACTTTGCGTATGCCGCTAAGGGAAAGTTCCGAAGCTCCAAAAAAGTCGCGGTTGACGGAAATGCCTGTTGGATATTTCAAATCAATTCGCACATCCCCCACATCAAGGGCGCCGCTTCTTGATGCGTTTGTATTGGCGGTGATTTCATACACGCACCATCTCGCCCCGTCGCGAATTTCTTCGCGGCCAGCCGGACGTTGATTGCTTTGAACCAGTTCGCGCATTCGTGGTTCAAACACGCCCCACGAACTTGTTGGCTTGTCAATCAATTCCCACATTTGCCGCTCGCTCAATGAGACATCATGTTCACGATTGGCGTAGGGTCGCACGGCGATTTCCAAAATCACATCGGCGGCTTGGCCAGCGAACAAAGTTGTTGGATTGCTTCTTACCGAAACGGCGAGCACGTCGCCACTATCCGAGGCGGATATGGGCACAGTTTGCGCGGGACTGAGATAGGTTCGCCCATCGGCGTTGATTTTAACTTGCGGCAGTGTCAATACACCAGCACGGTTGGGGGTCATCTGCACTGTCCAGGTGGTGGTCATGCGCCGCGAAGAAACTCCGTTGATATTTTGGCGCATGTCCATTCGTTGTGGCGCGCCCACGATCGCGCTGGCAAAGTCCGGGCTTGCCGCAATTTCCGGTGGTTGTGGATCACCCGAGGAATTCACCGACACCACTTGCATTGTGATTGGTGAGCCCACCCAGCCTTCACGTTGCTGCAGTTTAAATTCAACGGCTTGGGCGAAAGCAACCTCGCACAAAACTAGACAGGCGACGCAAGCAAGAATGTAATGATGAATGATTCGAAACATTGTGAACGATTACCAATCTTTGCCGACGGGGGCGGACTGAATTTTAGTGACTTTAGCCTTTTGGTCGGCGTTGCGTTGTTTTTCCTTGTCACGAACCATTTGTAATAGACGCGCGGTTTCCTGTTTGTCCATTTTTTGTTCGCCACCCTTCTCAACGGGTTGACTTGGTTGCTCTTTGGTATTTTCCTGGGGCTTTTCTTCTGGTTTCTCTTGATCTTTCTTTTCTTGGTCTTTCTTTTCTTGGTCTTTCTTGTCTTGATCCTGCTTTGCTTGATCTTGTTGCTCTTCTTTTTTCTGTTGTTCAGATTTATTTTGATCTTGCTTCTGATCTTGCTTCTGATCTTGCTTCTGATCTTGCTTCTGATCTTGCTTCTGATCTTGCTTTTGATCTTGCTTTTGATCTTGCTTCTGATCTTGCTTCTGATCTTGCTTCTGATCTTGCTTCTGATCTTGCTTTTGATCTTGCTTTTGATCTTGTTTCTGATCTTGTTTCTTTTGTTCCTCTTTCAATAATTTGATCAATTGAAATACGGTCTCCGCGTTCACGGCGCTGTCATCGTCTTTAGGATTGGCCGCCAACGCGTCCTTGAAATGGGTGAAGGCTTTTTCCAATTGAGCAATTGCTTCGCTCAATTCAGGCTGAGTCGCCTGACTAATACCAGCGACAATCGATCCAGTTTGAGGAGGTTGCGCTGATGCTGAAAGCTGATTCACCACATTGGTGTAAATCGCGTTGCCTTCATTGAACATTGATTTTGCGGCGAGATCCGCGGAATCAGTTTCCCCTGATTCCTTGAAAAGTTTTTCAGCCGCGGCGAACTCGCCTTGGCGAAACATTGCAATCCCCAGGTTGTAAGCAACTTCCTTGGATTGCGGATTGAACTTCAGGGCTTCTTGAAATTCAATCGCGGCGTTGGCCCAGTCCTCGTTTCGCATTGCATTCGAGCCACTTTTCACCGCGCGGCGATATGCGGCGCTGTCAAACGACGAATCTAATTCACCTAGGGTTGGTTGCGTTGCGCCTACGGGTTGCGATGTGGTCGAATTCGCAGGAAGGGCAAGTTCCTTGGGCATGCGCAACGTGGGGGCGGTGCTCGCCGGTGGCGAACTTACTTGTTGTGACATTGGCATCGCCGCCGCAAAAGTAAAACTGCTTGCCAAAAGCGTGGCAATGTAAGCGGGCGCGCGTGTGGCTTCAAACATCATGATTGCTCGCCTTTCACTTTGCTATTTCCACGGGTGTCGCAAATCAAACTTTCACTGAGCAAAATCAAAAGCGCCGCCGCGGCAAACCACTGGAAGCGCGGAGTTTGCCTTCGAATCACTGATTCTTCTTGTTCCGCGCGCTCCAGATTTCCGATGCTGTCGGTGTACACCTGCGCCATGTCAAGTTGGGCGGTGCCGGCGGGTATGAACGCGCCACCACCAGCAACCGCGACCTCACGCAAAATAACATCTTGCATCTTGGACCACTTTTCTTGTCCGTCGTCCATCATCCATGGAGTGGTTGTGCCAGGCACTCGCGCCCCATCTTTGGAGTCGCCAATACCAACGGTGAAAACCCGCACGCCATGTTCCGCGAACGCTAGGCGGGCGGCTTCGGTGGGCATGCTTGATTCCGAATCTTCGCCGTCGCTCAACACGATAATCGCCTTGGCGCTTTTTGCTTCCACCGGAAATTTGTTCGCGGCAAATCGGATCGCGTCGCCGAGCAATGTGCCTCCGCGCGCGGCGCCCTTGGGTTCCAGTTCAGTGACAGCTTGTCTAAACGCGGCGTAATTCAAGGTTAAAGGAACTCGAAGCGCGGGCACGCCCGCAAAATCAATCAACGCAACACGGTCGCCACCGAGCGCTTCGCTGGCGTCAATTGCGAATTGTTTGGCGCGTTCAAGCCGGCTTGGAGTCGCGTCGTTGGCCAGCATGCTTCTACTGACATCAATCACAAACGCCACATCAAGTCCGCGTTGTTGAACCTGCTCCACTTGCATTCCCCAACGTGGATCCATCATCGCCAACGTAAGCGCGATCATGGCCATTGCACAAAGCAACATGCGGAACCAGCCACGCGCTAGGTTTAGATTTGGAATCAGTTGCTGCAGCAAAGACCAATCTGCGATGCGAGCCAACAACGCTCGTCGCTTTCGTAACCCAGCAATTGCCACAATCACAATGAGTGCAACAAGCCATAGCCAGGCCATGGCCCAGGGCTGCGCAAAGATGAAGGATCCACTGTTCATGAATTGAACCTCATGGAAGCGTCCTTAATTTGGTGTGCGACAAAAGAAGTTCCATGGCGAGCAAAACGAATACCAACGTGAGCAATGAAGGCCACGCGATTCCGCCCAGACGGAAACCTTCCACGGCTAAATCTTTAGCGAGAATGGTTCGCTTCTGTTCAGTCACTGTTTTTTCCAATTCGTCAATGCGTCCGTAAATGTTTTCCAAACTCTTGGTGTCTGTCGCGCGGAAATATTGTCCGCCCGTTGCGGTCGCCATTTTGGTCAGCAATTCCTCGTCAATGTTCACGGGTTGCTTCACCATTTGCGTGCCAAACGGGGTGCGCACAGGCATTAAAGCGGTGCCGCGCGTGCCCATGCCAATCGCGTACAAGCGAATTCCCAATGATTTGCAGAGTTCCGCCGCAGTCATGGGATCAATATCTCCGGCGTTATTTTCGCCGTCCGTCAATAGCACCAGCACTTTGCTTTTGATGCGGTTCGCGCCAGTGCGTTTTCCATCCGTCACATCGCGCAATTTTTCCGCACCCAACGACACGGCGTCTCCAATCGCTGTTCCATCATCGCCAATCGCTGGATCAGCGGGCTCTATATCTTTGAGTCCCTCGAGCAACCATTCGTGATCCATTGTGAGAGGACTTACGCTGTCGGCGAAGCGCGCGAATGTGACCAAACCAACAAGGTCATCTTTGCGGCCGGGTAAATTGGCGCCGCCATCCACGAACCGATCTACCACATCTTTCAACGCAGTTAAACGATCCGCAGGTCGACCATTGCGGGTGAAGTCCATGGCCAACATTGAACTTGATCGATCAACAACCAGTTCAATAGCCACCCCGTCGGTCAGCGTGGAATATTGTTCATTGATACGTACAGGTCTTGCAATGCACACAATCAACAGCGTCAAAGCCGCCGCGCGAAGCGCATAGGGCAACCAACGTAATTTCGCAGCGGTGCCAGCGCCCGCAATTTTGGCGCGGCGCACCACGCTATAGGTCATCGCGGGTTGGGTGCGCCTACGCCACAAACGCCAGAAAGTTGCGAAAACCAGCGGTAAAAGCAGCAGCATCCAAACTTCGCTGAACTCAAAGTGGTTCATTTTTTTGCCTTGTGCGCGACTTGTGATTGTGTCGCGTTCGCATCATGGGCCGTTGTTGGAGCAGACTCGCGCACAAACCCACGCGCCGCGTCCAGGCCGTTTTCACATTCATGTGGACCAGGTCGTTGCGCCGCGTATTTCACCATATCCGCGGCGCGCAGAAATGACGCCAGCAAGCGTTGATGATCATCAATAATTTGTGGATGGTGTCGGGCCGCGTTTAAAAATTCTTTGGTGGTCTGCTCCGGCGCGCAAATACCGAAGCGGTCCTCAACATAATGGCGCACCGTGTCCGAAAGCAGCACATAGAAATCCAATATCAATCCCTTGTGCGGCAATTCACGCAGGGCAAGTTCATTTAATTCGCGCAGCGCGCGCTCATGCGGCGCCTCGATATAAACAGGACCGCTTGGTTTGTGAAACCACCATCGATATATGCCAGCGGCAAACACCGCCACCAACACGCACAAGCCAATGATCCACGCCCATTGTGTTTCCAGGGGCACTTCAACCGGGCCTTTCAGGCCGCGCGAGTTTTCGTGATCATACGTACTTTCCGAACGGGATTGCTCCGTGCTTGTCTTAGGTGGACTATTTTCAACAAGAACGGGTGTGATTTGTTCTGGATTTTTTAAAGAAGACGGAGGTCCAACAAAATCTTTATCTTGTTCTGGATTTTTTAAAGAAGACGGAGGTCCAACAAAATCTTTATCTTGTTCTGGATTTTTTAAAGAAGACGGAGGTCCAACAAAATCTTTATCTTGTTCTGAAAAAGTTGGTTCATTGTTGAGTGATGTAGGATTGTCTGCCTCTTTGTGCGCATTACCTAATTTTTCCTGATGGCACATCACCAGCGAGCTTGACAGCGCAATCACAATTGCGGCATGATTCAATTTCATCTGGCCCTCCGCGATTCGCGGCGGCGAAAAACTTCCGTGAGCGGCTTCACAAAGTCGCTTCCAGTTTCCACTTCAACTGGATCCATTTTGAGACGCATAAAAGTTTGTTGTAGTTGCAGGCGTTCATCCGCGGCGATATTGGCAAAGCGCGCGCGCACGCCACGATCAGCCGTATCCATCATGAAGCGCTCGCCGGTTTCTGGATCTTCTACCTCGATCAATCCCACATTGGGCAAGCTCTGTTCACAGCGATCGGATATGACCACGGGAATGCAATCATGTCGGCGCCTGGCGATGGCCATGGAGCGCTCCCATCCAACGTCTTGAAAATCGCTGATCACAAACAGCACGCTGCGTTTGCGCACAATGCCTAGAACTTCGTCGATCGCGGCGGCAATGCGCGTGCCCTTGCCCTTCGCCTCAAGCGCTAGTAACTCACGCACAATTCGCAGTACGTGTCGAGTTCCTTTGCGTGGCGGAACAAATCGTTCAATGCGATCGGTGAACGCCAACATGCCAACTTTGTCGCCATTGCGGATGGCGCTAAACGCCAAAGTGGCCGCTATTTCAGCCACCATTTCGCGTTTAAGCGTGCCTTGTGTTCCAAAGTTTTGGCTCGCGGAAAGATCAACCGCCAACATCACGGTGAGTTCGCGCTCCTCCTTGAAAATTTTAATGTGCGGGCTTCCTACGCGCGCGCTGACATTCCAATCAATCGAGCGAATGTCGTCGCCAACAATGTAGGGACGCACCTCCTCAAATTCAATTCCACGGCCGCGGAATGCGGAGTGGTAATTGCCCGAAAGAACCTCGCTGCTGATACGGCTGGTTCGAATCTGGATTCGACGAACTTTACGAATGAGTTCGGTTGCGTTCATGTTGTTTCACCATTGCACGCGGGGGCGCATTACGGAACGGGAACATGTTCCAAAAGCAATTTCACAATGTCATCGCTTGTTTTTTCAAGCGCCTCGGCCTCGTAGCTCAATCCAATGCGGTGGCGCAACACATCCAATGCCACATCCTTCACATCCTGCGGCGTGACGTAGCCACGACCATCCAGGAACGCCTTGGCGCGGCTTGCGATCGTCAACGCAATTGTGGCGCGCGGACTGGCTCCATATTGAATCAGATCCTTGGCTGGAATTTTCACGCTGCCTGGATCGCGCGTGGCCACCACCAAATTCACAATGTAATCCTTGATGCGCTCATCAATGAAAATATTGTCGACAATCACGCGCGCGTTGGCTATGTCCTCTGGTTTGAGAACGGGTCGAATTTGTGTCGCAGTGGTGGTGCGCGCCATGCGGTCCAAAATTTGGCGCTCCTCCTTGGGACTGGGGTATTTCACCACTAATTTCAGCATAAAACGATCCACCTGCGCCTCGGGCAAGCTGTAGGTTCCTTCTTGCTCGATGGGATTTTGTGTTGCCAAAACCAAGAATGGATCGGCCATGGGAAATGTTTCACTGCCAATCGTGACTTGTCGTTCTTGCATGGCCTCGAGCAGGGCGCTTTGCACTTTTGCCGGCGCGCGATTGATTTCGTCCGCCAAAATAATGTTGGAGAAGATGGGTCCTTTCTTCACCACAAAGTCACCGGTGTTGGCGCGGTAAATTAAAGTTCCAATCAGATCCGCGGGCAGCAAATCAGGAGTGAATTGAATGCGCTGAAAATCCGTTTGAATTGCTTTGGCCAAAGTGCTGACCGCTGTGGTTTTTGCAAGACCAGGAACGCCTTCGATTAAAATATGTCCATTGCCAAGCAGGCCAATGACCAATCCCTCAAGCAGGTCGTGCTGGCCTACGATTACTCTTTGCATTTCCGCGATCAGCGCTTGAAATGGTTTGGCAGCAACGACTACTTGGCGTTCGATTTCTTGAATGTCGACATTGTTGGTTTGAGTCACGATTATTTTCTCCGTTTTGATTGTGTCGAGTTACGGTGGCTTCTTGAATTGGTTCGCAGAATGCGTTTGGTTCATTGTGACAATTATTAGAGAGTTTGTGGTTTGCATATCCTCCCTATGCAATGAATTTGCCTTGCGTGTGTCGTTTCCTTTCCACAGTTACATTCAAGGGTTATGACAGCTATACACGCGCCGATTGCTTGGATTGGGTTGGGAATTATGGGTGCCTCCATGGCGGGGCACCTTCTTGACGCTGGCTATCCGCTGACCATTCACACCCGGACACGATCACGCGCCGAACCACTGTTGGCGCGCGGGGCGAAGTGGGCGGATTCAAGTCAAGAAGCCGCCGAGAATTGTGAATTTGTTTTTTCGATGGTGGGAATGCCGGCAGAGGTGGATGATGTATTTCTTGGCGCGCAAGGAATCCTGAAAGCAAAAAATTCACCGCGTGTGATTGTGAACATGGCTACAAGTTCACCAACGCTTGATCGTAAGATTGCAAAGATTGCAAAGGCCCAAGGAATTGGATTTCTTGATGCGCCAGTTTCCGGAGGCGACTTGGGCGCGCGCAACGCGAGTTTGTCCATCATGGTTGGCGGGGAAGTTTGGGCGCTTTCAGAAGTGATGGCATGCTTTGAGCGCATGGGAAAAACAATTGTGCATCATGGCGATGTCGGTAGCGGACAACTTTGCAAAGTGGTGAATCAATTGTTGGTGGGCGCAAACATGGTCGCCGCCGCGGAGGCCCTGATCTTGAGCCAGGAAACCGGACTTGACTCGTGGAAAATGTTGGAGAGTGTTGGCGGGGGCGCGGCCAGTTCGTGGACCCTTGCAAATCTGGTTCCGCGCATGTTGCGGGACGATTGGGACAGCGGTTTTTCGTTGGCATATTTGGCCAAAGACCTGAAAATTGCCATGGAAACTTGCCAGGAATTGGGGCTGAAATTGCCTGGATTGGCCCTTTCTCAGCGTCTTTATAGCCGTTTAGACGAATTAGGCCATGGGGCCCATGGCACCCAAGCGCTTCTGAAGCTGTGGAAGCAGGCGGAGGCTTCTCTTTCTCAGTGATTGGCACCACTTGGCGAAAGTGAACATTTTGGCTACATTTTGTGGCTCGCCGCATTCTGCGGCATTAGGAGATTTCATGGCCACTGCAACAGCTTCAATTAAACCCGGAACAAAAGTCACTTACAAGGTCATCAAGATGCCCGCCGCCGAAAGCGTGCGCAAGACCATCTTCCGCCTTATGCGCATGGAAACTCGTGTGCAGAAAGCGTTGGACTTGCTCGCCAAGCGACGCGCGAAGACAGACAACAAACACAATCAGCGTGGTGGTCGCACATGGATCAGTCGCAAGACCGCAAGCCGCGTGGTGGTGTTGAAGCCAGGAGTTTCATTCACCATCTCCTACACCAATCAATTGGCGCCAGACATTCGCAGCGTGCAAAAATATCTTGAGCAAACATCGAAGTAATTTTCACTCCGCGAAAAATAAATCAACGCGTCGTAAGGCGCGTTTTTTATTTTTAGAAATATCTAGTTGTAAAAACCGAGCTGCAAATTCCTAGCGGCTTAAGATGGCGTTGCGAATAGGAACAAGCACGCTTGGAATCACACGCTCCTCCGCCAAGCGTTCAGCGTGGCCCGCCAACGCGGCCATTGCGGCTGGCAAATCCTCAAGTTTGGCAATGGGCGCGGTGCGACGCACGGTCAAGAACACGCTGATGGGCTCGCTGGGAAATCGCAGCGGTGTCATGTCGGCGCTTTTGGTGCGGCTCTTGATTTCCACAAACGCCTGCACGCCTTCCTCTTGGTCAAGTGAAAGCCCAATGAATGGTTGCACATCCGCGGGAACGTCACGGTCTCGTTCAATCAATCCACCAAGCGGACTATCCGCAAGCAGGGCGTCAAAAATAATCGCGTCGCGGTTGCCCTCGGCTTCAAAGTCAAAGCCAAAGACCATTTCCAAATGATCTATATCCAGCGGGCGAATTGATAGAAACCAAGGCGCCGTCTCAAGCACAAGCCGATGCAGTCGATAGGCCTCGCTGAGATCGGTGGGATTCACCGAACCACTTCGCAGGCTGGTTTGTCGAAGCGCAACCCACGCATAGTTTCGTTGATCGTCTTCCGCGCTCTCCAACGAAATCTCGTGGTCTTGGCGCTTTAATTCTTGCAGCGAAGGCATGCCCACACGCAATCGATCAAACAGTTCAAGCACCGCTTCGCGACCCCATGGCAAATCCATTTTCATGGTCAACTTTTGGTTGACATAGAAGTCGCGGCACACATTGTGAAATGAATCCGTCATGAATGGCAGCAGTGTACGAAAGCCTTAGCGGCGGTGTTGCAGCAACCAGCGCACAATGGGCTCCACGGGTGAAAGCGATTCGACCACATGATCGGCCTTGCATTCTCGTAGTTGCGCCGCTGTAAATTGACCGGTGGCCACCGCCAAGCACAAACAGCCATTGTGGTGGGCGCAATCCACATCATGCGGAGTGTCGCCAATAATGACCACGCGTTCACGCTCAATATCTCGCCCGTGCTTTTCACGGTAACGACGCAAGGCGATGGGCGGAAGATCGCGCCGCGTGGCGCCCTCGCCCGCGAAGGCGTTCACAGTAAAATGATCGTGGCTCAAGCCGGCAAATTCAACTTTCAGTCGACCCGTGGCGGGATAATTCCCTGTCAGCAAGCCAAGTTCAACATTGGGCTCTTGTACCAGGCGATCCACCAATTCAGCCACGCCATGAAAGGCTTTCACGGTGTTGTTCTCTTGTAATCGCTTGGACAAATGGCGCCGGTAGGTTTCGCGAAACACCTCGTGTGAATCAGCGTCATCGGAGACCTCGTGGCGGCGCACCATGTCGTGCCAAATTAAAGTGTCCAAGCGACCCGCAATATCAATGCCGTCAAAGGAAAATGTTTTGCCAATATGCAACTCTTCAAACGCGTCCACCATGGCGTGCATGCCGGCGTGCTGGCTTTGCAGCAGGGTTCCATCAATATCAAATAGCACAAGCATGGGTTGTCTCCGAAAGATTGCGACGGTGTGAAAGTGTGTTTGGGAAAATCACTTTGTGGCCGCGATAATTTTCATGGCCGCATCCGTAAGATCGCTTGCGGTCTGCATCATTGGAATTTCTCTTTTGGCAGCCTCCAGCAACTTGCGTGCTTCCACCACATTTGTTCCTTCCAAGCGCACCACCAGCGGCACTTGAAAACCAACGGTTTTTGCCGCGGAAATGATGGCTCGCGCAATGCGGTCGCACTGCATTATGCCACCAAAGATATTCACCAAGATTCCCTTCACGCGTGAATCGGAAATAATAATTCGAAAAGCCTCTGTCACGGCCTCCTCGGAGGCGCTGCCGCCAACATCTAAAAAGTTCGCGGGTTCGCCGCCGTGCAACTTGATGATGTCCATGGTGCTCATGGCCAGTCCCGCGCCGTTCACTAGGCATCCAATCGAACCATCAAGCGCCACATAGCTCAAGCCAAATTCATTGGCTTTGATCTCGGCTGGGTTTTCCTCTTGCGCGTCAAACAGAGCGGCGACAGTGGGGTGGCGAAAGAGCGCGTTGTCATCAAAAGTAAATTTGGCGTCAATCGCCATCACACGCCCGTCGGTATTTTTTGCGTCGGGCATGGTAAGCACTAGTGGATTGATCTCCGCCATGGTGGCGTCTTTTTCCACGAACACCTTGGCCAATTTCAACAGCGCGTCCGTGGCTTGCGCGATGGCTTTGCCTTTGAAACCAAGCTCAAACGCCATCTTTCGCGCCATGTATGGATGCAATCCCAATTGCGAATCAAGCGGCTGTTTCAAAATTGCTTCGGGGCGGGTTTCCGCCACATGTTCAATTTCCACGCCACCCTCGGCGCTGGCGATCAACATGTTGCGGCGAGTGGCGCGGTCGGTGAGCACCGCCACATAAAATTCTTTTTGAATATCAACTCCCGCGGCCACAAGCAGGCGGCGAACTTCCAGGCCTTCTGGCGGAGTCTGCGGGCTCGTCATGCGATTGCTCAACATGAAAGTGGCCGCGGTTCTGACCTCCTCAATGTTCTTGCAAACTTTCACAAAGCCAGCCTTGCCGCGGCCGCCAGCGTGCACTTGCGCCTTCACCACCGCGATGGAATTGCCAGATGAAAATATTTCCGTGGCTGCCGCAACGGCCTCATCTACCGTGACCGCAACTCCGCCGCTTGGAACTTGAACGCCCGCATTGGCCAGCATTTCTCTGGCTTGAAATTCATGAACTCGCATTGGGCGAGTGTAACCAACTGCGCTGGGAACAATTGGGAACTAGTGGGAATCAACGGGCGTGGTTTTTGGGGGGCGCGGAAACAGCAAACTGCCAAACATTCCCGATGAAATCACCGCAAATACAATAATCAAACTCCAATGAATTGGAAGCAGTGGCGCGGCAAACCACCATCCATAGACCATCTTTACACCCACAAATGCAAGCACGATTCCCAGCGCCGGCTTGAGCAAATAGAAGCGGTCAATCACATTGGCCAGCAGAAAATACATGGCCCGCAAACCAAGAATGGCAGCGATATTGGACGTGATGGCAACGATTGGTTCCTTGGTGATGGCCAACACTGCGGGCACGCTGTCCACGGCAAAAATAACATCCGTCATTTCGACAACCACCAACGCCGCGAACATTGGCGTGGCCACCCAACGATGATCGATGCGGCTGAAAAAATGCGTGCCGTTAAATTGATTTGTAAGCGGCATGAGTTTGCGCAAAATTTTATAGCCAATGCTGTGTGAAGGATCGGTGTGGTCCTCTTGCGATGAATTCCAAATCAACTTACCGCCAGTGCTGATTAAGAACGCGCCCAAAATTCCGGCCAGCCATTCAAATCGGTGGATCAATTCAATTCCAGCCGTGATGAAAGCAATTCGCAATATGACCGCGCCAATGATTCCCCAAAAAAGCACCCTGTATTGCAGCCCCGCGGGAATGGCGAAATGTTTGAAGATGATCACAAACACAAACAAGTTGTCAATGCTGAGGGAAAGTTCAATGATGTAACTGGCCAGCCATTGCAGACCGATTTGCGTGGCGGCGCTATTTGGCGTAACCGTGCCGTCTTTTTTTACAAACTCGCTGCCCGTCAATACGCTGGGATCCGCGTTGAGCCAATCTTTGCAAAGCCACCAGAAAAATAAATTGAACGCCAGCGCCAACGCGGTCCAGCCGATCACGCTCGCAAGGGCGGATCTCCAGGGAATCACCTTGGTTGAACGGTGAAACACACCCAAGTCAAGCGCCAGCAACGCCGCGACACCAACAAAGAACAGCGTCATGAAGCCTGAATAGCTGGACAATGGAAAGACGTGTGGAAGGTTGGCAAGAATCATGATTGAGAGCGCTGTATGAAGCGCATAGGTTTTGCCATAACTCTAACGTGGGTTTGAAGGACAGGGTATTTGGATAGCCATAAATCTGCTCGTATTTAGAACCACAACCCGCCATATGAACTCATGCACATGGATTTACTGGACGAATTCAGAGGCGCAACGGCGCAACCTCGCTACACTGCTTATTCACTGATGTTGTACCTTGGACAGATGGCCGAGTGGCTGAAGGCGCTGGTTTGCTAAACCGGTGTACAGGGTAATTCTTGTACCGCGGGTTCGAATCCCGCTCTGTCCTTTTTTTACTCTTTCCAATTCAATTTGGAAAGAGAACCAGAGTTTGCGTGTGCGTATGGCGCTGAAAGTGGATTTCAGTTTTCTAGCACGCTCGAAAATATCTTCGCTCCACATTAGCGTCACGGTTGCTCAGGAAATTTCTGACTTGCCTGTGCCCAGCAGTGTGGAAATCATATTGATGCTTGTGCCGCCCATCAATAAGAAACGCTCCGACACTCCGTCGAATTTTACGATGAAGTCCAGCATGGCTTGAAGGCGTTGGCACTGCTCGACGGCTGCGGTGGACTCGCAGCCTTTCACATCCGCTGCGAGAGACTTTAATCGCTCGGTAAGCGGCGTTAATTCGCGGCGTTTGCGCGCCCGGGCCACTGTGGAAAAAAGTTTCCAGACATCCTGCTCCGCCTTGTAATAATCCTTGCGGTTTTCGCTTTGCTGCGAGCGAACAATAATTCCCCAATCAAGCAGTGTGCGCAATGTCATGCTGACATTGCCGCGGCTGATGGAAAGTTCCGCCATGATTTCGTCCGTGTTCATTGGCTTTCCAGTAATAAACAGCAACGCGTGCAACTCCGTCATGCTGCGCGGAACGCCCCAACGCGCGCCCATGTCGCCCCAAAGTTCAATGAAGTTTTTGCGGCCATCCACAACGGCTTGCTCGGGCGGGGTGGACAAGTTGGGTTTTGGATCGGTGATCACAAAAAAAGCCTAGCCGCGGAGAATGACCGCGGCTAGGCTTTTATAAATTGATTTATCAAAATCAATTCAAGAATAGATTGTTAACCACCTGTATCAATTGGTGGATTCAGCTGAACAAAGATTTGATCCCAGAACGCCCTATATGTTCCCACTGCGCCAAATCCAAAGGTTAAGAAGCGTGAATAGACAACTCGTTCACTGCCTTGGATCACAATAAAGTCCTGAGGATTGAAGCCAGTCGCGGATAGCAGTCCAGATACATTTGGGCTGCCCTGAATCGGCACAGTGCCTGTCATGAAGCCATAGTTGATATAGATCCAACGGTTGTTGCTTTGGTTGTAGGCGTACAAGATGCCGATTGCGTTGCCAATATCAGCCGTGCTGGATGATCCTGTCACGTAACCGTAGCCCTGCAAGAGCACGTCGTTGACCAAATCATTGGATGGAACTTGCAGCACTGATCGAACCTGAATGTCAGTGGCCAAGCCTGACGAAATATATGGAAGCGAAGGACCATAGCCAGAACCACGCGAACCGCGACCTTTTTGTTGGGACTGAACCTGCAAGAATTTGTTGTTGAGTGTTCCAACAGAAAACTTGTTTCCAATTTGGTCGCTTCCAGTGATCACCTGAACATCAAATGGTGTTCCTGCTGGAAAGGATTGGTTTGCAAGAACGAAACTTAAGCACTCCTTGGCCTTCGGGAAACCGCCAACATTATGATTGGTTCCTTCACCTGGTTGGCTGGTGTCGCCATTAGAAACAACCTGTGGAGTGTCCACGAGTGTGGATGGAAGATCGGCTCCGGGCGGAAATCCACATTGAATGGTGACTGTTCCGATGTAGCCGCCGGTTGTGTTGCCTTGTGGATCCGTGGCGTTATTGTTTAAAATATTTCGTAGGGCAGGGGTTCCAATCGAAGCGCCAAAAAGTGCTTCTGCAAAGCCGTTCATGGCTCCAACCAAACCAGCAATCATCGCACAAGCGCCGCTTGTTTCGCCAAAGTTCACTTGATAGGTCTTGGTTCGCGTCGCGCCATCGGTAAATAGGCTTCCAACACCCAAGGTGCATATTCCAGTGCCCCAACCAGACACATCAACTCCACCTTGACCAATGGTGGATGACCAGTTGCTGCTACGCCAACGGCAATAACTGTTGCCTGGGTAAGGATTGCTCGTAAGAGGCACAAGCGCATTTAGATTTGCTTTGGTCATGGTGGAGCCAAAGGGCACTGGTGTTTGAGTTCCAGGCCATGCGGCGCCAACAATAATTGCGCTGGTGCTTTCAACCGAAATTTCAAAGCCACCATTTCCTGCTGGAATTACTGTTGTGATTCCAAGAGAATCAGCCACGCTAAAGAGTTGGTTGGTGAATGTGTTGCTTGCCAACGTGAAGCCGGCGCCATATTCCAAAGGAACGCATAGAACATCACCGTCATTGAGAGTTTCTGCGGCAGAAACTAATGCCGTAGAGAGTCGACCGCCTTGAGCTTTGGTTACGGCAGGAAAGAAAATGGCTTGAGCTTGGGGCAATAAGCCAGTGATTCCAAAGCCATCATCACTTGCAACCAGAACGCCTAGCACCGCTGTTCCGTGATCGGGATTAATAAATGCAGATGTTCCTGGTGGAGGAATCACCACAAGTTGTCCAGCTTCAACCGTGACTTGGCCCACAAGATCCACGTGGTCCACAATGGCGGAGTTGTCGATCACGCCAACAACTGTGCGATCACCAAGGACGCTGCTTGGGGCAACACCAATTCCGCCAGCAAATTCGATCATACCGGCAACATCAATGCCGCCACCTGAATATCCCGAGTTAATAAATCCATAAGTTTGGTTCAGTCCAAGTGGCAGTGTTGGGGTTGGTACTATTGGAGTGCTTTGTGCTGGAATTTCAGAAAGCAAAACGAGTCCAGGAGGAACGCTTGCGGCAGGATTAGTATCCGCTGCAACAAGTCCAGCCATTCTTGTGATGTATTCACCTGTACTCGCAACATTTGGCAAGGCCGTTCCAAACAAGGCTAGATTTCTTGCTCTAAATAAACCGTCTGGTTGGGCGTTGAAGTCTGGAATCGTAGGTGGCGATCCCGCAAATGCGACTTTGCCAGACTGGCAAAGCGTGGCGTTGCCGTTGGCGGTGGCAACACAAGAAGCATCCCAAGCGTAAGAGCAGCATGATGGATCATTCACGCAAACATAAACACAACATGGTGTGATGTAGCAGCCTGGAATAGAACTGGACACGGTGCTGCAATCATGTGAATAGTTGTAGGGGAAAGATTTAAAGGCATTGTCAAATTCGGCCAATCCCGCGTTTGCCGCATCGGTTGGAACAGCCACAAGCATGGTGCCGCCAACTTGAAACTGAGCTATGGAAGAAGGTATGGCGGAGCAATCAAATCCCGGGGGAAGAGTGCTAAAATCACCAGTAGGAACCAGAGCTTGATTTAAAAACGCAAATGGGAAAGTAGGGGCAGTCCCTGGAGCGCCGTTCCATGTGAAACCCCATGGGCGAATTCCGTCACCATTACCAATATCGGTGTACTTTAAAATACCCTGAATGCCATTAAACCCCCGAGTGCCAGGTCCGCGCAATGAAAAGCATGAGTCGTATGCCACAGAGTCATCAAAGGCGAACTCAGAAGCGTTGGGGCCATTCAGATAATCAACTAAAAAACAGGCTTGACTAGCTAAATCCACTTGAGGCATGCCTGGTCCAACTGTTCCGCCGTTGTACGGGGTGGCGAGGTTTAATTGAGGGCAATAAATATTTGCCAATGTTGCGCAGGTTGAATCCCATCCACTGACCAGTGTTGCGTCACTACCATCGCAATTAATAAAGCCAATAGTTCCAAGGTATTCCGCGCAAGCGGTATCGCGGCAACCGTATTGACATGTGATAGTGGAGGTGTATCCAGTTGGAGGATTTACACATTGCCCATTTACTCCACCACCTAAATTGCAACCAGGCAAGCCCGTGCAATCCCATGTAGCGGCTGAAAGAGTTGGCGTGTAATCCACGCAGGCATTGGGACCTGTGCCAGTTGTTATGGAAGGGTTGTATCCAGCCCACCTAGAAGGACGGCTGCAAGTGATCGCACCCGCTCCACCAGTTAAACTAAACGCAACGGTAGGCCCTACGAAATTTTGTACAAAGATTGGTCCTGGTGGGTTGCACGCAATAGTTGAGCCATTTGAATCGGTGATTGTTTGGCAGTTAATGCCAATATCAATACCTTCCGCGCCATTACCATTTTGCAAACTTAAATCTCTATCTGGGCAGCCACTTTGAGCCGGAATTGGCATGTAATCCACTTGGGCAAATTCCACGCAATCCAAATCGTTGAAAGCTTCCGCCGCAGCTGTTAGTGCTGTAGGCGCGATAGTGATAAAGATATATCCAGCCAAATCCGGCTGCGCGTTCTTTGAGCGAGCGGCGGCTTTTTCTTCTAGGGCGGCAAGTTCAGAATTTGTTTTATTGATCGCTGGCGCAACCGTGCCACCAAAGCGATCAATCAACGCCAATGCTGATGCAATGGGGCTTGTGGGAAGTTGAGTTGCGATATCAATTTCAGTTGTTTTTTTGCCTGTTTTTGTTGATGCAAACGCTTGAGTGGTTTCTGAGTTTGTATTGTTGGTGGCGGCGATTGTTTTGCCGCCAGGACCAGAGATGCAGCGCACTTTGAGTTGATCAAGAAACTTCACAACAATTCGACCCGAGCGAATTCCGCGGTTTGCTCCGCCAGCCGAAAGCACCGCGTCCATTGAATCAGGTCCAGTGGTTTTAAGTTTGTTGGCAAGCACGCGGGGCTTCAACGTTGCGGTGGTTTCAGCAAGCGCTTTACTGGTGTTGCTTTGATTGGCCGCGCCGCCACTGGTTGCAATCTTGCTGAGTTGCTTGGTGCCTGGCGTGATGAGATCCGCACCTGGCGCGGAAGTGGGAGTGGCTACTGGAGCCGAGATTTTTTTAGTTGTGTTGGAGGCAATCACTGCTCCCACGCCGGAGGCTTGTTGGGTGGCAAGAGTGCAAGTGATGACAAGAACAAAGAGGGCGAATGAACTGGTCAGGCGGAACATTTGGAAGGGGTCTCCGTGAAAGTAAATACCGAACATGCAACAATGCGAACGCACCAAAGTGAGTAGTGAAGTGATTCCGTGCAAGAGTATCCAAGAGTTCCTGAATCCTCAAGGATTTACAGAGATCAATTCAACGAAATCCGCTGAATTTTCATGGATTTACATCAGTGCAGCTTGCGCCAAACCTCTGGTCGCGAGCATGTCTGCCTTGAGTTGCTTTGGGTTGTATTTTGGGGACTAAACGATTGATTTTAGAACGCGGCCGCCAATGTCGTGGCGGAAAAACGCGCCTTCAAAGTGTATTTTTGCCGCGGCTTGGGTGGCCAAACGGCTGGCTTGGGCAACATCGGCCGCCACCGCGGTCACGCCAATAACTCGACCGCCAGAAGTGATGGGAACGGCCGCATTTCCGGGAGCAGTGCCGGCATGGAAGCAGATCACTTTTTCCTGAGCGCCTCCAAGGCTTTGCGCCGCATCAATTCCAGAAATCGGGTCGCCGATCTTCGGCTTGATTGGGTAGCCCGCGGCGCAAACCACCACACAGCAACTGGCGCCGCTATCAAATGAGATATTGGCTTGATCAAGTTGGCCAGATGCGGTGAGCCACAGCGACTCAAGAAGATCGCCGCGCCAACGCGCCATAAGCGATTGTGTTTCTGGATCGCCAAAGCGGCAATTAAATTCGAGCACCTTGGGTCCGCCGTGAGTTAAAATAATTCCCGCGAAGAGCACGCCGCGAAATTCAATCTCCTCGCGGCGCAACGCGTCAAGCGTGGGCACAAAGACATCGCGTTCGATCATGCGCAGCACATCATTGGTGGCCAGTGGTGTTGGTGAATACGCGCCCATGCCGCCAGTGTTGGGACCAATGTCACCATCGCCAAGTTGCTTGTGGTCTTGGCACGCGTCAAGCATCCAAATTGTTTTTCCATCCACAAGCGCCAGCACGCTGATTTCTTGGCCATGCAGGCGCTCTTCAATCACGATGGTGGTGCCAGCGTCGCCGTACACTTTTGCTTCAAGCGCGGCGGTGGCAGCGGCGATGGCTTGCGCTTTATTGTCGCACACAGTGACGCCTTTGCCGGCGCATAAACCAGTGGCTTTCACAACAAGTGGATCCTCACGGCTGTTGATGTAGTTCAGCGCTCCGTCGAGTTGTGAGAATGAGCGACCCTCCGCCATGGGAACGCCAGCGGAACGAAGCACTTGTTTGCACCAAGCCTTGTCCCATTCCAATTTTGATGCGGACTTGGTTGGGCCAAACACAAGTCGATTTGGAGGGTCGTGGTATTCATCCGCGAAACCAGCGGCGAGCAAAGTTTCTGGACCGACCACCACAAGATGGATGGATTCCTTTTCTAGAAATCGCTTGAAGTGAAATTTATTTTTTGGATCAAGGCTTTGCGGACAAACTTCGCCCAGTTGACGCAGTCCAACATTGGCTTTGGGATCAACCCACAATTTTCCAATGCGCGGACTTTGCTTCAGCTTCCACGCCAACGCATGCTCGCGCCCGCCGGTGCCAGCGATGAACACGTTGCACTTGGCGGGCAACGGCAGGGGATGATTCTTTGGTTTGCTCATGGGCGGATATCAAAGAGAAAGGCTAGCGAAGCGAGTTTAGCGACCAACGGCTTGATCGTCAGCAGTTGGTTATGATTTCCGCTCTTCCAAACAGAGGCCTCTATGCATAATCGATTCGCACTTCTGATTGTTCTTGTATTGAATGCGTTGGTGTTAGCCCAAGAACCGCCGGCGGATGCGCCCAACGCGCCGCCGAAATCACCAGTGACCAAGCCTGCGGCTAAACCTGCGGCCAAACCCGGTTCAAAGCCAGACGCCAAACCAGCCGCTCAACCTGCGGCCAACCCCATGGCCAAACCTGCAGCCAAGACAGACGATCCTGCGGCGACATCGGCCAAGCAGACGGCTGAAACAAATGACACGTCCGCAACAAAACCAACTTCGGCGGCGCCAGGAAAAAGCGTGGCCGCATTGGCTGAACTGAATATGTTTTGGAAGGGCGTGAGCGAAAAAAATCGTAGCGCCAATTTTATTTTCAACGCTTGGATTGCAGCAACTCCAATGCCTTTGGAAATTGCGCCCACTCCTGAAAATATTTGGCCGGGCATGGAGGGATTTGATAATTGGAAGAAATGGGCGCAAGCGAATCCGGCTTTGCGCGAGGCGATTCTGAAAGCGCAAAATTCTTTTGTGCTGGGCATTCCATATGGTGATGTCGAGCAAGGTCTTGATGCAAAGTGGAAGGCCAAGGGGATCTGGGCGCGGCCTGGTTCGGCGCCAGGCGAGGCGGCGTTCGCGTATCTCAACGCGGTTCGTGGATTGACGGCTTTCACGGTGATTTCAATGTATTTGGACGCCGACGAGAAAAAATTCGACCCGGCATTTGATTTGTCGCTTGCCATGTTGCGCGTGTTGCGCCAAGTGAGCGAGCAGCGCATGGAAGCTGAAAAATTGTTTGGAATGAAAATGATGTCGCGCTTGCTCGAGGCGAACCGCGTGTTCATGGCCGCGAATCTTGACAGCCTTCCAGTGGCAACATTGCAGCGCGTTGCTATGAAAGGCTATCCCTTTATCAAGCCTGGCGACAACGAACGGCTCAAGAGATTGGAATTGCCCGAGGGAGACCGCGTGATTTTGACGGAGTCCATGCAGAAGGCGTTCAATGAATCGGGCCAGCCAGATGATCAATATTTCGCCGATCAATTTGGCGCGGTTCAATCGATCAATTCGCCTTTGACGCGCTTTGGTGCCGCCGCGCGTTGGCGCGAGTTGGGAAAGGTGCACGGAAGTTTGGAGGCCAGCCAAGAAAAGTTGATTGCGATTTATGACGACTGGTGGCGACGATGGCGAATGCGTTTTTATGATCCGATTTTGGATGTGCCCACGCAATTTTCCAAACTCAACCAGAGCAAGTACGCGTTGGTGACGCTGTTTGTGGAAAATTTGCAGCAGTTGTTCGATGAGCGCTTGCGTTTGATCGCGGAGATCGATGGCACCGCGATGTCCGCGGCGATTTGCGGCTTCTATATAGATAGCGCCAAGCAGTGGCCGCGGGATTTGTCCTCGGCGTTTCCAATTTACGGCATTCGCAGGATGAACTTTGATCCATTCGCCAAGGATTATGGAAATTTAAGTTATCGAGATTTGGGCGACAAATCGCAGGCACTTGGAACGCAATGGGGGCAGGTTTCTGTCAGCAACGCGGTGTTGTGGTCGGTTGGTCCCGACCATGAGGACGACGGATTTGATCAACATGATCCCGCCGATGCGACGGGTGATTTGGTGTTGTGGCCGCCGCCAAGATTCTTGGCGCGTCAAGCAGGATTGCTGAAATAACAGACGTTTGTAATTAGAAATGGAGCAATGATGAGCGAATCCAATGTTGAAAAAGTTGTGATTATTGGAAGTGGTCCCGCGGGTTGGACCGCGGCCATATACGCCGCGCGCGCCAACTTGGCGCCACTGTGCGTTGTGGGCGTGCCGCGCAGCGATCCTGCGCCCGTGTTGCCAGGTGGCCAGTTGATGCTGACCACCGAAGTGGAGAATTACCCAGGCTTTCCAGATGGAATTCAAGGACCGGAAATGATGCAAAAGTTTCGCGAGCAGGCGGAGCGATTTGGCACGCGGATTTCCGAAGCCGATGTTGTGAAGTGTGATTTTTCCAAACGCCCTTTCAAGTTGGAACTCAGCGAAGGGCCTCCCGTGTTTGCGCACAGCGTGATCTTGTCCACCGGCGCCACGGCGAATTGGATTGGCTTGAAAAATGAATTGCGTCTTGCCATGAGCGGTGGTGGTGTAAGCGCGTGCGCTGTGTGCGACGGTGCTTTACCCGCGTATCGCAACCAGCCACTCGCAGTTGTTGGCGGCGGCGACAGCGCGATGGAGGAGGCGAGTTACTTGCTCAAGTTTGCAAGCCATGTGCACATGATCATTCGCCGCGATTCACTGCGCGCAAGCAAGGCTATGCAAGCGAGGTTGTTGGGCAATCCCAAAGTCACCATGCACTGGTTCACGGTGGTGGCGGATGTGTTGGGCGAAGAAAAAATAGAGGCGTTGCTTTTGGAGGATGTGCGCACGAAAGAACGGCGTAATTTGCCTGTAAAAGGCTTGTTTTTAGCCATTGGGCATTCGCCAGCCACCAAGTTCTTGCAAGGCACCGCGGTGGAGCTTGACGAGAAGGGCTATGTGAAATTACACAACCGCGATAGCCGCACAAATATTGAAGGCGTGTTCGCGGCGGGCGATATCGCCGACTCGAATTATCGACAAGCCATCACCGCCGCGGGCATGGGTTGCGCGGCGGCGCTTGATTGCGAGCGTTGGCTTGCGACTCAAGGCGTGCACTGATTTTATTATGCGGTTGATTGGATAAAATAAAAAAGACGCGCGGAGAAATTTCCGCGCGTCTTTTAATTTGCATATGAATGTCGAAATTATGCCGGCGCTTTTTGCGCGACAGCGCGGCGCACATGCAACTCCTTCAGTTGCTCGTCGTCCACTGGACCAGGCGCGTCGATCATCAAGTCGCCGCCTGACTGGGTCTTTGGGAATGCGATCACGTCGCGAATGTTGTTGGTGCCACACAAGTGCATCACTAGGCGGTCAAGGCCAAACGCCATGCCGCCGTGGGGCGGTGCTCCGTGACGAAGCGCGCTGAGCAAGAATCCAAACTTGCGGTCCGCGTCTTCTTGCGTGAGGCCGATGAGTTTGAAAACTTTCTCTTGCACATCGGTACGGTGGATACGAATTGAACCACCGGCGATTTCGCTGCCATTGAGAACCATGTCGTAGCCGGCGCTCACGCAGGCGCCTGGATCGCTCTCTAAAAGATCAAATTGATCAGGATTTGGGCTGGTAAATGGATGATGCATGGCCACCCATCGCTGTCCTTCCTCGTCAAAATCAAACATCGGGAAATCAATCACCCAGAGGAAATTCCACATGCCCGCGGGAACGGCCTTGAGATCGTCTGCCACTTTCAGGCGCAATTCACCAGCGGCTTTCACGGCGATCTCCCAGTGGTCCGCCACCATGAGAATGGTGTCGCCGGGTTGCGCGTTCAGCGCGGCTTTAAATTCCGCGGCAATAGGCTCCACAAATTTCGCGATACCGGTTTCAAAAGTTCCAGTGGCGGAAATTTTTGTCACGGCCACGCCGCCAGCCTTGAAGGCCTTCACAAATTCGGCGTAACTGTCAGTCATCTTGCGAGTGAGTTGTCCAAGCGAAGCGGGAACAACAATGGCTTTCACGCAGCCAGATTTTCCAAGCCGCGACTTGGCCAATGCCTCGTCAAAAACTTTGAAGCCACACTTGGCGGCGAGCGCGCTGATGTCGTGAAGTTCAAGACCAAAGCGCGTGTCTGGTTTGTCGCTGCCAAATCGATTCATGGCGTCGATCCAAGTCATGCGCGTGATGGTTGGAACATCCACACCCAGCATTTCTTTCCACAAGCCTTGCACGAAACCGCTCATGACATCCATGACATCGCTACGGTCGACAAAGCTTAATTCAAGGTCAATTTGGCTGAATTCCGCTTGGCGATCGGCGCGTGGATCCTCGTCGCGCAAGCAGCGGCAAATTTGAAAGTAGCGTTCGCAACCAGCCACCATCAAGATTTGCTTGAATAGTTGAGGGCTTTGCGGAAGCGCGTACCAGTCGCCAGGGTGCAAGCGCGATGGCACCAGAAAATCGCGCGCGCCTTCGGGCGTGCTTTTAATAAGCAGTGGAGTTTCAATTTCCGTGAAACGCTGGCTAGAAAAATACTGGCGCGTGTATTGCAGCACGCGGTGACGCTCGCGCAAAATCTTTTGCATGGACGGACGGCGCAAATCCAAGTAGCGATACTTCAAGCGAATTTCTTCGTTGATCTTTGGCGCGTCGTGGTCATCGGGAAGAATTGGCAAATCAATCGCCTTGTTGAATACCTCAATCTCCGCGGCAAGAAGTTCCACTTCACCAGTTGCAAGTTTCAGATTGGGATCACCCGCGCGCTTGCGCAGCAATCCCTTGACCGCGATGCAATCCTCGCGGCGCAAACTTCGCGCGGCAGCGACAACATGCGGCGGCGCGTCTTCCAAATCACACACCACTTGGCAGAGGCCATCGCGGTCGCGAAGATCTAAAAACACAAGTCCCTTGCCTTGATCTCGATAGGTGTTGACCCATCCGCAAAGTGTGACTGTGTTGCCAGCGTGCGTGGCGCGAGGTTCTCCGCAGGTATGTGTTCTTTTAAGCATTGTGGGTTCCGTGTAAGGAGGCGAAGGGTACTCGAGATGCCGAATCGGGTATGGTTTGGTTGTGGACTCCGTCAAAAATACGAAAGATTATTCCTCCGCGAAAGCCACAGTGCTGTTCACCGCATTTGAGCCATCGGGTGACGCGCATGCCGCGCCAGTGATCGCGGCGTTGAAGACCATGGCGCCAGAAATAGAAATTGTCGCATGGGGTGGACCGCAGATGGAGCGCGCCGGCGCCACCATGATCGAGCGAACCGCCGACGATGGCTCCATGGGATTGTCGGCATTGTCCAAAATTGCCTCGGTGAAAAAAACTCAGGCCGCAATTCGACAGTGGGCGCTTGCGCGGCGCGTGAATGTGCATGTGCCGGTGGATTCGCCAGCGGCAAACTTTGCCATCGCCAAATTCATGAAGGCGCGCGGAGTGCGCGTGTGTCATTTGGTGGCACCGCAGTTGTGGGCGTGGGGACCGTGGCGCTTGAACAAGTTGCGCAGATGCACCGATTTGGTGCTGTGTTTGTTGCCTTTTGAGCAGGAGTGGTTTCGCTCGCGGCGCGTGCCGGCGAAGTTCATTGGACACCCGGTGATCAATCGAATTTTGGATCAAGAGCAAATGGAGGCGCAAGCCAAGGAGTTGCCCAAGGGTTCACCCAAAGTGCTTTTGCTTCCTGGCAGCCGTAGCAGCGAAGTGAAACGCAACTTGCCGCTGCTGTTGAAAGTGTTCAGCGATATTCAGCACAATCATCGCCGAGCGATTGCGATCATGGTGACGGCCAACGATTCATTGGCGCGCTTGGTTCGTGAGCGCATGCCAACGCTGCCGCCAGGCGTGTTGTTGATGACGGGAAAATTGGACGCCGCAATTTCGTGGAGCGAGATTGCGTTGTGCGTCAGCGGTACTGTGAGTTTGGATTTGCTGCGCCAAGCCAAGCCAATGGTGGGCATGTATCGCACAGGGTTGTTGTCGGTGCTTGGCGGCAACATCATGTTGTCCATGCCAAATCGATTGCTGCCAAATATCTTGGCCGGTAAGCGAGTGGTGCCTGAGTTTGTGCCATGCCTAGGTCGCGCCGGACCCATCAGCGCGGCGGTGGAGGAGTTGTTGGTTGATCAATCTCGGCTGCGTGAAACCGCCAACGCCTTACGCGCTCTATTGCCCGCATTTCATGGAAAAAGACCTGACATTGAGGCGGCCGAAGCCATCATTGCTTTCGTATCTGGTCGCAGTCCGATGGACAACAAGTGAAATGATTCGGACGCTGCTTGGAACGTGAATTTGAATCGGCGCAAGCTGCGCAGAAAATTCACAGAGGCTCTATTATCAAACGTCGTTCGCACACTTGAACAGGAACCAATCATGTTGAAAAATATCGCAGCAGTATGTCTTCTCGCATTCGCAGTTACGCCAGCTTTGGCTCAAGGCGAAAAGCCTGAGAAGGTTTTGAAAATCATTTCAAGTTTGCCACGCACAGGTAGCGCCAACGCACAGACCACCACCATGGTCAATGGAATTCAATTGGCTATTGATGAGGTTAATGGAAAAATTGGCGACTACACCATTGTGTACGAGGACATGGATGACGCCAGTCCACAGCGCGGCAATTGGGATCCCGCTGTTGAGGCGCAGAACGCTAATAAGGCGGCGCGTGATGAGAGTGTGATTGCGTACATCGGAACTTTTAATTCCGGAGCGAGCAAGATCAGCATGCCAGTGTTGAACAAGGCGGGTCTGCTCATGATTAGTCCCGCGGCCACATATCCAGGGCTGACGAAGCCAGGAAAAGGCGAAGCCAATGAGCCAAAGATTTACAGGCCAACTGGCAAGATTAATTTTTTCCGCGTTGTGCCCGCGGATGATTTGCAGGGATTTGTCGCGGCGGAATGGGCCAAAGACATGGGCGTGAAGAAGGTCTACATACTTGACGATCGCGAGTTGTACGGCAAAGGAATTGCAAATGTGTTCGAGAATCACGCCAAAGAAATTGGAATAGAAGTGCTTGGTCGCGAAGGAATTGATCCAAAGGCCTCCAACTTTAAGTCGCTTGCAACCAAGATCAAGGCTGCCGCACCTGACATGGTGTATTTCGGTGGCACCACGCAAAATAGCGCTGGGCAAATTGCCAAAGATTTACACACGGCAAACGCAACTCCAAAATTCATGGTGCCCGATGGTTGCTTTGAGAAAGCATTCATTGAAGCCGCTGGCGCGGAGAATGTGAATGGCAGCGCGTATATCACCTTTGGTGGATTGCCTGCGGACAAACTCACGGGCCGTGGCGCTGAATTCCGCGCGGCGTATAAGAAAAAATATAATTTGAAAGAGAACGAGGAGCCCGAAGGTTACGCCGTGTACGGCTACGAGGCGTGCAAGGTGTTGCTTGACGCAATTCCAAAGGCCAAGACCAAGGATCGAGCGGGCATTTTGCAGGCTGTTTCAGAGACTAAAAACTACAACGGCGCCCTTGGAATTTGGAGTTTTGACGAGAACGGCGACACCACCAACACCACCATGAGCGGCAACACAGTTGAGAACGGCGAGTTTAAATTTGTCAAGGTTCTTGGCAAGTAAAATCTTGAGGCGCTTTCAAAAGTGAATCCAGCAACGCACGGTTCAATTTGTGAAACGCTTGTCGCCATGATTGTGTCCCAAGCAGCTGTCAGTGAATCAGTCGCTCCAGTTGCAATGGGTTGGGGTGATGTTCTTTCTCAGCAACTCATCACCGGCGTCTCCAATGGAATGATCATCGCGCTGATCGCCATTGGCTACACCATGGTGTATGGAATTATTGAGCTGATCAATTTTGCGCACGGAGATTTGTGCACGCTTGGATCGTTCTTGGCTCTCACATTGGTGGGTGCGCTTGGCATGGAGGCGTGGGCTGGTCTTGGCGGCACGGCGGCGGTGATCACGCTGCTCATTAGCGCTGCGGTTTTTTGCGGGGCGCTGAATTGGACCATTGATCGCGTGGCATACCGACCGTTGCGGGGCAAGCCCAAACTTGCGCTGCTTGTGAGCGCCATTGGGTGTTCGTTCATTTTAGTGAATATTGCCTTGTTTTGGGGCGGTTTACCCATGGAGGTCTTTGGTGGTGGCAATCAAGCCGCGGCCCCGAAAGATTTTCCTTCCCTGATCTCCAATGAAAATTTACTTGGAGCAAAATCCGCCATCACCGTCACATGGCGTGACTTGTTTGTGGTGATTGTCACGGTGCCATTGATGATTGGCTTGACTTGGTTGGTGAAATCCACGCGCCTAGGCAAAGCCATGCGCGCAGTGGCGCAGAATCCAACAGCGGCGGCGCTGATGGGCATTGATGTGAACCGCGTGATCGGTTCAACATTTCTTATTGGCGGCGCGCTTGGTGGTTTTGCCAGCGTGATCTACGCGCTCTACAACAATACGATTTCATTTCAGATGGGATATCGCACCGGTATGGACGCGTTCACCGCTGCGGTGCTTGGTGGCATTGGAAGTTTGCCTGGAGCGGTGGTTGGTGGAATTGTGATTGGCTTGGTGCGCGCGCTCAGCGACGGCTACATTGAGGCGCGCTGGACAAACTCCGTGGTGTTTGGAATTCTCATTCTCACACTTGTGTTTCGGCCCAGTGGAATTTTGGGCGCCAAGCTTCGGGAGAAAGTTTGATGAGTGCCGCGCCAATGTGGAAAAAATTATTGCGCGTTGATGTTGCTTTGCTGATCTTGGCGTGCCTGTTGCCAGTGGTGGATCAACGTTGGCACTTGGACATGGTCGACCCAATGCGCGGCGTAATGGTGTTCGCAATTCTGGCGCTTGGACTGAATATTGTCACAGGGTTTACTGGTCTTTTGCACTTGGGAATGGCTGCTTTTATGGCAATTGGCGCCTATGCGTTCGCCATTAGTAGTTGCGATATTTATCCATTCCAACTTGGTTTTTGGTGGGCGATGCTTTGCACCGCAATTGTTGGCGCCTTCGCAGGAGTGTTGCTTGGCGCGCCCACGCTTGGTTTGCGTGGCGACTACTTGGCCATTGTAACGCTTGGCTTTGGAGAGATCACCCAAGACGTGTTGAAAAATTTAGATGTCATCACCAAAGGAACGCAAGGCATCAATCCGTTGCCGTCACCGCATGTGCCATGGTGGACCGCGACAGGTTTTGGAATGCTTGAATTCACAAGCGAACAAGAGCTGCCGTGGTATTGGTTGTTTCTTGGATTCGTGGTGGTGGCAGTTGTGGTGTGTAGAAATTTAGAACGCAGTCGCACGGGTCGCTCATGGCTTGCGGTGCGCGAAGATGAACTCGCCGCTCGATGCATGGGCATTGCGCCAGTGCCGGTGAAGATGATCGCGTTTGCAACGGGCGCCGCGCTGGCCGCCGTGTCTGGCGGACTTTGGGTGAGCATGTATTCAAGCACTGGCGAGCCGGGCAATTACGATTTTCAAGTGAGCATCTTGGCGTTGTGCATTGTGATTGTTGGTGGAATGGGTTCCATTAACGGAGTGTTGGTTGGAGCTATCGCCATGCTTGGCCTTGCCAACATCGCGCTGCCCAAGATTGCCAGCGCCATGCAGAGCGCTGGTTGGGTCAGTTCGGGCAGCGTATTTGGCAGCCCAAACAACTGGAAATACCTTGTATTTGGCTTGGTTTTAGTGGTGATGATGCGGGTTCGCCCGGATGGATTGCTGCCCGCGAAGTTGTCCATTGTGAACGCCAAAAAGAAAAACGCCGTGGAGCCCGCGCCATGAGTGTGGCGTCCACAATCACAAATCCAATTTTGGAAGTGGATGGCGTAACCATGCGCTTTGGTGGTCTTGTCGCCAACGATTGCGTTTCATTTCAAGTGAAGCGCGGGGAAGTGTTCGCGTTGATCGGTCCCAATGGAGCGGGCAAGTCGACATTATTCAACGCCATCACTGGCGTGCACCAGGCAACCCAAGGACGCGTTCGCTTTGAAGGCAAGGAAATTCGCCGTGATTGGAGCGCAACCATATTGGCGCGCATGGTGCTCAATGGATTTGTCCTGGCGTTCTTTGTCACGTTGGCTATTCGCGCCACCACGCTTTGGAAAGATGTGATCGTGGCCAATTACATCTACGACGAACCTTTTCCAATCGCTCAAGCGGCGCGCTCTATTGGAACAAGTTTATGGAGCATGGGATTGTGGGCCGTGTTGCTTCCCGCTCTGATTGGTTTCGCGGTGGGAGCTGGCGGATATGTCACGCTTTGGTCACGTGCTCGGCGCACTCCGGATTTGATCGCGCGCGCTGGCATGGGTCGGACATTTCAAAACATTCGCTTGTTCGGCGAGTTGAGCGTGATTGAAAATGTTTTGGTTGGAATGCACGCCAAACTGCGTTGCGGCTTTCTCGCAAACATGCTGCGTTTGCCGCGGTTTTATAGGGAAAACGTTGTGGCGCATCAGAAAGCGCAAGAGTTGCTGCGCTTTGTGGGATTGGAATCACGAGCCGGCGAGGCCGCCCGAAATTTGCCGTACGGTTTGCAGCGGCGCCTAGAAATCGCGCGCGCGCTTGCCGGCGAGCCGCGCATTTTATTGTTGGATGAACCCGCGGCGGGAATGAATCCAACCGAAACTGGAACGCTGATGGAACTCATCCGCCGCATTCGCGACTCGGGCGTGACCGTGTTGTTGATCGAGCACCATATGCGCGTTGTGATGGGAGTGAGCGACCGCATTTGCGTGCTGAACTTTGGCAAGCAAATCGCACAGGGAACACCTGAACAAATTCGCAACGACCCCGCGTGCATCGAGGCCTACTTGGGCAAGGAGGAATTGGGTTGAACACGCATACCGCTCCAGTTCTTTTAAGCGTGCGTGGCGTGCGTACGGGCTATGGCCCATCGGATGTTCTACATGATGTTTCGCTTGAAGTTCGCGAGCGCGAAATTGTCACGCTGATCGGAGCGAATGGCGCGGGGAAAAGCACGACATTAATGACCATTTCGCGCATCCAGCGCTTGCGCGCGGGCGTGATTGAATTCGCGGGCCACAACTTGGCCAACACGCCGCCTGATCGTGTGGTGGGCATGGGCTTGGCGCAGGTCCCAGAAGGTCGCCGGATTTTTCCTCGGCTCACAGTGCGAGAAAATTTAGAAATGGGTGGCTTTCTTCGCCGTGATCAATCGGCAATGAGCCGCGATTTGGAGCGCGTGTACTCGCTCTTTCCAATTCTCAAGGAGCGCGATCGTCAACAGGGCGGAACACTGTCTGGTGGCGAGCAACAAATGTTGGCCATTGGTCGCGCGCTTATGAGCGAGCCGCGCATGTTGATGATGGATGAGCCAAGCATGGGCATCGCGCCAATCTTGGTGGTGCGAATTTTTGAAGCCATCAAACAGTTGCGCGACGAAGGCATGACGATTTTATTGGTGGAACAAAATGCGCGCGCGGCGTTGCGCCTTGCCGACCGTGGCTACGTCATGGAGACTGGATCGATCACTTTGTCGGGCCTGGGGCGCGAGTTGCTTGACGATCGACGGGTGCAAGAGGCGTACTTGGGCGACTAGCTTGGGCGGCTCATTCGCACGCCACAATCTCTCTTTCAAATGCATGAATTGTCGGCTGTAAACGCTGTTTTGTCCGCAGGCATGGGGCAGTTACCATCTGCGTTGGAGAATTTTCTGTCCGATGCGCGAATATAAAATACGAAATGATTTGGAGCGCGCCGTCATTGATGGCTTCGCGCTTCCGCTTGGAATTCAGCCCATCAATTTGCCCAGTCCAACCCAGGGCTACACGCTTGAGTTTCACGAGGGCGAGGAGGGTGAGCCCGACACATTTTCTTTTCACATCGTCAGCAGCCATGACCGCATGGTTGGACTTGTGCGCGAGGCGTTGGGTTTGCTGCCCGAACAAGTCACGCCAATCATGGAGGTTGGAAGCCGCGACGCATACCGCAGCGTGGATGTGTTCATGGGCCGCGAGCCGATTTCTTTCGAGTCCTTCCTTGAGATTTGGGAGGGCTTTGAGCCCGTCATCATGGAGGACGCCAGCATTGGCGTGGGCGCAAACTCGGAGGAGCCATTTGTTGAGGTGTTCCTCGATTCGTGGAAGGGTTTATTGATTCATGTCGCGGTGGACAACAAGGAAACGGTGGAGCGCATGTTGCGACGCCATTCACTGCGCGAAGTGGAGGAGACCTGGCCCGATTCTTTAGATGAAGTGTTATCTCCGCCGTCGCATGTGCGCGATGTCTTGGCGATCGAGGATGATCAAAGCCCGGACCTTGACGAAATTCTTTTGCAAGTGCGCGAATGTTGGGGTCTTGAACTTGATGTGGACCCAGACACCAATGTGGACGAGGCTGGGCGCGAACTTGGCAGCACGCTGTGGCACTCCATTGCCGTCTGCCTTGATCTCAACAGCGACGACACCAATGAACATCCATCCGGCGGTTACATCACATTTTGGCTGACCGCTAAAAACACGGCGGAAGTTGATCGGTTAGCGCGCGAGCGTTTGCAAATAGAGAATCGCTGGTTGCTGCAAAGTTTTTACACGCTTGACCGCGTGGCCTTTGATGAGCGGCCGGAAGCCTTGGACCATCTGCCGATGAAGGGTAGAAAATCCGAGGTGCATTTGGTCGAAGAAGATCCTTGGTGATATGAGGGGTGATATATCCGGTGATATATGCGGAGATACGCATATCAATATGCGTTGCCGCGCTTGCTTCATCGCGTGCCGCACATGCCGCGCCGTTTGCCTAGAGATAAAGCGAATGTTGCTTGATGTACGCCAACACTTGCGGATCGATCAGCGTCTCATCCAAAGCCGCGCCGGCCACAAGGTTGTCGCGTAGTTGCGTGCTTGAGTCCGCCGCGGCTTCAAGCGGAAGAATCCACGGGCGCCACAAGTCCGCGGTGGCGTTGTCATGGTGCTGCGCAATATGCCGTAGAAGTTCTGGCGCACTCAGTGGAGCGCGCGGCACAACCACCGGCGTGGCAAGGGCAAGAATTCCTTGCGGATCTTTCCAGGAATAAAAGTTCATCGCTTGATCGCCGCCAAGCAGCAGAAAAAACTGCTCGTGTGGAAATTGCGCGCGCAGATTTTTCAGCGTGTCCACCGTGAAACTCGCGCCGCCGCGCTCGATCTCTTGCGTGTCAATCACCGCGCGCGCTTGGCCACCAAACGCGATGCGCAACATGGCCTCGCGGTGGCGCGCCGAAGCAGGGGGCTGCCCTTGCCGCTGCGGATTTGTGTTGGCGGGAATCACGCGAATTTCATCGGCGCCAATGGTCGCCGCGGCTTGTTGGGCCAGTGAAACATGGCGCCGATGCGGCGGATTAAATGAGCCGCCAAACACAAGCACTTTGCGCGCGTTCAAGAAGGCAACTCCATCAACGCGCGCTCAACAATATCGCACGCGTTGTTCATGGCCAACGTGGATTTTTGCCCCAAGTGCCGCAGCAATGGAATTTGCCACGGATGCGTGGCCACATGCAGCGCGATGGCCAAAGGGCGCGGGGCGCCCGCGGCGTTGACAAAGTTGAACACGCCGGGCGGAAGTTGCGTTTGAACATCGTCGCTCACGCCACGAACAATCAGCCATCTCCAACCGGCTTGCGCCGCTACGCGCGCAAAGTGCGCGGACTCCATGTCCACCATGTCGCAGGAAAATTGCCGCGCTGTTTGCTCTTTCACATGCGTGTCGGCTAATAAAACATCCGCGCAAAAAAGCGGCAGTGCCGCGGAATTCATGGGTGTAGCAACCGACACAGATCCCATTGACGCAAGCAGGGGCGCGTTCACGCCGCTTGGCATCCACGGCGCGGGTATCACGCTGCCATTGGGCGCGGTCACGTGCGAAGCGATATACGCCTGACCCAACTTGGCGCGCGCGCTTAATCCGCCGGCGAGGCCGCACAAAATTACATGTGTTCCCGCGCCAAATTCATTGGCCAAATCTTTCAGCGCGTGCGCGCAATGTTCGCCAACTCCAATGGTGCGTATCACGCAACGCTTGCCCAAGCGCTTGCTCGCAATGTCGCTTTCAAAATTCATGGCGCACAACATCAGGATGGTGGACATATCAATTACGGTATCCGATCTTGTCTATGCGGCGGCAAGAGCGCGGCAAGCTTGGGGCAAGCGCGCGCTAATCATCAAGGCATGAATGAAATCAAATTAATATGCCAGCCAGAAAGCGCGCCCCGCGCTCAATTTCAGCGCATTGTCAAGCGATTTGTGGCGCTGAACTTGCTCGCTATACTCTTTGCGCTACTGAATTGATCCGTGAATCTGTTTGTATTGGCGCTTGTTTGGCCCCATCGTCTAGCCCGGCTTAGGACATATCCCTCTCACGGATGGAACAGGGGTTCGAATCCCCTTGGGGTCACTTTCACTTCACTGTTCGCAAGAGTCGTTCGACGATTTCGCTCGTTC
>CAIKXA010000050.1 GCA_903831295.1 uncultured bacterium | reverse complement strand
ACCCTTGAAGCTCAATTCAAAACTATTGATTCACCCATTTGTCTGCACGCAATAATTTATTTGGTCTTCTCAAGCAGAATGTCGCCCACCCGCAACGCGTTGGCGATGATTGTGAGCGACGGATTCACCGCGCCGCTTGAACAGAAGAACGATCCGTCGACCAAATATAAATTGTCTACATCATGCGCGCGGCAATCCGTGTTCAACACGCTGCTCTTTGGATCTGTTCCAAACTTGCATGTTCCGTTCTGATGGCCAACGCCTTCAAGTGGAATACGCTTTTTAAAATACATTTCATGTGGAATCACATGCGATCCGTCGACGCGCTTCAATACATCGGTCCAGCGATCCATAAGGCGAGTAAACGCCTCCACATTGTTGGGCGTATAGCTCAACTTAATTCCTTTGCCTTCAATCCACTGCACGCGATTTTCGGCGGCAGGCAAATCCTCTGAAGTCAGCCACCATGGAACGGCGCGCGCAGCCATTTCTTCCAGCACAATTTCTGGCGTCATCCACGGAGCGTCGCCGCGCATCATTTCGGTGTGGAAGGATCCAATGAGCTGAATGCCGCCCATTGGAAAATCAAATCCAGGTTCGCCAAAATAGAAATCATTGACCGCAAATGTTTTTTGATAGCGACTTGGATTGTGCTTGGTGGCGTGCACGGAAAGAATTGCGCCCGCTTGGTGGAACATAAAATTGCGGCCCACTTGGTCGGAACTATTGGCCAGACCATTGGGGTGCGCGGCGCTTGTGCTGCGCAAAAGAAGCGCGGCTGAATTAATGGCGCCGCACGAAACAATCACAATATCGCCGTGAAACTGTGTGGTTTCTCCGCCAGCAATCTTTGCCTCGACCGCGGTGATCTCACGACCACTGGGCCGAGTGATCAGCTTGGTGACATGCGCGTTGGTGATCAGCGTGACATTGTCTTGGTGATGAATCGGGCGCACGCAATTCACGTCGGCGTCGGCCTTGGCGTCCACCATGCATGGATATCCGTCGCAGGTGTCGCAGCGAATGCACTTGCTGTCCACCATGTTCTTCTCATCAATATTCAAACCAATCGGAACAGGAAATGGATGGTGCCCAAGCTTGGTCACGCCGTCGAACAATTCCTGAATGCGAGGCTCATTGCTGACCGCTGGGAATGGATATTCAGATTTTGAAGGCGGCTCCGTTGGATCCGTGCCGCGTTTGCCGTGCACGTTGAAAAGAATTTCGGCTTGCGTGTAGTAGGGTTCGAAGTCCTTATAACTGATAGGCCATGCGGGCGAAATGCCACCGACGTGCTTGAGCACTTCAAAGTCGCGTTCGCGCAAGCGAAAAAGCGCCGCGCCGTACACCTTTGTGTTGCCACCAACCCAATAGCCGGTTCCCGGGTGCAGCGGCTTGTCATCTTTGTCCTGCCACACTTCGGTGGTGTGGTATCGATTCTTCAAGAACACCTGCGTTGTGCTCCAATTTTCCTTTTCACGTGGAAGAAATGTTCCGCGTTCCAGAATTAGAATTTTTTTCCCAGCCTTGGCTAATTTTTGCGCAATAGTTCCGCCGCCCGCGCCGGTTCCAATGATGATGAAGTCATAACGAGTTTGCATAGTGTTTCTCCTTGAGAAAGTTGCGTCGCCACACCTATGTTGCGGCGACAAATTTGGATCAATTCAAGCCGAGTTGGAACTGTTTTTT
>CAIKXA010000049.1 GCA_903831295.1 uncultured bacterium | reverse complement strand
TGGTTGGAACAGTTTCTTCACCTTCATTGTCATACATGACAAACGGATTCAAGTGCTTGCGCAGAATCTTGGACGCCTCGACCAAAGCCATTTCTGGCGTGATGGTTCCGTTGGTCCAAATATCCAGGATCAAGCGGTCATAGTTTGTGCGTTGACCAACTCGAGTGTCCTCCACTCGGTAGCGCACGCGCAACACTGGACTAAAGATGGCGTCCACTGGAATCAATCCAATTTCTTGCTCATCAATCTTGGCCCATTGCTCGCTGGCTGGCAAATAGCCACGACCCTTCTCAACCGTGAATTCAGCGGCGAATTCCTTCTTTTCGGTGAGAGTGGCAAGCACAGTTTCTGGATTGTGAATTTGAATCGAAGCGTCAGCCTCGATCAGATCCGGCGTCACTTCGCCTGGACCCTCGGCCAGAAGCCGCATGGTCTTGGCGCCATCGCCCTCCATGCTGACAACCAACTTCTTGATGTTCAGAATGATGTCGGTGACATCCTCATTCACGCCTGGAAGACTTGTGAACGCATGCGTTACGCCGGCGATTTTCACGCTGGTGATGGCCGCGCCTTCAAGGCTGGACAAGAGAATGCGACGAAGACTGTTTCCGATGGTGGTTCCAAAGCCGCGCTCAAATGGCTCAGCGGTGAAACGACCAAAGGTGGTTGTCAAACTCTTTTGTTCTACAGTGACATGTGACGGAAGCTCTAATCCGCGCCATCGAACGTGCATGGTGAATCTCCAAAGTTGCGGCAGAATCCTGAACAGGAAACTCTTGGACTCACGGCGAATGTTGAACTCTGCTGCAACAGTTCAACACGCCTTCTTGGCCAAGAGAAGTACGATTTGCAAACACTGAGTGAACGTGACCCGCTGAACAAAACACGGTCGGGCAGTATACGTGAAAAACCCTTCCAAATCAACGCAATTTACACGCGTCGCTTCTTGGGGGCGCGGCATCCGTTGTGCGGAATTGGCGTGTGATCTTCGATCGCAATCACCTTCAAACCGTTGTGTGCCAGACCGGTCACGGCGCTTTCGCGGCCAGGACCTGGACCCTTCACGCGAACTTCCACTTCACGCATGCCCAAACGCTTGACCTTGCCGGCCACCTTCTCGGCGGCGCGGCTGGCGGCGAATGGAGTGCTCTTGCGAGCGCCCTTGAAACCAACGCTACCGGCTGAATCCCATGCAAGGGTCTCACCGTTCACATCGGTCACAGTGACAATTGTGTTGTTGAAGGACGCGTTCACAACCACGATGCCCTTGACGATATTTTTGCGAACTTTTTTCTTACTTGCCATATGAATAATTCCTGTTCTTTACATCGCGCGACGGGATCAACCCTTCACGCCCTTCTTGCCGGCGACCGTTCGCTTCTTGCCCTTACGAGTGCGGGCGTTTGTACGAGTACGTTGACCACGGCAAGGCAAACCCTTGCGATGACGCTCGCCGCGGTAGCAGCGAATGTCCTTGAGGCGTTGAATGTCTTGCTGCATTTGACGACGAAGCGCGCCCTCCAGAATATAATTCTGGTCGAGCAGCTGGCTGATGTTTGCCAACTCCTTGTCATCAAGCGTGCTGGCTCGGCGGTCGCCATCAATGCCTGTCTTGACAAGAATGTCTTTGGCGAACTTCGGGCCAATACCGTGGATGTATTGAAGAGCGAAAAGAATCTTCTTGCGCTCGGGAATGTCGATACCTGCTAGTCGTGGCATGGGGTGCTCCTTAAATTCAGTTTCAAATCAGCCTTGACGCTGCTTGAGTCGGGGGTTCTTCTTGTTGATGACGAAACGCTTGCCTTTGCGGACAACGATTTGGCAATCGCGGGTTCTTCGTTTAATGCTGCTGCGGACTTTCATAATTTCTCTT
>CAIKXA010000048.1 GCA_903831295.1 uncultured bacterium | reverse complement strand
TGGCCAATGTCGTACTTGCGATTTGGTCCATCAGAGAGATAGGCCAGCCGACCAGGCACCTGCGTTGAAAGCCCAAGCAGATTGAGCGCGGCGTCGCCAGTGGGCTGAATTCGCCAATTAAACTTTCGCGCCAACGCCTGTGCCACTTGATCAAAATCCGGGCTGAGGTCCCGATTCAGAAGCTCGCTGAATTTTGGGTAGTCGTAAATGCCCCGACACACGCGGCGTATTTTTCCTTCATGACAGAGTTCTGATAGCGCGTAATCAATCTGACTGCGTGTAAACGAATGTGCAAAATCATTCTGTGAAAATGCCCAACCCCTACCATGCCCATAAATTCTTGAAATGACTTGTTTACTATGTGATTTTATGGGTGCATAGTGAAATATTTTCCTAGAAAAAGATACTATTTTTTCTAGAGCACAAAAGGCAAGGTGCGCCCTGTTGCTGCCGGCTAAAAGTGTGGCTTGAGACATGCCCATGCCTGCACACTATGGTGACATGAAGGTCCAATTAGAAATCACTGCCTTTTTTCCGCGACTCTTTTTGTTTGTGGCGGCCGGCTGCGGAAGCTTTATTTTTGAATTATTTGCAATCGACACGTCAACAGAACGTGTCCAAATAAAGGGTTAATTTCGACACGATTGAGGACTTGTCGAAACGGGCGACGTGTCAGGCTACGTTCAGATGAGTCAAGCGTAAGTCAAGTCATGAGTCAAGTGACTGAACGCAGGGACTCCTGGCGCCCGCGTGTAGTAAACACACGCTTTACGCGCCCTTGCTTCTACCACCGCCTACTTGTGATTGCTTTAAAGAGTAACTGCCTGTCTTTTTGCCGCCAACTTTTTCAACCACCCCAGCTTCCAAAAGTGGCCGAAGCAAATTCATGGCGCCCTGCCTGGAAATTGAAAGCGCCTTCCATAATGCCGCGGGCGTCATGCTGCCATGGTCGCGCAAAAGTTTCAGTAATCGCTCCTGATTTGGTCGCAGCACTAATTTTGTGTGTGATTGCAAGTTAAAACTCTGCACACGCATCCATACTTGGTCCAACGTATGCCGAATACCTTCGGCGCAGTATTCCAACCAACCTGAAAGGTCTTCATCTGCATTGTGCACGGCGCTCAGAGCGGCGTAATACGCGGGCCGATCTTCCCAATAATATTCATCCACCGAAAAAATATGGTGGCTATCAAAACCGCGGCGATACAACTCCCACAGCGCAAGCGCGCGCCCTGTGCGACCATTGCCGTCCGCAAACGGATGAATGTCTTCAAAGCGATAGTGCAGAATGGCTGAACTCAGAACTGGCGAAAGCGCCGTGGATTTCTTGTTCCACCATTCCAGTAATTCAAACATCAGACCCGACACATCGCGAGCAGCGGGCGGCGAGTGCTTACCCACGCGCACGGATATTGTGCGGTACGCGCCAGCATTTCCCTGATCCATCACGGTGTCCGCGAGAAGTCGATGCAGCTTAAAAATATCCTCGTGGCGAATTTCTTTTTTCTTGGCGTGCTTTTCTACAAAGCGAAGACCCGCGAAATAGTTCAATACCTCACGGCTTGATCGCGTGTCGGAAGCGTCCAGTTCCAACCCCTGCTCCAACGCGCGAACTTGCTCTAGCGTGAGTGGGTTTCCCTCGATGGCTGTGGACGCGTGAACGTTTCGCGTGCGAGTGTCTTTTTGCAGAGCCGGAATCCACGACAACTCCACCGCAGCACCCTGGATTCGCTCGCGTAATGTGGCGATTGTTTCCACCAATGACAACAGGTGTGGAGTGATGGCGAATTGTGGTTGGTAGGCCATATTTATAAGTCAAGCATAAGTCAAGTTATCTGTCAAGTGGTTGAAGGGGGCGCCGCGCACACCCCGCAACCCCGCAACACGCAATCCCTCCCCGCTAATCCTTGGCTTTCAATTAAAAGTCACTGGCGCCCCGGCGCAACGGTAAGCATTAGCCCAAGCGCATGTATCACTGCAAAAAGCGTAGACAGGCGCGGATTGCCTTGCGGTGACAATGCGCGATAGAGGCTTTCGCGTTCAATACGAGCACTCTTGGCCACTTTGGCAATGCCGCGCGCTTTGGCAATTTGACGAAGAGCAATAAGCAACACCTTTGGTTCGTCTGCGTCCTCCATTGCTTCCTTCAGAAATGC
>CAIKXA010000047.1 GCA_903831295.1 uncultured bacterium | reverse complement strand
CCGACCACAATTGCGCATCAAGCGTCATGGCCGTGAAGAACGCCGTCACATCCGGCAACAGCGCGTTGTAGGCCTTGCGCAATTCATCGCTGTTCAACACCGCATCCAAGAGTGAAACCAAACCCCACGCGCGCGACAAATCCCGCGTGGCGGATTCAAGTCCAAGCAACACATTTTTGTATGTCAGATCGCCGCCCTTGAGAGACTTGACCGCATCAACAGCCACAGTCGCGCGGCGCAATGCCTCGCGAATATCTGGTTCCATGTGAGCGGGGGTAAGTTGACTCCAATTGAAGAGAAACGTGTTGTCAAGAAATGGATGCATGCCACTAAGTTGCCTTGTTTTGCAAGTGAATTCAAGGGGGATTTGGGGTGCATCTGAAATTGATTGAATGAATTTCTGGCGACCACAAAATTTGCGGCCAACAGATGTAAAAGAACTGGAAGCGCGCGCGATTCGCGTCTATGATTGTGCCCTATGTCAACCGCAACCATTAAAACAGACAAAGGCGACATGTTCGTCGAGTTCTTCGACACTGACGCACCTCTTACCGTGGCCAATTTTCAGAAGCTTGCCAAAAAAGGTTTCTATGACGGCCTGAACTTTCACCGCGTGCTTCCAAACTTTGTGATTCAAGGTGGTTGCCCAACTGGCACCGGCACTGGCGGACCAGGTTGGAAGATTAAGTGCGAAACTTCCGGCAACAATCAGCATCATGATCGCGGCGTTCTTTCCATGGCGCATGCGGGCAAGGACACTGGCGGCTCACAATTCTTTGTGTGCCACAGTCGCGCGGGCACCGCGCACTTGGATCGCGTTCACACGTGCTTTGGCAAAGTTGTCAAAGGCGTTGAAGTGGTTGACAAGATCAAGGTCGGCGACAAGATTATTTCAATCACTGTGCAAGACTAAGCGCAGCTTCATGGCGTATCACTCTGCGCCTGATTGAAATACCATTGTGTTGTGGCTAAAGACAGCATTGATCCCGCATTGGCGCTGTTAGATCGCGTGCAAAAACTTTTGCGCGACAGTAGTTACACAACCACATATAAGTTTGCCTTGCTGCGCGCGCTGTGTGATCTTTCGGTTGAACTTCCAGACAATACTTCCAGCATTGCGCTGCAAACAATCGCCGAGCGCTTCATCCATTTATATTGGCGGCAAGTGCAGTTATTTACTCTGCCCGATCAAGATAAAGAAGTGCAGTTGGTTCAGTGCAGCATGAAGAACAAGCCTTCAAAGGTGATCTCTTTGGTGCAACAGTGCGCTAAGGAAAGCGGACGAAGCCTGAGCAACGCTCAGCAAACAGGTCGCATTTTGAATTACACCAAATTGGTGCAACAGCAACTTGTTAAAGATGTGCTTTGGCGCTTGCAGCCAGAAGGGGACCCCTTTCTTTATATATGGAAGCGCGGTCAAGACAGCATTCAATTGTTACCTGGAGTGCTTGCAACATTGCGCCGCTTTCACGCGTTGCTGTGCGATTTGATTGATGGCGCATGGACGCGTTGGGTGGAGCGGCGCAATGTTGAAGTGCGCAGCAGCGACGCTTTGCGCAAGCATTTGTTTGGCAGTGAGCGCATGAACATCGAAAGTGTTCGCGAGCCACTGATCAAATTGCAACAGGGCGTATGTTTCTACAGCGGAAAAGAATTGCGCAAGGGCGACAGTCACATTGACCACTTCATTCCGTGGAGTTTGGCGCGCCATGAGGCGCTTGGCAATTTGGTGGTTTGCACGGCCGCGGCCAATGTAAAGTGGAGCAATGCATTGAAGCCCGCCAAAGATCGCGCCAAGTTGGAGGTTCGCAATAATGAGCACGCCCCGCGTCTTGCGCAAATTGCGCGCGCCAATGGTTTGCGCTGGGATCCGCGGGCAACTCTGGCCGTGACGCAATGGGCCTACGCAAGCGCGGGGTAGACGATTTGTGCGGCATGTCCGTTATCATTCAAACGATTCAATTTTCACGCAGTCAAACCCGATCATCCATATGAGTCTTATCGCAAACATCGATTCTTGGCGCTGGATTGCTCGATTGAATCCGCATGGAAACTTTCAGCCATGACATGTTCCCAGTGTCAATTTCCCAATCGCGAAGGTGTTCGCTTCTGCACGCATTGCGGAGGTTTTTTAAAATTGCCGCAGTCGTCGCCGTTGTCGTGCGCTCAATGCCACACGCCAGTTCAAGCAGATGATCGGTGCTGCGGAAATTGCGGAGTGGATCTCGCGGCGGCATCCAAAAATTCACCGGCGCAGGCTATGTCGAATTCCGCCACTCGTTCGCCGCGCAACGCGGTTGAAACTTTGGAATCAGAGCGGCGCAATGTCACCGTGTTGTTCGCGGACATCAGTGGCTTTACCGCCATGAGCGAAAAGTTGGATCCCGAAGTGGTCACCAGTCTTATGAATGGTTGCATGCGCAAGTTGGCCGAAATTGTCACCCGCTACGAAGGTCATGTGGACAAATTTATTGGCGACTGCATCATGGCAATCTTTGGCGCGCCGATCGCGCATGAAAATGATCCTGAGCTCGCTCTTCGCGCGGCGCTAGACATGATGAAGTCCATGGAGGAGTACAACAAAACTCTGCCCATTCAATTGGAAAATCCGCTCACTTTGCACACAGGTATTAACACCGGCATGGTGATTGCCGGCGGCATGGGCACCGATGAAAAAATGCAGTACACCGTGATGGGCGACACCGTGAACTTGGCGGCCCGCATGGAATCGCTTGCAGTGAGCGGCGAAACTTTGGTGAGTTCATACACGTACAACCTCACGCGCCACGCTTTCGAGTTTGTCGCCATGGATCCGGTCAAGGTGAAGGGTAAACAAGATCCGGTTGCCGTGTACCGCGTGGTCAAACCCAAGGCGGTCAACGTAAGTGATAAAAAGATTGGCGAAGTTCCGCCGCTTGTTGGTCGTGAAAACGAAATCAAGATCATCGGCGATGCATACGCCAAGTTTCGCAAGGGCCAAGGCCAAGCGGTGTTCCTTGTTTCTGAACCAGGCATTGGCAAAAGTCGCATGCAGGCTGAGTGCAACAAACAGTTTCAAGAAAATGATATTCAGGCTGTCTTGGGAGCCTGTCGTTCATATTCCAGTTGCACCTCGTATTCCATTTTCATAGAGCTGTTCCACGGTCTCTTCGGCGTGACTTCTGACGATGTCGCCGACACGGCCGCGCATAAAGTTGCGACTGGGTTGCCGCAAGTTTTAGGTTTGGATCCACAGGCGCTGCCCACCGAGGCCAAGGAAGCGATCGTATTTATTGGCGTGATGCTTGGCGGAAATCTTGGCGCCGAGTTTGACATTCCGTTGGAGCACATGCCGGCTCAAGAAATTAAAGTTGCAACCTTTCACGCCATTTCTTGGTTGTTTGAGCGCATGGCCAGCATCAAGCCGTTGACCATCACATTGGAGGATTTGCATTACGCCGACGCCGCATCCATTGAATTAATCGCGCATCTATTTCGACTGGTTCGCAAGTCCCAGATTCTTATGTTTCTTCTGCTGCGACCGAACAAGGATCATGCGTCCGCGCGATTGCTACCGATCGCTCGTAAGTTGCTTGAACACGAATGTATTGAAGTGGCGTTTCGCCATTTCGACAACAATGAAAGCGATCAGTTGTCGCGCATTCTGTTGCACAGTGATCAGGTTCCCGAGCAGTTGTTGCGCTTGATCCGCGAGCGCTCCGCGGGCAATCCCTTATACATAGAAGAGATCGTCCGCAGTTTGCGCGATGAGCGCGTGGTTGAAAAAACCAACAGCGGCGAGATCCGCATTCTGCGGAATCTAAGCGATGTGTCCATCCCAAATTCTCTCAGCGGCATGATTGCCGCGCGCGTTGATCGATTGCCGGCGCAATTAAAGGAACTTCTGAATGTGGCCGCGGTGATTGGATCCACTTTCCGTTTGGAGTTGCTGCGACGCGTTGTGAATATTCCAAACCTGGACGCGTTGCTGGACAAGTTGACTCAGGAAGAAATACTTTTTGAGTCGCAAAGCTTTCCAGAAATTGAATTCAGCTTCCGCAACGTGTTGATTCAGGAGTCGGTGTACGGGGCCATGCTGCTGAAAAAGCGCAAGGCTTTGCATTTACAAGTGGCCGAGCATGTTGAGCAATTGTTCGCCAACACTCTAGAGGAGCACGCTGAACTGTTGGGCTTTCACTATCACTTGGCCGAGGAATGGAAGCGCGCGTATGTGCATTTAGTTGCCAGTGGCCTGAAAGCCAAACGTGCGTTCGCCAATGAAGAAGCGGTGCGCTCACTTTCGCGCGCCCTGGTCGCCGCGCCATTTGCCGACGCCGGGGAAATATCCGCGACTGATTTGCTGATTCATCTTTCGGAAACCAAGGAACTGATGGGCGAAATGTCCGACGCCATTGCCCACCGTGAAGAGGCGATCAAGACCACGACCGACGCGAAATTACAGGCGGATTTTTTGCGCAACATTGGCCGCATGTATGAGAAGCGTGGTTTCAAGGACGACGCAACGCGTGTGTATGAACAGGCGTTTGTGCTGCTTGCCGACCACGCCAACTCCTTGGAGATGGGTCAACTTTTCATGAATCAAAGTTGGGTGTTGAATCGCTCTCGGCAATTCGCGCCCGCTATGGAGAAGGCGCATGCCGCGCTAGAAATTTTTACGGCGCACAACTCGCGTGAAAACATCGCGCTGGTCTACAACAATTTGGCCGTTTTCTGCGAGCATCAAGATGATTTAGACAAGGCTTTGGAATACAACCTGCGCAGTTTGCAGTTGTTCACCGACTTGAATGACAAACGACAAATGGCGAATTTGTATTTGTCGTTGGGTTATGTTCACAACAGCCGCAAGGAGTTTGAGAACGCGCTGGAGTATTTCAGCAAGTCGGTCACGCTTATGGAGCGCATCGGCAATCGCTACGGCGCGGGCACCGCGCTCATGTCCAAGGGTCGGATTTACATGGACACCAATCGGTTGGATTTAGCGGCGCGCGAGTTGAGCCACTCGTTGCGCATTCACCAAGAGTTGGACCTGAAGAAAAAAATCGTGGCCAACGAACTTGCACTAGCCAAGTTGTATTTAATGAAGCAAGACTGGGTGAACGCGCGGGAACATCTAGCGGTGGCGCACAGCGAAGCCGAGGTGCTGAACTATGAATCCGACTTGGCCAAAATTTATTTGTTAGAGGCGCAAATTCATGCCGCCGCCGGTCAAGATCCGCAGGCCGCATTCGCGCGCGCCATTGAATTATTCCAAAAGCTGAAGCGCAACCGCGATGCCGATCAGGCGGCTAATGAGTTGGCCGCATGGAAGAGCCGCTAAAAAATTAGTTGCGCAACCCACGACATGTTCTTGCGGGTTCAATATGAGCAACGCTTTACCAGGCCTCATTTTTCTCATTCTCACACACATCTGTATACAGATGCGCCACTGCAACCAAACCATCCCGCGCAGCAAATGAGAAGGCGCCCGCCAGCATATTCGTCACGCATTTCCCAATTTTTCTTCACATTCAATTGCATCGCGCCAATTTGGTGCTAGGTTGAAATGCTTATTTATCCAACATTTTCCAACTTCAAAATTTCATCACATGCACACCACGCCTCAACCATCTGAACCACCTGAACCAACACGCCGCACATTTCTGCGCACCTCCGCCATGCTTGGTCTTACGGCTTGGCTGCCAAAGTTCCGTGTTCTGCCCGCATCGTCAATGGCAAACACCGACTGTCCAAGTCCGCCAAACTTTCCCGCCGGCATAAATATTTTTCAACAAGCCTACAGCAATTGGTCTGGCGAAATTTCTATCGACGCGCTGTGGACCGCTACCGCATCAACACCGCAAGATGTTGTCACGCTGGCCAACTGGGCGTACTCCAACGGTTGGCGATTGCGTCCGCGCGGCATGGCGCACAACTGGGCGCCAATTTCCGTTGATCCAGATGCAAATTGCAATTCGCCAACGCTCATGCTTGATACCACGGCGCACTTAACCGCCGTGTCCATTGATTTATCTATATCACCACCAACCGTCACCGCGCAGACAGGTGTTGCAATGGAAGTTCTGCACAACGCGTTGCAAGACGCCGGTCTTGGCATGACTAATTGTCCAGCGCCTGGCGCGATTAGTCTTGGCGGCGTGCTTACGGTGAACGGACATGGCACATCGGTTCCCGCCATTGGTGAAACCACTTTGCCCGGCCACACATTTGGCACGCTTTCAAACATGTTGCGCTCTGTCACCGCGGTGGTGTGGGACGCGGAACAACAGGCGTACGCGTTGCGCACCTTCCAACGATCAGAACCAGAAATGGCCGCGCTGTGTGTTCACTTGGGCCGCGCATTTTTGGTTGAGGTCACCATGCAGGTGGGCGCCAACGCCCGAGTTCGTTGTGAAAGTTTTAGAAATCGCGCGGCGTCGGAATTGTTCGCGCCGCCAGAATCGCCAGGCCAAAGTTATTCCAGCTTCATGGACGCAAGCGGTCGCGTGGAAACTATTTTGTATCCGTTCACCGATAGTCCGTGGCTTAAAGTGTGGACGCCCACGCCAGCAAAGCCACTCTTATCGCGCCAGGTAAGCGCGCCTTTTAACTATCCGTTCAGTGACAACATTCCACTGCAGGTCTCGCAATTTGTCAGCCAGATTGTTTCAGGCGCGGCGGCGCTTACGCCCGCGTTTGGCGCAACCATGGCCACCGTGACCGACATTGGTCTCACCACCAATATCGCGCGGGACCTTTGGGGATGGTCAAAGGATGTTCAGTTGTATATCAAGCCCACAACATTGCGCGTGGCTGAATGTGGTTTTGCGCTGAGTTGTCGACGCTCTGATGTGCAACGCGCGCTGAGTGAATTTCACCAGAAGTACACGGCCATGCAACAGGACTACCAAGACCGCGGCGAGTATCCAATGAATTGTCCGGTGGAAATTCGTGTCAGCAGTGTTGATCATCCAGAGGATTGTCTTGTGCCTGGCGCGCAAGTTGCCCTGCTGTCAGCGGCGCGGCCGTGGCCCAGCAAGCCGCAGTGGGACTGTGTGATTTGGTTCAATATTCTTTCTATTCCTGGAACGCCTGGCGCGCCGCGCTACTACGCCGAGCTTGAGGAGTGGTTTTATTCCAACTATGGCGGCGACTACGCAGGCGTGCGAGTGGAGTGGTCCAAAGGCTGGGCGTATACAGATGACGGCGCGTACACAAACGATCTCACCATTGCGTCGCGCATACCCGAGTCGTTCACGCAAGGTATGCCAGCAGATGCAAACTTCCGAACCGCGGTGGACATTCTTGATCGACTTGACCCCGCGCGTATTTTCAGCACAAAGTTGCTTGATCGACTTATGCCTCGCACTCCTGATCTGAATGGCGATGGCGTTGTGGATAGCTCGGACCTAGGCGATATGTTGACGTCGTGGGGACATGGATCACCGCCGGCGGATTTAATAATCAATCAAGAAGTTGATAGTGAAGACCTGGGCCATCTGCTGATGCACTGGGGACCGTTTCCGCTTTAAAAGTTGCGCTTCAAAAATTAAATTTACAAAACGCACTCTTCGGTTGCGGTTAAATTGAATTCACCATGTCTCTTCAAGGCAAATCAGGCACCCGCGAAAGCAGTTTGAAACTGGCTCTCGCATTTTGCACGGTTGATTTAATGCTCATGGGCGTTGCGGCCTATCGATCCAATTCAGTCACCATCATGGGCGACCTTTTGAAGGAGGCCACCGACACGCTCGCGGTGTTGGCCGCCTTCTACACCATTCGTGCGGTGCGCCGCGCCGCAAGTCAGCAATTCTCCTACGGCATTGGCAAGCTTGAAAATCTGGTCAGTATTTGGATTGGCGTGATCACTTTAGGTTGCGCCATCTTTGTCACGTTGCGCGCGGTGCATCACCTAAACCATCCGCAGGTTCCAGCTGGCACAGAAGTGGGCATTGCCATATTCGCCCTGTATACCGGTATTTGTTTTTATATTTGGGCGCGCACCAAGCGCGCTATGGGCAAGCAGTCGTCAGCCATCATGGAATCGCAAGCCAAGTTGTGGTTTTCAAAAGGTTGCTTTGATGCGGTGAACGGTTCAAGCCTGTTCATCGCGTTGATGTTCAGCGATAAATCGTGGAGCGTGTACGTGGATCCGATCGCGTCATTGCTTGGCGTGTTGTTCATGTTGCACGCGGCGTGGGGCATGGCCTCATCCTCGGTTGGCGACTTGCTTGACGCCACAATTGAGGAGTCGATCCAGTTGCAAATCATGCGCGAGTTGGTGCATCACATGGATTCCTATGAGCGCATTCACCAGGTGCGCGCGCGTCGTTCGGGCCCAAATATTTATGTTGAGATTTTCCTGGAGTTCAACCCGGCGGATCTCATGGGCGATGTGCAGAAGCGCATCGACGCTCTGTGCGCGGATTTGCAAGCGCATCACACGGGCATGGATATTTCTATTCGTCCCACCGCGGCAACGCCTGACTAGCTCGGTTTATTTATCAGCATCCGCGCGCGTGTCTTGAATAATAAACAGTGGAAGCAAACCGCTCATTGCCAGCACGTCTTTCACATTTTTTTGCAGCGCGACCAACGTGATGGTTCCATTGAGCACTTTCATTTTTTTAATGGCCATGATCAGCGACTTCAGGCCGGCGCTGCTTATGAAATCCATTTGTGCGCAGTCAAGCACAAGACTTTTTTGGCCACTGCCGATCACATTCAGAAGCGCCTGCTCAACAATCATGGTTGTGTTGGCGTCAATTTTGCCGTGCAACTGAATCACGGTTTGTCCAGGAATTGTTGATGCCTCAATCTCAATACGCATGGTTTTAATATCCCACAGAAACAACGGAGTGTCTAGCAATGGCGAGCCGCGGGGCGGCTTTAAAAACCACGCTCTACGTAAAATTAAAGTCCAGGCGCTGCCGTATCAACTTCGTGGGCTTCCAGGAACAGCGACTTGGAATACGCCGTGAAGAACTGTTGATAGAAAATTGGATCAGTCACCGCAAGTAATCGGTACTGCGCGTTGGCGCGCACCAGTATTTGTGTTTTGCCGCGCATGCGAACCGTGATCGTCATTTTAGTTGCCGCGTTGTCTAATTTGGTTGCCGAAACCGTTCCCAAGTCTGCGTCAGCATTGTCAATTACAAATCCAAGATCTTGCAGAGTGGCCATAGCCACACGTAGGGCGTTGTTGGTGTTGGTGGTGTCATACGAGCGCGTTTGTATCGAGCGCAGTTTCAAAGAAACCTCCGCTTCATTTACCTTTGGCGCGGAATTGCAACCACAAAGAATTGCCGTAGGCGCGAAAGCCATGCAAAGAAAAAACGTGATGAATCGGTTCGCAAACATTATCCAACCTCCTGTGCTTCAAGGAACAGCGCCTTTGAAAGCTTGATATAAAAGTCTTGATACATTTCTGGATCATCCAAACGCTCAAGTTTGCTTAATTGCCCACGATCATCCCACACTAACCGTTGGAATGTCACGCGAACATCAATCGCCTTTTGATCAGCGGAGAGCGTCGTCACAACCGACGCGCGGATTTTCTGTTCTTTGTCCACAGGCATGCGAACACCAAAAATCACGGCAACCGCGATTTGTCCCGCCACTTGTCCGCCATCCACGGCGCTGCGATCTTTGCTGACCACCAGAAGCCCAAGATCTTTCTCGGAATTTTCCACATTAAAGCCAAGATCTTGCAGCAATTGGGCCGCGGCAATAATCACTTGCTTCTCGTCCGTGGTGGCGTAACGCCTTGCTTGACGTTGACGGATTTCCGTTGTCGGCTCCTTCATAAGCAGCGCGTCTGGCGGAACGGTATTGCTCGCGCAACCGATTAGGCCAGCAAGCGCACAAAATAATCCGACTGAAGCGATGTGTTTAAAAAAAGATAAGTGAGCCATTGTTTATGTGCCCCTGTGTTCAGCGCACGGATTAAAACTTTGATTGGTGGTAGGCGACATCAGTCACCTTTTTGGCGGCGTCAAACTTCACAACGATTGTCAAAGTGGACTGCGAAGTTTTCACCGCGCCCGTATTTTGATTTGTAACGCCAATAATAAACCACACGCCTGTTCCCGCCGAGGAAGCCTCAACGCGCGTGGACATTTGGTCGTAGATCCAAACTTCGGTGCCCTCTGGACCGCTTGTGACAATGTTGGGGCTACCAAGAACTGTGGCGACCTCGCCGCCGGACATGCCCTTGCGAATCTCGCGCTGGGCAACGCCCGCGGTGAGATTGGTTTTATTGGTGTCCGAATCGGATGGAAGTGGAGGAGCTGTGCAGCCAACGCCAAATTGCACGCACGCCAAAATAAAAACAGTGCTATTGAATTTCATTTTTTGCCTTTTGTTTTTCAATGTGGTTAGAAAGCGACCAAATACTGCGATGAAGTTTAGCAGGCATCCTGTTGTGTGTCTTTGATACAAGTGGTTCTGGTGATGTGCGTGGCCGCAGCAACTGTTTTGCTTGTGCCAAAAGCAAAGCAGGCATGATCGAAAGTTCAAATTTTCAATATTGCGGGCGTTGAGTGTGACGGATGTTGATGAGTTGAAAACAATGCGCCATTACGCCACTTTGCGAAAAGCTTTAGTGGTGACTTGAACTTGCAGTCCGGCAAGGGCCAGCATGTCTACCAGTGCGTCAATGCTGAAGCGGTCAATCTTTCCCCGCAGAATGTCGCTGACACGCGGTTGAGAAATTGCGAACAATTTTCCAGCGGCGACCTGTGTTAATTTTCGAGATCGGATGACTCGTATCAACTCCACCATCAGTTGTGCTCGAACGCGAAGGAACGCGGCCTCATGTGTTGGAATACCCATATCCGAAAAAACATTTCCAGATGATTTGTGGAAGAGCGTGTCAGACATTTTTGCTGACGTTTTGACGGGCGTTTTTATATTGCGAGCTGCCATGTCAGTGTTCCTTTATGCCCAGACTGGCGAGTAGTTGCGAGTATCGCAGTTGCACTGTTCGAACATCAACTGTCGCCGCCTTTCGAGACTTTTTACCAAACGCATGAAGCACAAAAATAGCCTGTGCAAACTTGGCCACATACACCACGCGGTATTCGCCAGAT
>CAIKXA010000046.1 GCA_903831295.1 uncultured bacterium | reverse complement strand
TCACTGATTTGTTGGCGGGGCATAGCTCAGCTTGGTAGAGCGTCTGGTTTGGGACCAGAAGGTCGTCGGTTCGAGTCCGGCTGCCCCGATTACTTGTGCAAGATTGGAAGAAGTTTGACCGATCAATGAAGCGGCGTTGTTGAACGAATGGTTTCAGAAATTGACTGATGCAATGATTACGGAACTTGCGATGACCGAACCAGCACCAACCGATTTTATGTTGAGCTCGTATGCGCCAATTTTAATTGTATTTGTGATGGCGGCGGGCTTTGCTGCGTTCAATCAAATTGCGAGTTCGTTCCTTGGGCCAAAAAATGTTGGCGCCACAAAGGGCACGCCTGTAGAAAGCGGCATGGATGCCATTGGCACCACGCGCAAGCGTTTTAATATTCGCTTCTATGTGTTGGCCATGACCTTCTTGGTGTTCGACGTGGAAATTATTTTCCTGTACCCATGGGCCGTCACCTTCACGCAACTTGAACCAAAGAGCCCGGAGGCATTGCTGTTCTTGGCGCGCATTCTGTTCTTCATTGGAACAAGCGTGATCGCGTACATCTACGCGTGGCGCAAGGGTGTCTTCCGCTGGGATTAAAATTTAGAAACGTTCCGCCGCGGTCTTAGGTGAGCCGTCCCACACATCGGACTTTTGTCCATTGACTGTCGTTCCATTTTGAATGGCGGTTGGCATGGTTTCAAAAAACTTCCACGGAAATGGTGGCTCAAACTTGGTCAGTTCGGCCAAGGTGGCATGCTCTTCGACTGTCAATTTCACCGCAAACGCGCCTAAATTGTCGGCAAGTTGCGCGCTGTGACGGGCGCCAATAATGACGCTTGTCACGCCGCGTTGATCAAGCACCCAGCGCAACGCAACTTGCGCAACCGTGGCTTGATGCGCCGCGGCAATCTCCTTCAGGCAATCAAGCAAGACAAATGTTTTTTCAACCATCCAGGGCGAAGTAGATTTCACGCGCGTTGTGCCGTCATCTTTAGGCAAATGATTTCGATCAAACTTGCCGCTGAGCACACCGCCGCGCAATGACCCCCACGGCGTAACACCAAGATTGAGGTCGCGTGCCATAGTCATGAGTTCGCTTTCCACAGTGCGCTGCAAAAGTGAATATTCAATTTGCAAAGCGCACAACGGTTCCCAACCGCGCATCAACGCCGTGTACTGACATTTCACGCACACCCACGCTGGATGATCGGACAAACCAATGTGCAACACCTTTCCAGCTTTCACCAACTGATCCATTTGCGCCATCATTTCTTCAACGGGCGTGTGTTGATCCCAAAAGTGCGCCCACAACAAATCAATGTGGTCGGTTTGCAAACGGCGCAGTGAATCTTCCACAGCGTGTCGAATGGCTTTTCTGCCCGCGCCTCCACCATTGGGATCGCCAGGCCACATGTTGCCCATGAACTTTGTGGCAATCACAACGCGATCGCGGGTGCCCTTGCCCGCGCCAGCGGAAAAATAATCTCCAAGAATCTTTTCGCTGTGGCCCTTGTTGTACATGTTGGCGCAATCAATAAAGTTGCCGCCGGCCTGCAAGTACTGCGTCAGCATGGAGTAACTTTCGTCAATGTCGGTTCCAATTTTCCATTCATCGCCAAAGGTCATGGAGCCAAAGCACATTGGGCTAACGCGCAAACCAGATCGACCAAGCGTGACGTAATCCTTCAATGAGTTGTGGTTCATGCCGCAACGATACGCATTACTATCGATTTACGCATTGTAGTTTTTAGGCTTGATTTCCAATTCATTTTCCATCGTCCGGCGTTCTTTCAATTGGCGGTCGGAACCAAAGATTTCCGCCACGGGCAATGCGTGCTGTATGAAATGGATTTGAAAATCTGGATGTAGTAAAGAAAATTATTTCGACGCTTTCAACGTCACCTTGACATCTTGTTCGGCACCGTCACGCTTGATATGCAGCGTGATCACGTCGCCAGGATTCTTCTCACGTAAATGAGTCGCAAGTTCCCCCATGTCGTTCAAGGGCTGATCATCCCACTTCAAAATCACATCGCCCTTTTGCAAGCCAGCATCCGCGGCGCTTGTGCCCTCGCTAATTCCTTCGATTTCCAAACCGGGCTCCTTTCGCTTGTTCGTGGCCGGTTGAATTCCAAGTCGAACTTTTGCATAACCGCGACTCGCGCCTCCAGTGCTATCCGTGCTTTTAAATACGGGCTTAGTTGGAGTTGTAACAAGGGTTTTTATCAAGCCTTCAGCCAACGCAATCACCTTGCTGGCGCCGTATGGATTCACGGTGAATCCTTGATCTTGTGGTGTGTGATATTCGTCATGGGTTCTTGTGAACAGAAACAACACTGGAATTCCCGCGGCGTAAAAACTGGCGTGATCACTTGGACCGCGTCCACCCGAATCCGCGTCAACCGTTAAACCGCTCGCAACGACAGCCGGACGAATGAGATCCGTAAAACCCTCAGCCGTACCTGTGCCGCTCATGGCCAGACGATCACCACTCAGGCGCCCAACCATATCCATGTTCACCATTGCCGCAATTTTGTCGGCTGGAATTGTTGGATGCTTCACATATTCACGGCTTCCATCAAGTCCCATTTCCTCGGCGGTGAACGCCATGAGCAAAATGCTTCGACAATTTTCTGGGGCTTCCTTGGAGCCCATGTAGTCCTTCAACTTTTTCGTAAGACACAACATGGCGGAAGTTCCACTTGCATTGTCGTCCGCGCCCGGATGCAACTTGCCGCGATTATTTGGTTGCGCGCCAAAGTAGCCCATACCAACGTGGTCATAGTGCGCTCCAAGAATCACCCACTCGCTGGCCAGCGCGCCCTTGCCCGGAATGATGCCGCCAACATTTTGCGCGGCCAATCCTTTTTCAGAAATGGCGACATTGACGCTTACCTTGACATCGGGTTTCAGCGTGAGAGTTTTTATTTTTCCATCGTCGGCCAGACGGCGCAAGTCCATCAATGACCGACCACTTTCGTCGGCGGACTTTAACAAAGCGTCCGCTTGCTCTTGCGTAATTTGCACAATTGGAAAGTCATAGCTTGAACCAAACACACTGCTCTCGGTGTTTTCAAGTCCCTTGGCTCCGCTTTTACATTCCGGTGGATTCACCATGATCAACGCAGCAGGCTTTCGCTCTGCAAGCGCGTCCAGTTTGGGACGCATGCCGGCATACCCACTAAAGCGACGATCGCTCCACAAGCTTCGTCCACTTTCATCGAGCGGTTCGTATCGCAAAAACATCACTATTTTACCCGAAAAATCATCGTTTTCACTGAAGCTGGTGTAGCCATCTTGACCCGCCTCAATGGCGTAACCCGCAAATACAAGTGGCGCTGTCACGTCCCCGCTTCCAGAACTTCCCAATACTTCAAACTGCTCCTCGCGCTTCAGTGAATTTCCATTCATGCTTAAAACAGCGGTTTCTACTTTTGGCGCACCGCCTTCAAGCTCAAATGGTTGGCGGTAACTTTTAATTTTTGCGTCGCCGATACCGGCAAACGCTGGCTCAAGTCCTGCTTGCTTCATGAAGAACTCGACATACTCCGCGGCTAAATCATTGCCGCGACTTCCCGGAACGCGTCCCTCAAAAAACGGATTCGAAAGTGTCTGCACATGTTGATACCACTCAATTGCGACTGGACCCATGGCCGTAAGCGCGGCGCGCAAATCTGTTTCAGCTGGATTGTTTGGATCCGCCGGAATTTCATCCGGTGAATAGGTGTAGGGATTGACGGACTTACCCTCGACCAATTCGCCTTTGTGTGGCGGTGTGATAGGGTTCGTTGGAGCGGCGGTTTTTTCAGATGTATCTATTTGTGTATTGGTCGTCGCTGCTTGATTTTTTGTGGCTGTTGCTTCATGAACAACTGGCGCTTCGGGTGCGGTTGCTGGCGGTGGTGCGACCGCAAATGCGGCAGCCGAGGAAATTACGAATAAAATGACGGGATATTTTATAGCTGTGTGCATGCGTGGCTCCGTGGTTAAGGGCTTTCATACTAAGAGCGTTTTTACCCATATGCTTAGCAAAAATAAACCTGAGCAAATGATTCGATTTGCCACCTGGCGGTGGTTGGATTTGTAAAAATCTGTTTCAGAAATGATTTCATATAGACTCCTTTCTTAAATTGGTCCGAGCGTGCGCGAAGGCCAGATCGCATATTCCAAAGGAAGAAAGATTCATGTTTCAAAAACTCACACTCTGCGTCGGCTTGATATTCACATCGCTCGCCATGGTGCATTGCTCAACGGTTCCAGAAACCAAAGCCGATCGCGATGCTCTTGCTGCATCTGCGACTGCTGCTATTGCCAAGTCAAAGGCGAAGGACCCGTCTCTGGATAAGTTTTTTAAAGACAGCTACGGCTACGCCATTTTTCCTGAAGTTGGAAATGGCGGCGCCGGATTAGCGTTTAGTTACGGACGCGGTCAAGTTTTTCAAGGCGGTAAAGCCTCGGGTTATTGTGATCTGAGTAAGGGAACAATTGGCGCGACTTTGGGCGGCCAAACATTTTCCGAGTTGATCTTCTTCAAGGATAAAGAGCGCTACGAGAACTTTATCAATGGAAAGTTTGTCTTCGCGGCAAACGCTTCGGCCGTTGCGGTTGCCGCGGGCGCCGCGAGTAGCGCTTCATACAAAGATGGCGTCGCGGTATTTATCACCAACTCCTCTGGTCTGATGTTCGACGCATCAATTGGTGGACAACAATTTAACTATCGCCCCATGACCATGGATTAATGGACGTGCCAACTCACCTTCACGTACAAATCGAAACCGCCTCAAAGAGGCGGTTTTTTATTTTCAGCCCAACCAACCCCCGCATGATTTAAAAATGTGATTTTACAAAAATCGCATCGCGTCGGGAAGAAATCGACCATTCACTCTCTCTATACTTGCCGCATGTCCATGCTTGAAAAAGTTGCGTTCTCAACCAGTAGCACCCTCAATTCGCTCGAGCCGCTCGACACTTTCGCGCGCCGTCATATTGGTCCAAGCGACGCCGATATTGCGGAAATGCTCACCTATCTGGGTTATGAAAGTTTGGACGCGCTTACGAGCGCTGCAATTCCAGAATCCATTCGCTCAACTCGCGCGCTTGTGATTCAAGATCCAACCAATCACAACGGATTCAAAATGCGCGGTGAGGCGGAGTCCCTTATTGCTCTTGGTCAGTTGGCGCGAAAGAATCAAGTGTTCCGCTCTTATATAGGAATGGGTTACAACGATTGCCTCACGCCCGCGGTGATTCTGCGCAATGTTCTTGAGAATCCAGGTTGGTATACCCCGTATACACCCTATCAGCCGGAAGTTTCACAAGGCCGTCTTGAGAGTTTGTTGAATTTTCAAACCATTGTCACTGAACTCACCGGTCTTGAAATCGCAGGCGCCAGTTTGCTTGATGAGGCAACCGCCGCGGCTGAAGCCATGAACATGGCCTTCGGTATGGCCAAAGATGGTTGCTCCAAGTTTTTCATCGACGCGGCAACGCATCCGCAAACCATCGGCGTGATTCAAACGCGCGCTCATGGGCTTGGTGTGACAGTTGAAGTTGGTGACGTGGATAAAATTGATTTTTCAAAAAATGAATTTTGTGGAGCGTTACTTTCCTATCCGTCCACCGATGGCCGTATTCGCGATTGGCGCGGCGTGATTACAAAAATCAAAGCTGGCGGCGCGTTGGTGATTATGGCGGCGGATCCACTCGCGCTGACACTGCTCACTCCACCAGGCGAATTGGGCGCGGATGTGGCGATTGGTTCCATGCAAAGATTTGGCGTGCCAATGGGTTACGGCGGTCCGCATGCCGCGTACTTTGCAACCAAGACTGAACATGTTCGCAAAATGCCTGGCCGATTGATTGGAGTCAGCCGTGATTCCGCGGGTCGACCAGCGCTTCGACTTTCCATTCAAACGCGCGAGCAACATATTCGCCGAGATAAAGCCACCAGCAATATTTGCACCGCGCAAGCGCTGTTGGCAAACATCGCCGCATTTTATGGCGTGTACCACGGACCAGATGGATTAAAGCGAATCGCGGAACGTGTGCACCGCGCAACCACCACCGTGGTTTCGGGATTGAAATTACTTGGACACACACCAGGTCCAGAACATTTCTTTGACACCGTGCGCGTGCAGCTCAAGGGAATCACCGCGGACAATGTGAATGAGACCGCCAAGAAATATAAGATTAATTTTAGAAATTACGCCGACGGAACCATTGGTTTTTCATTGGATGAAACGGTTCTGCCACATGATTTGCAAGACATTCTGGAATGTTTCGCCGTGGGCACAGGCAAGCCAACTCCAAAGATTGCTTCATTGCAAGCTTTTGACGCGCTGCCAAATTCTCTAAAGCGCACCAAAAGTTTCATGACGCAAGATGTGTTCAATAGCTACCACTGCGAAACCGAATTACTGCGCTACATCTTCCAATTACAGGGACGCGATCTCAGTCTGGCGCACAGCATGATCGCGCTTGGTTCTTGCACCATGAAGTTGAACGCCACGGCGGAAATGATTCCAGTGACGTGGCCAACATTTGGAAAGATGCATCCATTCGCGCCGCTTGATCAATGCGCTGGGTATACGGAATTATTCCGCTCACTTGAAGGTTGGTTGTGCGACATCACCGGCTTCGCGGGAATGTGCCTGCAACCAAACTCTGGAAGTAACGGTGAATACGCGGGATTGATGGTTATTCACGCGTATCACGACTATCGTGGCCAAGGTCATCGCAATGTCTGCTTGATTCCAGAAAGCGCGCACGGAACAAATCCGGCAAGCGCTGTTGTGGCGGGCATGCAAGTTGTCGCCGTTGATTGCGACAGCGAAGGCAATGTTGATCTTGCTGATCTTCGCGCCAAGGCCGCGCTTCACAAGGATGATTTGGCGTGTTGCATGATGACTTATCCAAGCACGCACGGAGTGTTCGAGGATCGCATCAAGGAGTTGTGCGACATTATTCACGAACACGGCGGACAGGTATATATGGATGGCGCCAACATGAACGCGCAAGTTGGTTTAACGCGCCCTGGTGAAATTGGCGCTGACGTGTGCCACTTGAATCTGCACAAAACATTTTGCATTCCACACGGCGGTGGTGGTCCTGGTGTTGGACCGATTGGCGTGGCCGCGCATCTTTGTGATTTTCTTCCCGGTCATCCCGTGATAAATCCAGCCAACGCTGGCAAGCACGCTATTGGTCCGGTTTCCGCGGCTCCATATGGCAGCGCCAGCATTCTTCCAATTTCATGGATGTACATTTCACTCATGGGCGCAGACGGTTTGCGCAAAGCCACCCAGGTGGCAATTCTTGCCGCCAACTACATGGCCAAGCGCGTTGAAAATGATTACAAAGTTTTGTTTGTGAATAAGAACGGCAGATGCGCGCATGAGTTCATCATTGATTGTCGCTCGTTTGACAAGACCGCGGAAATTAAAATTGACGACATTGCGAAGCGCTTAATGGACTTTGGTTTTCACGCGCCCACCATGAGTTGGCCGGTGCCTGGCACACTTATGATCGAGCCAACTGAAAGCGAATCGAAAGAAGAACTTGATCGATTCTGTGAAGCCATGATTGCCATTCGCGCCGAAATTGCGCAGGTTGAGCAAGGAAAAAGCGATCGCAAAGATAATCCGCTCAAAGGAGCGCCGCACACCGCGGAGGCTATTTGCGCGGACACGTGGAATCATAATTACACACGCGCGCAGGCCGCGTATCCATTGCCCTGGGTTCGCAATAGAAAATTCTGGCCAGCGGTGGGTCGTGTTGATAATCCATATGGTGATCGCAATCTTGTGTGTTCATGTGAGCCGTTAAGCGCGTACCACTGAGTAAAAATGGATCGCCGACAAGTTCTTGCGGTAGGGTTTTTGGCGGCGGCGGCTCGTGGCGCGCATGCGGTGTCTGTGGCGGCAGAAGCCGCGCCTCAATCAAGGGGTTTCTTTGCAAAAGATGACGAGCGCCAGCTTCGCCAAAGCGTGGCGCGTTGGTGCTTGAATGCCATGACCATTGAACAAGTGATCGACTTGGCAAAGTCAGTTCGCTTGGATGGTATTGATCTTCTTGATCCAGCCGACATTCAAAAGGTGCGCGCCGCAAAATTAGCTTGTCCCGTTGCGAATGGTCCCACCACAATTGCGGACGGCTTGAACCGCTTGGAACATCACGATGACATTCTAAAGCGCGCGGAAATTTTATTCCCACAAATTTCCGCGGCTGGCGCCCCGCTTGTCATTGTGTTCGCTGGCAATCGCCGTGGTCTTGATGACGTCAAAGGTTTGCAAAATTGCGTGACAGGTTTAAAGCGACTTCTGCCCATCGCTCAAAAATCAAATCTTGGAGTGGTGATGGAGTTACTCAACTCGCGCGTTGATCACAAAGACCACATGGGCGACCACACCGATTGGGGTCTGCAACTTTGTGAAACTGTCGGCGACCATCGATTTGGTTTGCTGTTTGATATTTATCACATGCAAATCATGGAAGGAGATGTGATTCGATCCATCCAAAAAGCCGCCCCTTGGATTCTTCACTATCACACCGCGGGTGTGCCGGGGCGGGGTCCGCTCGATACGCAGCAAGAGTTGTATTATCCGGCCATCATGCGTGCGATTGTTGCCACGGGGTATCGCGGGTTCATTGGGCACGAATTTATGCCCTCGAAAGATCCCAAAGCTGAGTTGCGGGCGGCCATCGCCGCATGCGCGGGTGACTAAATCTAAAGATTTGCTTATTTAAGTGCGCTATTTCAAATGATCGCTATGCTCGGTTTCTGTGTCTGAACGAGCAACAATCACATTATTAGGCGCTGCTGGAGAAGTAACCGGGTCTTGCACATTGCTCGACACTCCAAGGGGGCGCGTGGTGATCGACTTTGGACTTTTCCAGGGATCGCCAGAGCAAGAGCATAGAAATCTACAGGTTCCCGAAATTGATTGGCCTCATGTTGATGGCGTGATTGTCACCCATGCCCACGTTGACCATTGCGGTCGGCTTGGAATGTTGCCGCGCCTTCGTTGCGCCGCTCCCATTTTCGCCACGCCGCCCACGGCTGATTTGTTGCCACGTGTTTTAAGATCCAGCGCGTCGTTGCAAGTGCTTCGTCATGAAGAATGGCGCAATGGAACAACGCCTATCGCCCGAGTGATCGACCCGCCGCCAGAGCCTGGCTCTAAGAGCAAGGGTTCGAGTCCGGAGCCGCCAATTTTATACGATGCCCATGACGCAATGCTTGCGGCCGAAACTGTATGCCCGGTTGAATATAATGTGTGGCGAGAAATTAAACCGGGCCTTCGATTTCGTTTTCATGATGCGTCCCACATTATAGGTTCGGCTAGTGTTGAAATTGCATTTATACTAAATGGAAATGAGCGAAAAGTGCTTTTTTCTGGGGATTTAGGCCCAGCACGCAGTCCCCTGCTTCGCCCGCGCGAATTGCTTCCAGATGTTGATCTTGTTCTTATGGAAAGCACAAATGGCGCGCGTAATTTTTCTTCGAATACATCTTCCGCGGATGCACTTGCGGATGTTGTAAAGCGTGTTGCGGCCCGTGGCGGAAAAATACTCGCTCCAACATTCGCGCTTGGACGAGCTCAAACTTTATTATTGCGCTTGGCTGATTTGTCGCGATCAAATCAACTGCACGGAATGAATGTGTATTTAGATTCACCAATGGCTATTCGCGCATCGGAATTATGCGGAAGATATCCCTCGTTGCTTGAGCCTAAACTTCGCGCCGCAGCAGAAGCCGGAAATGATCCGCTTCACTTTGCGGGCTTGCAACATTTATTTAATCGCAGACAAAGCTTGAAGTTGACCAAAAGTTCACAGCTTGGAATTATTCTGGCGGGCAGTGGATTTTGCGACGCGGGTCCAGTCTTGCACCACCTTGCGGCGCTTGTGGCAGATTCACGCAACGCTCTTATTTTCGCGGGTCATCAAATCGTTGGCTTGCTTGGCCACTCAATTTTGCATCACGCAAAGTTGATCGAGTTAAAAGAAGGAATCTTTGAGGTGAAAGCCGAACGTGTTCATCTGGAAGGATTAAGTGGCCATGCCGATCAGGGCGATTTAGTGGCTTGGATTGGTGCACGTGAGGGTGGAACCCCCCGCGTGATCTTGAATCACGGCGAACAGGCTTCGCGGGTGGCGCTTGCTGGGGCTATTCAATCAGCTCTTGGTTTAGAAACCGAGTTGCCAGACTTTATGAAAAGTATTGAAGTCTTATAACTTAATTTTTTGCATATATTGATTTTCTAATTTAAGCATAATTTGCCTGTTTTAATGCTTGTTTTATAGTTTTGTAAATTAGAAATCTATAAAAATACCAACCCTAAAATTTAAAACAACAATTTAAAAATTACATTGTTTAATTTGGATGATTCCAAATTAACAGCGTAAATAGATTCAATTTTCAAATCGAATTTGATCGGTGCGAAGTCCAAGCTTTGCAAGCATTCCTTCGAATTGATCTAAAGAAAAGAATTCCATGGAGACTTTCCCGGTGTTTGGTTTTCGACCGAGTTGGATTGATACTCGGGTCCCCAAGAGCTGACTTAATCTGGTTTCTAAATCTTTGACGTTTGCCTGGCGCCTAGCGGGTAATGTTCCACGTGGAACTCTGCCCTTTGCATCCGATGACAATCTTTGGACTTCACGCTCTAGGGCACGAACAGACCATTCACCACGTACTGTTGATTCGGCCAGGGTGGTTCTAGTTTTAATATCCAGCACGCCAAGCAGGGCCTTTGCGTGGCCTTGTGAAATTAATCCCTGTCTCACCATTCCAGCAGTTACCGAATCTAATTCAGCTAAACGAAGCAAGTTGGTGACTGTAGATCGATCCAAAGAGAGTTTTTCAGCAAGTTTGTCGTGCGTAAGTGAGAATTCTTCAGACAACTTAAGAATCGCATTAGCTCGATCCATTGGATTTAGATCGGTTCTATGAACATTTTCAATCAGGGCACTAACACCAGAACTTTCATCTGAAGTCTGAATTACGATCGCTGAAATTGCACTTTTCCCGAGCATCTTAAAAGCGCGCCACCGGCGTTCGCCTGCGACAATTTCATACTGACCAACAATTCCATGTAGTGGCCGAACAATAATTGGTTGAAGAAGGCCATTTGATTTTATAGATGCCGCCAAGCTCTCTAGATCAATTGCCTTAAAATCTGTTCTTGGCTGCCTGGGGTTAGGTTTAATTTTAGAAACTTCAATTTGATCTACACCCTTTCCAAATACAACGCTTGGGGCTTCTACATCATTGATTTTTTGATTTATTACAGGATTTACGCGTGAATCACTGACGGGCGCGCTTATTGGATTTGCAATTGCCGTTGAGACAGGGGGCTTAGAATCAATAATTGGAAAACTAGTATTTGATGCAGTATCAGTTGTGTTTTTGACAGGAATTAGTCGGCCAAGTCCACGACCAAGTTTCCCTGCTGGAACCTGCGGTAAGACAGCCTTTGCCGGTAATTCTGATGTATTTGAAACCACTGTTTTGCCCGATATTTTCGAAGAATCATTATCTGGATTGCTATTTTGGCTTGGCATGTTTTATCCTCTAGGGTTAAGACTTAAATGTAACAACCAAATCATTAAATTGTGTTCCACGTGGAACAATTTCTGTCTTTAATATTATAGGACTAATTATTTGACTTTTTAGCAGGCCGAAGAGCTTTATAAATAGTTGATCCGCACGGAATTAGATTTCCGACCGATCCCTGAGTTGAGATATTTTTATATCAGTCAAACCAACGAAACGGTTAAAAATCACATTCATGTATTTCCTAATTCAAACTCAATTGCGGTTATACAAATTTATAATGACAAATCAATTGTATGTGTATAGTGAATCGCACTCTTAAGAATTCTAATAACCCAAACACGGAGCATTTATGTTTCTATCTCTCGCACCAACTCTCTCAATCGCAGCCCCTCTATTATTTATGTTGGTTGCGAACACGCAAACAACTCCCGTAGTGGCGCCAGCCGTTGCACCAACCACCGCGCAAACAACTCAGAATAAATCAGCCGCAGACTCAACAGTTTGGAAGATTGATGACACGCACTCAATGGGATTATTTCGTGTTCAGCATTCAGGCGCCGGAATGTTCTGGGGAAGATTCGATGGCGTCACCGGAATAATTACCACAAGCGGTATACCAACAGGAACACTCGCGCTGGATGTCTCCATAGACACCAACTCTGTATCGAGCGCAAATAAAGATTTAGATGGCCATCTTCGAAGTCCAGATTTTTTTAGCGTAAAAGAATTTCCAACAATGACATTCGTGAGCACCTCCTCCAAAAAACTTCCAGGCAATATGTGGGAGGTCTCCGGCAATCTCACCATTCACGGAGTGACCAAATCAATCACAACCAATGTGGAGATGACTGGTCAAGCTGAATCCCCTCGAGGAAAGAAAATTGGATTTGAAGCAGTGTTCACAATCGATCGCAGTGAATTTGGAATGTCATACGGAGTTGAAAAAAATGCGATTGGAAATAGTGTTCGAATAACTGTCGCACTTGAAGCCGGGTCTTCTTAAACTTTTTCTGTTGTATATGTATCGCGCGTTACCAGCACGGATGTAGACCACATGCCGTTGGGCGTTCCTATCATCGTTGCGCTTCAAGGATTCTTTATAAATGGAAATGCAAATTTTGTTGTTTGGAATTGCGTTGCCATCATTTGTTGGCGCGGTATTTGGCATTTGGTTCATGCGGCGTAAACAGGCGGGGAGGCTAGATTTTTTTATTGGATTAGCCCTTGCCACCACTTTGTTTTTAAGCGCAATTTCGGAAGACTCGCTGATTCAATTTATGGCGCTCAATAGGTGGTTGTGGTTTCCGATTTCCATATTGCTGGGCGCGGTTGTGGTTGGCGCGGGTCTTTTATTCGCAAAGTCGCCACTCGCGCAGACCTTGGTTGTTCTGGCATCCACAATATCGGCCGCCATTCTGTTGAATATTCCATCATGGGAAATTTTCACAAACCGATTATTTCTTGGGGTAGGTGCAGCAACATCCGCCATATTTTTGGCGCAGGTTGTCAAAAGACGAGCAAACATTTCTACTTATATAGGTTTGAGTCTGTCATTAATTGGGCCATCCGTGCTCGCCATGCTTTCAGGCTTCGCAAAGTTGGCCATACCCATTGGAGCCGTCTCGTTTTGTCTTGGCATAATTTCACTGGTTCATATTGCAATTCAATCGAAGTCACTCGATCGCGCTGTGGGCTTGAGTGGTGCGGTTGTGATCGCAAGCATTGCCGCCTTTGGCGCGGCAACTGGATTTAGTTATGACACAACAAATCTACCGACTTCAAGTTGGGTGATTGCGGCAATCGCGCCGTTGGGACTTTGGATGGGTGAATTACCCATGATTCGTTCGAGAACAACACTGTCAGCGTGGGCGCGAATCTGTGGATGTGCCATACTTGCCGCGACGGCGATTTTAATAGCCGCGCTCTTGCTGAGTTCAAATTCTCACTCGCTTTCTGAATAAAATTTCACGAGATGTATTTGGAATGCCAACGACAAGAATCTTCGATTGACGCAGTTTATAAACCAAAGTATTCCTAATTTGAATCCCACTTTTTATATTATTTGCACGTCCACAAATCGCATTCTGTCTCTATGCGCCGCGCTCTGCGTTTTATTATTTCAAGCTGGTTGCTTTCCACGCCCCCTTGATTTGCAACTTACAAACGCGTCCGACAAAAATCCCGTAGAGGGGGTGACAATTCATCGCCACAGCGTGACATTACTTTCGCTTCTGGCCTCGGATTCCAACGCGGTGAAAAGCGACAAGTCCGGGGATGCTCGAATTTGGGTGCCTCCATTCAACACAAAATTGACCATGCTTCAGCCAGGATTTGAGCCCGCGACAATTGACGTGTTCGCTTCCAAGACCACCGCCAATATGTTGGTGTCGGAAAGTTCCTCGTATCAAACACTCAGATTTGAAGATCTAGACGAAAAAATCAAACACGATATGCGGCTCACTCCTGTAAAACTTGTCCCGATCAATGTGCGGGTGGTGGAGCAGTCAGATGGCGCTCCAATTGATGACGCTGAACTCGTTGCCACAACTTTTTTATATTTGCCAATGCCTGGGCTTGAAGATCGGTGGGGATTTCCGGATTTACAAAACTTTCGCAGTGAAAAGGATGGCTGTTCCCAGGTGAAACACTCCTCTGGATTTCGCAATGTGATCACCGTGCGCAAGCCGGGCTATCAACAAGTTCGGCAAGATTTTACGGCGGATAATTCTAAATCTGAATTGGTTCTTCAGCTTCGCCGCCTTCAAAGTAAGACCATCCAATTTAAAGCGATGAATGCGCAGAGCAAAGAACCAATTCCAAATGTCGTGGTGCGCTTAAACGAACAGCGAAACGGCCTTGCGACAAGCCCGAATGAGTTCGCTGTTGTGAGCGATGAAAATGGACTGACGCCTCTGGTTCCAATTCAAAACATGATGCCGCTTGTGATTGAAACGGAGTGTCCTGGATACCACCGATTTTCTCTTGGACTTGATTGGCGCTCTTTGAAAGACGGAGAAGTTATCAAGGTGAATGTTCGTAAAAAAGGATGGTTTGAATAGATGCCAATCTTGACCCCGCTGAAACTTTGCCCGTGGCATGAATTGGACTTGGTAAGAACGCTTGGCTCGCATATCGTGCCATCAATATGGCAACTCCTTCAGCAAGAATATGTAAGGGCAGTGAGTGCGTGACGCACGGAATTCGTATTACGGTTGATCCCCACTACCTACCTTCACATTCAGATCCAGAAAATAGCCGCTATCTATTCAACTACAAAGTGGTCATACATAACGAGGGTGATCGTTACGCTCGGCTTCGAAGTCGCAAGTGGGTGATTGTTGACTCTGGTGGTGAGCGACATGAGGTTCAAGGACTTGGAGTGGTTGGACATCATCCAAATTTGTTGCCCGGTGAAAAATTTGAATATTCAAGTTTTTGTCCGCTGCAAACTGCGTGGGGAACGATGCAGGGAACATATGTGATGGAACGCGATGATGGATCGTTGTTTGAAGTTGAGATCGCGCGCTTCTTTCTCATTGGACCTCACCAGTGAACGGTGTGAACACTGTTTCATCCTCTGTCGTGTCCACTACAAATAAATCAAAAGCTGGAACAAATACCTTTTGTATTTCTGTGATCGGCGCCACGGGCGCGGTTGGTCGCGAAGTAATTCAACTACTGGAGAAAAGAAACTTTCCAGTTTCACAACTACGCCTTTTTTGTAGCGAGCGATCGGCGGGTGAAAAATTTCAGTTTCGCGGTCAAACATTGGTGGCTCGCACTGTGGAACGCGAAACCTTGGTGGGCAGTGACTATGCCATCTTGTGCGCGGACGCCACAACAGCGCGCTCACTGGCGCCCATGCTTGCCGAATTGAATATTGTCGCGGTGGATAATTCCAGCGCGTTTCGCACGGATCCTGCCGTTGCACTTGTGGTGCCCGAGATCAATGGTGAATTATTAAAAAGCAAACCAATCTTGGTTGCCAATCCAAATTGCACCACGATTGTTTCTTTAATGGTCGCGGCGCCACTGCACCGCGTGGCGCAACTGGAGCGAATGACCGCGTGTTCATATCAGGCGGTTTCGGGCGCTGGCCTTGCGGGAATGCATGAGTTGGAATCACAAGCCCGCGCATGGGCCGCGGACGAAAAAATTGCATGTCAATTATTTTCAAGACCTATTTTGTTTAATGTGTTTCCACACAATTCTCCCCGGCTTGCCGATGGATCGAACGAAGAGGAATACAAACTTATTCGTGAAAGTCGAAAGATTTTGGCTCATGAACATTTGCGCGTAAGCGCGACCTGTGTTCGCGTACCCACACTGCGGGCGCACGCCGTTGCATTGCACTTGGAATTTACCAACGCGATTTCTCCAGCCCAGGCCATGGACATTCTTGCGCGGGCGCCGGGCGTTCGTGTGGTGGATGAATCAAATGGCGATCAACCGGCGGATCCGCAAATGGCTTCTGGTCTTGATGAAGTTTTGGTTTCAAGAATTCGCGTTGACCACGGCGGCACGCCCGGAAAATCATTGGCATTGTGGGTGGTTGGTGATCAATTGCTCAAGGGTGCGGCATTGAACGCGGTTCAAATTGTTGAACTACTCATCGCCGCTTGAATTTAAATTTTATTCGCTCCGCGCAATTCGCGCAGCGCCTGACCCGGATCCGATTGACGAAGCAGGTGCTCGCCAACAAGAACTATTCCAACCTCGTGTTGTTGCAAGCGTTGGATGTCTTGCGCGGTGCGAATCCCGCTTTCGCTGACCACCACGCGTCGGTCCTCGATTAAATCGACCATTCGAAAAGTGTGGGCAAGATCCGTCTTCATGGTCTTTAGATCCCTGTTGTTAATCCCAAGAAGTGAATAGCCCGCGTGCGGAAAGCCGACATGATTTTGCACCCGATACAAACTTTCAACATCGTGCACCTCAAGCAGGGTGGTCAAACCAAGCTCAACGGCAAGAATTTGAAAGTCGACAATGTCCTGCTCGGTCAAGCATTCTGCGATCAACAAAATGGCGTCGGCACCAGCGGCGCGACTTTCCCAAATTTGCCAAGGATCAACAATAAAATCTTTTCGCAAAACAGGAAGTGGAACAGCCGCGCGAATAAGTTCTATGAACTCCAGATGTCCGCCAAAGTCAAACTCATCAGTCAAACAACTAATGGCTGCCGCGCCGGCTTGGTGATAGCGTTGGGCTATGTCCACCGGATCAAAATCATTGCGAATAAGACCGGCGGACGGGCTCTTCTTCTTGATTTCGGCGATAACGCGCACCGGCTCCGCGCTATCACGCACAACCGCGCGAAAGAAATTTCGCGGACGTGGCATGGAACGCACTTTTTCCTGCAGAAGCTCAAGCGGGGCGTGTTGTTTGCGCTCCTGCACTTCCACGAATTTTCTTTCAATAATTTTCTGGAGCGCGTTGGGCATAGTTTCCGCAAGTCTATGCAGTGGCGCCGAAAGTGCGTCACAAGACAACACCGTCAATTCTGAATTTATTCCCGTATCAATCATGTGGGCGTGGGCTGGCGTGTCCATGGCGTTGCTTTGGAAAGTTCAATGGATACACCTCATAAATGCCGCACCACAACAATGGCGGCTAAACACTAAGCAATGCGCGCTATTGGCGATGTGTGGAATATTGCTTTCGGGCATTGTTGGCGCTTTGGCGCTGCGAATACTTGGCGCAAGCACCGAAAGTCCCCTTGCTCCATCCTCACTCTTGGTGGCCTTGGTCGCCGTATCACTCACCACAATCTCGACGTATTTGGTGTTGCAATATTTTTCACGCACTGAAATTAAAAATCAACGGTCGACACAAACAACCGAGCTGAATACATCTATTCGTGTTCCAACGATAACCATAAAGCGTGTTGCAAAAAATATAGCCATTGGCGTGGTTGGTTTTTTAATAGTGTGGCCATTGGTGCAAGTGACGTCGCTCTTTGGTGGCGCGATTCAATTTTATTTCACCGATGTGCAAGCCCCAACCGTGGGCCATCAATTTCTTGAAACCATTCTTGAGCAGGGAAATAATCCAATCACATGGGGATTGATTTTCACAATTGTGATTTTGGGTCCACTGGCTGAAGAAATAATTTGGCGTGGCGCAATTCAACAAGGTCTAAAACAAATTGGAATGCCCCGTGCCGGCGCGATTTTGGTCACCGCCGTCATGTTCGCGCTTTTCCACTGGGACGCCGTGCCTAAACTTGGCCACGCCGCGGCCATTCCGGCCTTGGCCGTATTCGGCATTGCGCTTGGATTTCTTATGGAGCGCACCGGCCGCCTGTTGGGTTCATTCATTGCGCACGCGTTGTTTAATTGTGCAAATATTTTTCTGTTCTCTATGCTTCCCCAATGAACGCCGCCGATTCACACACACGCGCCGAAAGCAAGTCCCGCATTCTTACGGGCGACACGCCAACGGGTCGATTGCATTTGGGTCATTGGGTTGGCAGCGCCAAGCGGCGCGTGCAGTTGCAACACACGCACGATTGCTATTTCATCGTGGCGAACTACCACGCGTTCACCACGCGCGCCGACAAGCCCAAGGAAATCCGCAGTGATTCACTGGAAATTGTGCGTGATTTAATCGCCATGGGAATTGATCCGGATCTCTCAACTATTTTCTTGCAAAGCGAAGTGCCGGCGATTCACGAACTTACTTTTTTGTTCGCCATGTTGTTGCCGTTCAATCGCGTGATGCGCAATCCAACTTTGAAAGATGAAATCAAAGTGAAAGATTTGGGCGAGACGTATTCATTTGGTTTTCCGTTGTACGCCGTTGGCCAGTGCGCCGACATTCTTTCGTTCCGCCCCGAGGGCGTTCCGGTTGGTGAAGATCAGGTGCCGCATTTAGAAATGACGCGCGAAGTCGCTCGCCGTTTCAATCATATGTATTGCGGAGTAAATGAGAAGGCGGAAGACCATGAGCACGTGCAACTTGGCGGAGTGTTTCCCGTGCCGCGCGCGGATGTTGGCGAGGTTGGCCGTCTGATGGGTGTTGATGGAAAAAATAAAATGAGCAAGAGCCTGGGCAATGCCATTTTTATTTCCGACCCTCCGAAAGAAGTTGAAAAGAAAGTCATGCGCATTTTCACCGGCCGCCAGAGCGCCACTGAACCAGGTGATGTGAAGAACGCATTATTTCAATATGTGGAAGCTTTTATTCCAGACGCTGCGCGCGTGGCGGAGTTGAAAGATCGCTACACACGCGGCGACAATATTGGCGACGGTCATATTAAAAAAGAGGTTGCGGAAGCCATCAATACTTTGCTTGCTCCAATGCAGAAGCGCCGCGCTGCGCTTGAGGGCCGCGACGATTTGGTTCTAGATATTTTGCGCGCGGGTTGCCGCAAGGCGAACCTTACCGCGGAAATCACGCTTGAGGCCGCGCGCAAGGCTGCTGGTTTGCATTTCTTTCCGCGCACGCTTTCGTATTCCGCCAATTCTTAATCTGGTCGCGGGTAAATTTAGTTTGAAAGCGAAGTTAGAAAAAAGAGTGACCTTGTAACGGGATGATTGGTTGCTGCCAAAAAATAACGTCGCTCGCCAGAGAAACCGCTTTCAATAACGCCATTTCGCGCGTTTAAACGGGGTTGTTGAAGTAAAATTTATTTTTTAACACCTCAACTGCAAATTACCGTTTGCCCTGCGTCATCTTTGTGTAACTGTCGCTCAATCCAATATTTGAATCTGTCATCAATGTCGTTATCTTTACAGTTCTAGACTCATTTCACCCGATTTATTTCTCACCACTGCCATGAACCAATCTTCCAACCAAACCGCTGATCACTTCTGCCCGCACATGGACGCGGGAGATTTGCGTTGCAACCACCGCTTCACTATGGCCACGGTTGCAAGCGCATTTTCGGTGTGCTGCAACGCCTTTCACGGTTGCGCCACATTTCACAGAATCAATATGGAAGAGTCTCATGGCACGCTGGAAAAACCCGTTGTCACTCGGCGTCTCACTCGAGTCGCAGGCGACGGGATCCTTCCAGTACAGGTGACCGCAAATGGACAAACCATCGCCATTCGATCACGCGGCGCGTGAATTTCTAACCTGGGCGCGTGTTGAAACTGGCCTTAGCGCTTCAACGTTGGAGGCATATGGTCGCGACTTGCGATACATGAAAGAATATTTAGTTGGAGCCGGAGTGAAATCGCCCGACGTTGTTCGCATGGAACATTTAGCGCAGCACCTTCAACAATTAAAACGCGAACGCGGATTAGATTCAAGCACCGTCACGCGCCACCTGGCATCCATGCGGGTGTTTTTTAGATGGCTTCAGGCGGAAAGAAAAATTACGCGCGACCCGGCACGCTTGCTTGATCGACCGCATCGATGGAGAAGATTGCCGGGAACGCTGACGCCTGGCCAAATGCGAAAATTAGTTGAGGCACCAAACGCGGAGACTGGCGATTTATGGCGCAGAGACCGCGCCATACTTGAAGTGATGTACGCCTCGGGCTTGCGCGCCAGTGAAGTTGGTTCACTAAAGATGAATGATTTCAACGCGACGCTGGGTTGCATCGTGGTGATTGGAAAAGGAAACAAGCAACGCATGGTTCCAGTTGGCGAGCCGGCGATTGCCGCGATTGATGAATACGTGAAAGAGACACGGCCATCGTTGGCGCGCTTTCGCGACGGCCGTGACTTATTCAGATTATTTCTTTCATTTAGCGGCAAGCCGCTCGAGCGCGTGGCTGTGTGGCAAATTGTGCGCAAATACGCGGACTTGTCGGGACTACACGGCGTGCATCCACACAAATTGCGCCATTCATTTGCCACGCACTTGTTAAGTGGCGGCGCGGATCTTCGGGTTGTGCAGGAATTACTTGGCCACGCAGACATAGCCACAACTGAAATTTATACCCACGTGGATCAACGACGCTTGCGAGAGGTGTTGCGCAAGTTTCATCCACGCGAGGCGAGTTGATGCTTTCGATCTGGCGCGTTGAATGTGCGCGTGCATTTACATGCCGCTTCGTATTGCCGTGTATTTAAAAATGACACCACTTATTTACGTGGGCGCAAGAATCGTTAGGCTACGAATATGCGAACAGCCGACCCATGTGTTCTAATTATTCTTGGCGCCAGTGGTGACTTAACCAGCCGCAAACTTATTCCGGCCATGTACGAAATGGCCGAGGCTGGATTTTTAAATCCCGCCACTTGCATTCTTGGCATGAGTCGATCGGTGAAGACAGATGCTGCGTGGCGCGATGAGTTGAAGCCGTGGCTACAAAAACAAGTGAAGGGTTTCCGCGAGGAAGTGTGGGCTGAATTTGCCAAGAGAATTTTTTACATGCCTGGTGACGCCGCAACAAGCGAGCCGTATCCGCGGCTTGCCGAACGCGTGGCTGAGCTTGATACACAACGCAAGTGCGGGCAAAATGTTTTGTTCTTTATGAGCGTGGCGCCGGAGTTGTACGAACCAATTGTGACGCAAATTGATGCGGCCGGAATGGTGACGGAGGGGCGGCGTTGGTGCAGCATTACTCCCAACAACAAATCATGGCAACGCATTATTGTTGAGAAGCCTTTTGGCTTTGACGACGAAAGCGCGGCGAGTTTGAACCGCGCTCTTGGACGCGTGTTTGAAGAGGACGCGATTTACAGAATTGACCACTATCTTGGCAAGGAAGTCGTGCAAAATCTTTTGGTGTTCCGTTTCGCCAATTCGCTGTTTGAGCCAGTGTGGAATCATCGCTACATCGATCACGTGCAAATCACCGCCGCGGAAACCGTTGGCGTTGGCCAACGCACCGCGTTTTATGACAAAACCGGCGCGATTCGCGACATGATTCAAAGCCACTTGTTGCAAGTGATGGCGTTTGTGGCCATGGAGCCACCCACGAGTTTTTCCGCCGACCATATTCGATCCGAAAAAATTAAGGTGGTCGATGCGCTTCAGACTCCGCCACTCGACAGTGTGTCGGAATGGGGATCGCTTGGACAATATGCTGGCGATGGCAGCGAGGGCGCGTATCACGATCTCAAGGGCGTTGAACCAAATTCTAAAACCGAAACATTTGCCGCGCTGAAAATGCATTTTGATAATTGGCGCTGGTCCAACGTTCCGTTTTACCTTCGCACAGGCAAGCGCCTTGCGCGCAAGAGCACGCAGGTGGTGATTCAGTTCAAGCCGCCGGCGGCGAACCTGTTTAAGAAAATTGTGCATGAACCACTGACGGGAAACAGAATGACAATTGATATCGCGCCGAATGAGCAGTTGAAAATTCAATTCAACGCGAAAGTTCCGGGGCCGATGAATATCCAGCCCGTTGAAATGGAGATGGATTACGCCGATTCGTTTAGCGCAACGGTGGTGGAGGCCTACGGTCCGCTCATGATTGACGCCATGCGCGGCGATCAAAGCTTATTCAAGCACCGACTTGAAGTGGAAAGCGCTTGGAACGCAATCATGCCGTTCCTGAACGAGGCGAGCGCGCCGCTTCGAAAAAATATCCAGGGCAATTACGCGCCGGGTTCATGGGGACCACAATCCGCCACGGATCTTTTGGCACGCGACGGTCGAACTTGGGCGGTGTAATTTAAATTTATATTGGTTTTCTCAAAGCATGTTCAAGCATTCAATTTGGGTTGAATCAACAAACCATCAAGCGGTATTATTCAAACATGAGCGACCTTCTACCAACAGATTTACGCGACACGCCAATAAAAGCGCCGCCGCTTCCTGGAAAAATTGTTTCACGCGAAGATCCAGAGGGTGTCTTTGACGCGCTCAGTGCGGACTTGCTTTTGCACTCGTTGAATTGCGTGAACACGTTTGGCGAATTTCATATCGCGCTTTCAGGCGGCACAACGCCCATGCCGTTGTACAACCAACTTATGTATGACCCGCGCTACCGCGCAATTCCATGGGGAAAAACTCACCTTTGGATTGTGGATGAGCGCCATGTTCCGTTTGACAATGAGTTGAGTAACTTTCGCCAGATCAAAGAAATTATTGTGGATCACACCGATATTCCAGCGGACCACGTGCATCCAATTCAAACCTCGCTGCCCGACCCGGCGGCCGATTATGAAAAGACGTATTTGAAAGTTCTTTCAAGCCGTCCCAAGGGTCAGAATCGACTTGATTTTGTTTTGCTTGGCATGGGCGACAACGGTCATACCGCAAGTTTGTTTCCAAACACTCCGGTTCTTGAGGAGCGAGCGCGATTTGTTGATGTATGCGAAGGCCCGACCGTCACGCCGCCGCCGCGCATCACCCTGACATATCCCGCCATCAATGCCGCGCGATTTGTGGCCGTGTTGGTGTTGGGCGAAAAGAAAACCTCCATGTTGCACCGGGTGGCCACTGGTCAAGATAGTTACTTGGAACTTCCAATCAAAGGTGTTCATCCGATCAGTGGTGAATTTGTTTGGTACGTGGACCGCGCGGCCTGTGAAGGAAAGCCCGCGTCTTAATTAATTATTGAGCGCGCAAAAAATCCTCAAGTATGGCGGCGGCGGCCAATGAATCACGCAGCGCTTTTTTTTCCGCGTGCGTGCGTCCTGATTGCGCCATACGAGAGTCCGCTTCAAAGGTTGTCAAGCGCTCATCGTGTAAGTGAATTGGTTTGTTGGTGAGCTGTGCTATTTGCAATGCAAATTCGCGCACCGCCTTGCTGGCGGCGCCCTCGCTTTCATCCATGTTCAACGGAAGCCCGATCACAATTTCATCGGGCGCATTTTCTTCAAGTACTTTTTTTAAAGCCGCTAGAAGCGCGGGGCCCTTGGCCGCGTTGATGGTTCCAATAGGCGACACAATATTTGTGAGCGAATCTCCTAGCGCCAGACCAGTTCTGCGATCACCAAGATCAATTGCAAGAAATCGGGCGATCTTTTTTTTCATTGTGCGATTTGTGTTCCGAGTTTCAAGACCAAAAATAAATTACTGCAATGAAGGCGGCACGCTGGATGCGATTTCCTTCACGCGCTCGGCCATGTCGGCGCGGCACACAAGCGTGGCGTCCTTGGTTCGCACCACGATCACGTTGTCCAAACCAATCACGCTCACGGTGTGATGCGCGTCATCGCTCGCAACGGAAATATTTTTGGAATCCAAATGCGCAGTGTCGCAATTTGAGCGATTGCCCGCCGCATCTGCCTGCAATGTTTCCGCCCACGACGGCCAACTACCAACATCTTTCCATTGAACACCCATTGGAACAATGGCGATGGATCGGCGTGGATCTTTACTTGCAGGCTCCATAAGCGCGTAGTCAATACTGATTTTGGAAAGCGTGGGATAGACGCTGTCAACAATCTGTTTTTGTTGTGGGGTTCCCCAGGCGCCCGCGATCTTTTCAAGCCCCGCAAAATTTTCGGGCTTGTACCACGAAATCGCCTCCAAACATTTCGCGGCGTTGAAAACAAACATGCCGCTGTTCCAACTAAATGTTTTGGCTTCCAAATACATCTGCGCAATTTCCTTTGCGGGCTTCTCCACAAATCGCTTGGCGGAGAAACACTGATCAAAGCCAACGATGGGATCGCCACGTTCAACATAGCCATAGCCCGTGGCGGCGAAAGTTGGCGTAATTCCAAATGTCACAAAGCGCGTTGGATCTTTTTCAACAAGTTGAAAACCGGCGTCAAGTCGCCGCGCAAATTCTTCTTGTGGCTCAATCAGGTGGTCGCTGGTAAGCACCACAAACACAGCATTGGGATCGCGCTTTGCAAGAACGGCCGCCGCGAAACCAACCGCGTTCAACGTGTCACGGCCCATTGGTTCACCCAACCAATTTTCATTTGTAAGAGATGGCACGGCTCGCATCACTTGCGCCTTATAAGAATCCGCCGCACACACCAACCTACGCTCGGCCGGAACAATTCCCTCCAGGCGCGCGCCGGCGATTTCCAAAAGACTTTTACCGCCAATAAATGGGAGGAGTTGCTTTGGTAGAGCCTTGCGACTCATGGGCCAAAGTCGTGTGCCACTCCCACCCGCCATGATCATTGCGTAGCGCATGTTTGAATGTTAGCCAAACATGCGAGGGATTTGTGCGTGGCTATTTATATAGCGCGCCGCGAATTTGATTATGAACGCAATGCGATTTGTGCACACATTGCGCGCGCGCGGAAATTTTGCTTTAGGCCTGACCTTTGAGTTGCAGGGCCGCCGCGACAATCGCCTCCGCCGCGGCGGATTTTCCCACCACAAGCGCGGCGCGTTCCGCCAATCTCTCGGCGACAACGCGTGATTCGCCTAGTTGCATAAGCACAACCACCGCATCCGCCACCGCGCCTGAAAGTTTGGCCGAGCCGGTCGAGCGCGCCGGATTTGTGGCGCCCAAGGTGAATCGCGCAACTTTGTCCTTGAGTTCCACAACAATTGTTTCCGCAGTCTTGCGACCAATCTCGGGCAAAGATTGCAGTGCGGCAAAATCTTTCTGCTCAATCATTGCGGCGATATCCGCGAACGAGCGCTGCAGCGCACGCAACGCCTTGCGATTTCCAATTCCCTTAACGCTGGTCAACAACTCAAAGAAATCACGGTCGCTGACGGATTGAAAGCCAATCAGGCGCGGCCAAAAGCTGGAACCCTGTCCTTGGCTCTCCAAATAATGCAGCGTGACAAAATTCACATTGGAACCAATCACGCCCGCCAACGACGGCGCGTCCGCGGCCGGAATCAGCACCTCGTAGGTCATCGCGCCCGAGCGAATTAACGCCGATTGTCCGCCCACCGAAATAAGTTCACCTTCTATTGCCGCGATCACGAACGCCATGCTAGCGACCCAATTATTTTTTGGCCGTCCATGAATCGCTTGGCGCGCATCCTTTAGATTTCCAAGCCTCCTCCAAAAAATACAAAGATCAATTCAATATTTATTTATTTGCGCGCCTGAAACGCGCTCTCAATTTCACCCATCTCGCTAGACTTGGTTTGTTTGTGAAAGCCATTTACAACGGCATTTTGCGAACACTTTCACGCACGAGAAATTTCAATGCCACGACGCGAAGACATCCACACAATCCTGATCATCAGCAGCGGACCAATTGTGATTGGTCAAGGTTGTGAGTTTGATTATTCCGGAACGCAGGCATGCAAGGCGTTGCGCGAAGAAGGCTACCGAGTTGTGTTGATCAACTCCAATCCCGCAACCATTATGACGGATCCGGCGTTTAGCGACCGCACCTACATTGAACCCATCACTCCCGAGGCCGTGCGAAAGGTTCTTGAGAAGGAGCGCGATCTTGGCACACCTATTGACGCGCTGTTGCCAACGCTTGGTGGTCAGACCGCTTTGAATTGCGCGTGCGCGCTGCATGACGACGGCACGCTTGCGCGCATGAATGTTGAAATGATCGGCGCTGATCGCAAAGCCATCCACCGCGCGGAGGATCGCGAGGCCTTCCGCGCCATCGTGGAAAAACTTGGACTGAGGCAACCGAAGTCGCGGACCGTGACAACGGTTGAGGACGCAAAAGCATTCGTGCAAGAAATTGGTTTGCCCGCGATCATTCGCCCCGCGTTCACGCTTGGTGGTTCTGGCGGCGGCATTGCGTGGAACATGGATGAGCTTGAAGAAATCACGCGGCGCGGAATTTCCGCCAGCATGATTGGCCAGGTGTTGATCGATCAAAGCGCGCTGGGCTGGAAGGAATATGAGCTTGAGGTGGTGCGCGATCGCAAGGACAATTGCATCATTGTGTGCGGAATTGAAAATCTAGACGCCATGGGCGTGCACACCGGTGACAGCATCACCATTGCGCCAATCATGACGCTGAGCGACAAGGAATATCAACGCATGCGCGACGCGGCGTTCAGCATTATGCGCGCGGTGGGTGTTGAAACTGGCGGTAGCAACGTGCAGTTCGCGGTGAATCCCGCAAACGGCGACATGGTTGTTGTTGAAATGAATCCGCGCGTGAGTCGCTCCAGCGCGCTGGCCAGCAAGGCGACTGGTTTTCCAATCGCAAAGATTGCCGCCAAACTTGCCGTTGGCTACACGCTTGATGAACTGCGCAATGATGTTGTGGGAAACACCAGCGCGTGCTTTGAACCAACGCTTGACTATGTCGTGGTGAAGATGCCCCGCTGGACATTTGAAAAATTCCCGGAAGCCGACGAACGCCTCACCACGCAAATGAAAAGTGTTGGCGAGGCCATGAGCATTGGTCGCACATTTAAAGAAGCGCTGCAAAAAGTGATTCGCTCCATGGAGGTCAAGCGCCATGGATTTGGTCTTGATCGCAACGACAAGTGGCTTGCGGCGCGGCGCGACACCGCCAACAAACTTGCCGACGTCGGGGGCGCTGCTTGGCCGATCCCGGAAGAAACTCTTGTGCGAAAACTTACTGTGGCAAGCCAAGGGCGCTTGTATTACGTGCGTTACGCGCTGAAGTGCGCGTGGAGCGTGGAGCGGGTTAGTGAGCTCACTGGTTACGACCCGTGGTATGTGTCTCAACTTGCGGAGTTGGTGGCCTTTGAAGAAGTGTTGTGCAAATATAAATCGCTAGATGAATTGCCTAACGAGATTTTGTTCCAAGCAAAAGCGCACGGCTACTCCGACGCGCAACTTGCCAACTTGTATTTAGGCGCCATCACCACCGACACCATTTTGAAAGTGCGCGCGCATCGCAAGAATGTCGGCATTGAGCCCGTGTACAAACTGGTGGACACTTGCGCCGCCGAATTTGACGCCGCCACTCCATATTTTTATTCCACATACGAGCGCGCCTTCACCCACAACGGCAAGCGCATGCTTGATGACGAAATCAGAATCACCGCCACGCCCAAAGTCATCATTCTTGGTGGTGGACCCAATCGCATTGGCCAGGGAATTGAATTTGATTATTGCTGTTGCCAAGCTTCTTTCGCATGCGCGGAAATGGGTCTTGAAAGCGTAATGATCAACTCCAATCCAGAAACCGTGAGCACGGATTTTGACACCAGTGATTTACTTTTCTTCGAGCCGCTCACGCTTGAAGACACACTGAATTGCATTGAGCGCCTGAATGGCGGCGGCATTGACCAAGGCGCGCGCAGTGGCGGCGTTGTTGGCGTGATTGTGCAATTTGGTGGGCAAACTCCGCTGAATTTGGCGCACGGACTTGCCAAGGCTGGTGTTCCACTTATTGGAACTGGCCTGCAAAGTATTGACGACGCGGAAGACCGCGATCGATTTAAGAAAGTCATTGATGAACTTGGTCTTGCGCAACCTCCATCAGGTATTGCGCGCGGACTTGAGCAAGCCGTGGAAATTGCCGGTCGCATTGGCTATCCGGTTTTAGTGCGTCCAAGTTATGTGCTTGGTGGACGCGGTATGGAAACCTGCTTTGATGAAACAAGTTTGCGTCGCTATATGACCAAGGCCGTCGAGGTGAGCGACCTTGCCGAAACACCAATCTTGGTGGACCACTTTCTCGCCGACGCAATTGAGGTTGATGTTGATGTGATCGCGGACTTCTCGCCCGACGAAAGTTCACAGACAAAACTTGTCCCGCAAAAAAGCCCAAACCCACGCGCGGTTGTGTGTGGCGTGATGGAGCACATTGAAGAGGCTGGCATTCATTCGGGCGACAGCACTTGCACCGTGCCGCCATATTCACTTTCGCCGGTAATCGTGCGCCGCATTCGAGAGCAGTCCATGGCGCTTGCAAAAAAACTTCGCGTGCGCGGACTTATGAACGTACAGATGGCCGTAAAGGACGATGTGATTTATGTGCTTGAAGTGAATCCGCGCGCCAGTCGCACGACGCCATTTATCAGCAAGGCGAAGGGTGTTGCGTATGCGCGCCTTGCCGCGCGCGTAATGATGGGCGCATCACTTGATGAACTCAATGTGCACGAAACCCCCGACGCGGGTTTCTTCGCGGTGAAAGAAAGCGTTTTTCCGTTCGCAAAATTTCCTGGCGTGGATGTGATCCTTGGTCCAGAAATGCGCTCCACCGGCGAAGTCATGGGCGCGGACCGAAGCCTGCCCGTTGCGTTTGCCAAAGCGCAAATGGCGGCGGGTGTGATGTTGCCCATCAATGGAAATGTTTTTGTCTCGGTGCGTGAAAGCGACAAGCGTCACGTGTGTGAACTCGGACGCTCGCTCATTCGAATGGGTTTCAAAATATTCGCCTCACACGGAACGCACGCGGAACTTTCCAAACAAAATATTCCCGCCACCGTGCTGCGTAAAATTTCTGAAGGCGCGCGCCCCAACGTGCTTGACCTTATTCGCAGCGGTGAAGTGCATTTAATTCTGAACACCGCCACGCGCAAGGGTGGCGAAACCGACGAGGGGAAAATTCGCGCACAAGCCGTGCGCAGTGGGGTTCCAATTGTTACGACAATTTCTGGCGCGCGCGCCGCGGTGCAAGCCATTGCCGGCATGCAAGCCGAACCATGGAATGTGTTTGCTATCCAAGATTATTTTCCGCACCTTGCGCGACCCTCTTTCAAACCCACATCAACACCAACGCCGCAGATTGCTTGCGCCACCAATAAATCCCCTCACTCAACGCCCGTTCATAACTAATTCACGCGGGTCGCCCCCAAAAATATCCGCCATCACGGGTTTCAAAAAATAGTCGGTCAAAAAGGTAAACGCAGTCTTTCTGCCGCCCTTACACAAACCGCCCGCAACCCCCACTTGCATTTTTTAGCATCTGCCTAGAATGCCAACCCATATGTCGCTCAACCTGAATCAATATCTGCCTTCATGGCTTCCCGCGCTTCCGCAAACCATGCAAATCATTGTTGGCCTTATCGTCATCGTGATTATGTTGCATGTGATCTTGATTGGTTGCGCCTACTCAATCATGCTGGAGCGCAAACTGAGTTCATGGATGCAGGACCGCGTGGGACCAAATCGCACCGGACCATTCGGCTTGTTGCAACCCATCGCCGACGGTTTGAAGTTTCTTATGAAGGAAGAATTTGTTCCCGCGGGCGCCGACAAGGTGTTGTTCATGATCGCGCCCGCGTTGCTCATGGTTCCCGCCATGATCACATTCACAATTGTTCCGTGGGCCGGCACACTGAACTTTGACACCTTGCCATTTGGTCTTGCCGCAACGCTTGGTCTTGAAGGCATCAGCGTGAAAATGTGCGGCGCCGTGGTGAGTATTGGCATGATTTATTTGCTGGCCATCGCAAGCCTTGGTGTGTACGGCGTTGCGCTTGGTGGCTGGGCTAGCAATAGCAAGTTCAGTTTCTTGGGCGGCCTTCGCGCCAGCGCGCAAATGATTTCATATGAAATTCCAATGGGTTTGTCGCTGCTTTGCATCATTCTTACGGCTGGCAATCTTGACCCATACGGAATTGTTGTGGCTCAAACCGGCAACGGCATGTGGAACATTGTGCAGCAACCTGTCGCCGCCATCATCTTCTATACATGCTTACTTGCCGAAGCCAACCGCGCGCCATTTGATTTGGCCGAAGCGGAAAGTGAATTGGTTGGCGGCTACCACACGGAATATTCCAGCATGCGCTTCGCCATGTTTTTCTTGGGCGAATACTTCCACCTTATCACCGGCGCCGCGTTCTTCAGTTTGCTTTTCCTTGGTGGCTGGAGCATTAGTCCATTCGGTTTATGGTTCGACTTGCCAGCTGAAGGCAGCCTGCTTCTCATCGGCGCGCAATTCGCCGTGATGATCGCCAAGGTGATCTTCATGGTCGCATTCGCCATGGCCATTCGCTGGACGCTTCCGCGCTTCCGCTTTGATCAACTCATGCGCCTGGCTTGGGAAGGCCTTATTCCAACTTCGCTGATGGTGTTGCTCATGACGGCCGGATTCGTGTTCATGGGTTGGAATTCATACATTTGGATTGGCTCCATTGGTTGCATCGCGGTGCTGTATTTGGTTTCGCCACTTATGCCACGCCAAGCCTCTCCAAATCACCGTATTCCCATGGTTGGAAGCCGTTTCAGCCCAATGGTCGATGGCACTGGTTCGGTTAGCCGCCATCCAATTGCCATGAGCGATGCGGCAATTCCAGATCCGCGCCAGGGCCCGCTGAGTATTCACTAGGTCGCTCGGCAAACATCCACCAGATTTGTCTGTTGATCACCATCCCAGAATTCACTTGCGAACATTTCAGCGCATCAACACCCACGGCGGCAACCGTAAGGGTGTCCACAAAATATTTTTTACACAAAGTGTTTTGCTAAAACAACTTATGCCAGCGCGCCACATGTTGTGCACATTTTTGCGAGCACAAACAATCTTGTAATTCATCGACCACGCGCGGCAAGTCTTCGCATTTGTCCAACCCAAGCGCCATATTGAAGCACGGCCCTCAAGCGCGCGGCACGCGATGGCATGCGCTTCGCATTTGTTCCAAAAGCAGTTTCGGCGCGCCACTTCCAATATGCGCCGCGTAATTTAAAATTTGACAACACCGCAAGCCTTGCAAGTTGCCACAACGCATCAACTGTTTTCCAAATTGATACGCCAACCCGTCCATCGTTTGTTGGTTTGAATGCAAGCACGCCTTCATCGTAATCACTCACTCACTGTTGGCGCTTCAAACAATTTTTAAAATAATTCCAACAATCACTGTGAAAATTGTCAAAGACGCACTATATTGTTCTTAACAAGAGCGCTTGCGCACTTGCCAAACTTGGTGATGCGATGGCGCATCACCACAGCACACCTAATTGCTCGTCACTATGCGACGCCGATCGAAACTCCGACTCGATTGGTGTCGCTGTCTGTATTGCCAAACAAAAAGTGATAAATATTGCTGCATTTGCGCCCGATTTCACCGAGGCATCCGCCTGCGCCGTAGAATCACCGCGTGGCAAAAGAACGCGTGTCTTATCTATGCGGCGCTTGTGGTGCCAACCATCCAAAGTGGTTGGGCAAGTGCCCAGATTGCGGCACTTGGGATTCGCTGCAGCGATTCGTTGAAGCCAAACCAACGCCCGGCATGTTGCCTGTCAGTGTTCACATGGACACTGAGCTCTCAAGTGAGGCGCAACCACTTGGTGAAATTCAGGCGTCGCTTATTCCCCGCATTGCCAGTGGGGTGGCGGAGTTTGACCGCGTGCTTGGCGGCGGATTTGTTCCTGGCAGCGTTGTGTTGCTTGGTGGCGATCCCGGAATTGGAAAAAGCACGCTTCTGTTGCAAGCTCTTGCGGCTCTAGCCGATGGTGGAAGCACCGTGCTGTACGCAAGCAGTGAAGAGAGCGCGCATCAATTGCGCCTTCGCGCTGAGCGTTTAGAAACAGCGACCACAACTTCTTTCAACCACACGCAAGGCACGCCAACTTCTTCATTTGAAAATTCTCTTTCACAAAATTCCAAATCCGATTCAACTGACACGCAAGAAATTCCCACCATAACCAAACGCACTCAAAATATTGCACGCGAGAAAAATTTATGGATTCACGCGCAGAGCAATCTTGCGCGCATTATTGAGCAGGCGCGAAAACTCAATCCAACCGTGTTGGTTGTTGATTCAATTCAACTTGTTCACCGCGTGGACATTGACGCCGTTCCCGGCAGTGTTTCGCAACTGCGCCGATGCGCGCTTGATTTGGTTGCGCTTGCAAAAACAACGGGAATTATCGTTGTAATTGTGGGTCACGTCACCAAAGACGGATTACTTGCAGGCCCGCGCCTGTTGGAACACTTAGTAGATGTGGTTCTGAGTTTCGAAGGCGACCGTCATTACGCGCACCGCGTTGTGCGCGCCGCAAAAAATCGTTTTGGTAGCACGCTTGAAGTTGGTCTATTTGAAATGACTTCGCTTGGTCTGCGCCAAGTTGATGAAAGCGCGCTTGCCGCGGACCCGTCACTTGCTCCACGACCTGGCTCGGTGTGTGTTCCAACTATGGCCGGCACGCGATGCTTGCTTGCGGAAGTTCAAGCGCTTACCGCAACAGGTTTGGTTGGCGCCGCAAAAAGAAAAGCCTCGGGCGTGGACGCAAGCCGCCTTGCAATGTTGATTGCTGTGCTAGAACAACACGGCGGTCTGCGTTTAGGCGACCAAGATGTTTACGCCGCCGCCGCGGGCGGCCTAAAAGTGCTTGAACCCGCCGCAGATTTAGCTATTTCACTTGCAGTTGCTGGCGCCCGACTTGGCCGCGCCGTGCCAGATGGTTTCGCAGCAATCGGTGAAATTGGACTCTCTGGGCAATTACGCCCTGTTTCTCAAATGCATGAACGTATTGCCGCGGCCGCAAGACGTGGTGTAACCCGCCTAGTTGTGCCCGCTTCACAAAAGGTCCAAGCTCCTAAGTCCCTTGAAATAATCAAAATTGAGCATATTTCTGCGGCATTTGAGCTTCTTACTCCAAATCCAACTGGCCAAAGCCGCGCAAAACCAGCGCGCCGTTAAGCCGGGCGCGTCATTCAAAAGCGCCCAAAAATGAATTTTTTCTGCACTAATTGCAAAAAAAAGCAAAATAAATTTGCTAAACAAAATTTTGCATGTTTAAAAAACACTCAACATATTGTGGCACAACAACTTACAAACCCAACATAGGCCTTTAAAACCCCCCTAACGCCTTAAAAATGAATATTTTTATCCCAAACACTACACAATAAATTCAACGACACTATGATCTTGCCCTCAACTTACGGATCTCTTTAGACCGATAGGTTGAGAACTCCCTCCGGTCTTTGCCTTTGTGGCAAGGACACCGACGGCAGGGTGGATGACGCAAGGTACGAACCCAGGGTCAGGGTGAATACCAGAAATTACTTTTATATCAGGAGCACATGCAATGAGTTTGACAAAATTTGTTGGTCTTCTCGCTTTCACTGCCGTTGCCGCTTCGGCTACAGCAGCGTCCGTTGAGGCGACAAACGACACTAACGCACAAATCGCTGAGTTGAAGAAAGAGCTCAATGAGTTGAAGAGCCAAAACGGCGACAAGTGGCTTACAGAAGAACGCGCTAGCCAAATCCGCAGCGTAGTTCAAGACGTGATGGCAGACGCGGACACCCGCTCAAGCCTTCAAGCAACCGCAGCAACCTCTGGCTACAACAATGGATTCTTCATTGCCAGCCCAGATGGAAACTTCAAGTTGCAAGTGAATGGTCAAGTTCAGGTTCGTAGTTCATACGCCTGGTCAACCAATTCATCTTGGAATGCTTCCAAGGCCCCTATATCAGCTGGTGGTGCGGGTAATACAAACGCAACTAAGGCTCAATACGGAACCGAAATTCGCCGAGCCAAGCTCAGCTTCTCCGGTAACGTTGTTGATCCAAGCTGGCAGTACAAAGTGACCATGGCTTATTTGCCAGCTGGTTCACAAACTGTTAATTCAGCAAGCAGTCCATACAACACCGCTGGTGCAAACAGTGGTAACGGTACAAACTCCACCGCCAATCTTGAAGATGCTTACATCAACAAGGACATGGGTAACGGTATGAGTTTAATGATGGGTCAATTCAAGAGCCCATTCCTTCGTGAAGAACTTGTTTCTTCAGCCAATCAACTTGGCGTTGAACGATCTGTTGTGAACCAAATGTTCTCAACAGGTTGGACCGATGGTATTCAATTCACCGCCAAGAATGACAGCCTGATGGGCATG